>NZ_JAWDJH010000006.1:0-1667 GCF_032465635.1 Enterococcus sp. 2STP
AACAAATTGAGCTTAACAATCGCAAGATTGTTCGAACTTTTTATGAGAGTTTGATCCTGGCTCAGGACGAACGCTGGCGGCGTGCCTAATACATGCAAGTCGTACGCTTCTTTTTCCACCGGAGCTTGCTCCACCGGAAAAAGAGGAGTGGCGAACGGGTGAGTAACACGTGGGTAACCTGCCCATCAGAAGGGGATAACACTTGGAAACAGGTGCTAATACCGTATAACAATCGAAACCGCATGGTTTTGATTTGAAAGGCGCTTTCGGGTGTCGCTGATGGATGGACCCGCGGTGCATTAGCTAGTTGGTGAGGTAACGGCTCACCAAGGCCACGATGCATAGCCGACCTGAGAGGGTGATCGGCCACATTGGGACTGAGACACGGCCCAAACTCCTACGGGAGGCAGCAGTAGGGAATCTTCGGCAATGGACGAAAGTCTGACCGAGCAACGCCGCGTGAGTGAAGAAGGTTTTCGGATCGTAAAACTCTGTTGTTAGAGAAGAACAAGGATGAGAGTAACTGTTCATCCCTTGACGGTATCTAACCAGAAAGCCACGGCTAACTACGTGCCAGCAGCCGCGGTAATACGTAGGTGGCAAGCGTTGTCCGGATTTATTGGGCGTAAAGCGAGCGCAGGCGGTTTCTTAAGTCTGATGTGAAAGCCCCCGGCTCAACCGGGGAGGGTCATTGGAAACTGGGAGACTTGAGTGCAGAAGAGGAGAGTGGAATTCCATGTGTAGCGGTGAAATGCGTAGATATATGGAGGAACACCAGTGGCGAAGGCGGCTCTCTGGTCTGTAACTGACGCTGAGGCTCGAAAGCGTGGGGAGCAAACAGGATTAGATACCCTGGTAGTCCACGCCGTAAACGATGAGTGCTAAGTGTTGGAGGGTTTCCGCCCTTCAGTGCTGCAGCTAACGCATTAAGCACTCCGCCTGGGGAGTACGACCGCAAGGTTGAAACTCAAAGGAATTGACGGGGGCCCGCACAAGCGGTGGAGCATGTGGTTTAATTCGAAGCAACGCGAAGAACCTTACCAGGTCTTGACATCCTTTGACCACTCTAGAGATAGAGCTTCCCCTTCGGGGGCAAAGTGACAGGTGGTGCATGGTTGTCGTCAGCTCGTGTCGTGAGATGTTGGGTTAAGTCCCGCAACGAGCGCAACCCTTATTGTTAGTTGCCATCATTCAGTTGGGCACTCTAGCAAGACTGCCGGTGACAAACCGGAGGAAGGTGGGGATGACGTCAAATCATCATGCCCCTTATGACCTGGGCTACACACGTGCTACAATGGGAAGTACAACGAGTTGCGAAGTCGCGAGGCTAAGCTAATCTCTTAAAGCTTCTCTCAGTTCGGATTGCAGGCTGCAACTCGCCTGCATGAAGCCGGAATCGCTAGTAATCGCGGATCAGCACGCCGCGGTGAATACGTTCCCGGGCCTTGTACACACCGCCCGTCACACCACGAGAGTTTGTAACACCCGAAGTCGGTGAGGTAACCTTTTTGGAGCCAGCCGCCTAAGGTGGGATAGATGATTGGGGTGAAGTCGTAACAAGGTAGCCGTATCGGAAGGTGCGGCTGGATCACCTCCTTTCTAAGGAATATTACGGAGACTACACAATTTGTTTTTACTTTGTTCAGTTTTGAGAGGTTTACTCTCAA
>NZ_JAWDJH010000007.1:0-112309 GCF_032465635.1 Enterococcus sp. 2STP
CTACATCTTGCTGATAGATATGCTGAAAGGAAAACACCAACATTATGTTTTGTGCGGTCCATATCAACATCTTTTGCGCTTGGTGTCTCATATTTCTTTACATCGAAAAGTACCATCCTCTGATTCCTCCAATTATGATATAATACTTGTGTCAGAAATATTAACCAAGGTCGGATGAATCCGGCTTTTTTATTCTTATACAGGAGGGATACATTTATGAAATTAGGTGCAAACGATAATTCATTTAATCTTATTAGTATAAATATTGATGGTAGAAATATTGTAGAAACTCCCTTAGTAAAAGCTGCAAATGGTATTTTTAATAAAGTTTTTTCTAATTTAATTGAATATCAAATTGTTAGAGAAGCTGAATTAAAAAAATTAGCATCAGATACAAATAAATATTTCAATTTAATACCTGAAAATGAAAGAGATAACTCCAAGCTAGGTCTTACTTTGAAAGCTATGGAAGATTCTCAATACCAACTAAATGATAATGAAATTAGAGATATGTTTGCTAAACTTATTGCAAAATCCATGGATAAACGATTTAATACAGAAATTCCCCCAGCTTTCTCAGATATTTTAAAAAATTTATCCTCAAATGAAGCATTTATTTGTAAAATCCTTTATTCAATTGAGTATAAAGTTTTACCTCTGTTCCAATTAAAAATGTCTAATAAAGAAGGTGTGTCTGCGATGGAGCTATTACGTAATGATAAGGATTATCATGAATACTCCATCGATAGCAAATATTGGTTTTGGTATGATGAAATTATAAAAATTGATAAGTTAACTATTTCGTTACTTGAAAGAGCTGGAATAATTGAGCCAGCTTTCTATATCACTGAAAAGCAATCTCCAGGGTACAGGCAATCTGAATTAATAAAATCTTCTCCTGATTTTTTATCGTTGATAGAAGTAAACGAAAGAAATATAAGTAAACAATATGATACACGCGATAAACTAGTTTTAGACGAACAATGTATACAATTTACAACTTTAGGAAGAAAACTTATGGATATTTGTTTATCCTGACACCAAGTTAATGGTTCAAAGCAGCGAACTATACAGTTTGTTGCTTTTTATTTTTGAAAATCTCCATGTAATTTACTGTTGCAAACTCAAACTTATATAAATAAGTTTATTTTACTACCCCAACAAATTATTTCTCCGAGTTTGATTTATTCTTTACATTCAACCTTGTTTTAACAGCTCATATTAAATTACAAACTTGGATAGAAGTTTGATTCTGTAATTTCCCTTTTCCATTAGTTCGGTGGGACAACTTCAAACAGATTTCGTTTTTGCTTCTTTGTTAGTGTTGGTTGTTTCGCTATCTTCTTTGATAAATAAAGCTTCAAAATTTCCTGTAGCCAATTGATGTGCTGCAATTATTTCTTGTGTGTCTAATTCTCGCTCCGATTTAATTGTTACTGTGATTTCTTTGCCTTGAATGACTGTTCTCATTTCGATTCCTCCTAAAAAATAGCCTGCAGAATAATTACTGCTAGTTTCACTAAAGTCCCTATAGCCAGAAGAATTAGTGCAAAGACAAATGTACAACCTAGCACTTCGCTGGATATATCGAACCAGTCTTTGAGGTTTCTCATGTCCTTAACACTCCGATTCTATCCAAAGGAACAACCGTTCTCCCTCCATAAAAATTAACTAAATGATCATCTTCGAGGTGAGTAGAGATAATTTTGATCATTGCTGAATTGTTATAAATTTTTTCTACTTCACCGACGAATGAGAAAATCCAAGGGGTATCTTTTCTTGGAATGCAGCGACATTTATTACCAACTTTTACTTTTAATTTCTTGTGCTTTTTAGGATTTTTAGTGGGAAGATCTGCTATCAATCCTCCGATTCCGTATGAACTTTTATAAAATCCGTCTTTCAATTTCATTTCTTATTCCCCTATTTCTATCGATTATTTAATTACATTACTTACTGAACATTGACTATAAATTTAATAAGAGATACACTTTTCTAAAAGTGATAGGGAGGAAAAAACATGACACTCCTCAGCAAACTTAACACCAATATGTTGGTATACACCGGAATGATTATTGTTATACTTAATGCTATTTTTTTAGATTTCAATCTTTTCATAAATATCTTGGGATTTGCTCTTATCTTATTTTCTAGCAATGTCATCAAATTAATTGGTAACTTTCTAAAAGATAATCACTAGTTGATTATCTTTTTTCTGAATAAATGTCTGTTATGGTTTCCTCCTATTATTTCTGTTTTCAATTACCAAATGCTTTTCTTACTGCATATGCATCGTCAATGATTTTTGTTAACGTATCGGATTGATAGATGCGCTTATTCATGGCTTTTTTATCCTGTTCATAAAGCCATTCGAGCTTCTCTATCGTTTGATCATCAAGTGAATATCTTGGACGTTTCTTCTTAGGTGGGACATCTACTTTATTCAACTGTCCCACCTACTTTTTCTTCTTTGGTTAGGTTCATACAACCATCCCTTGCATAGAATAATTTGGTTCCTTGCTACGACTAGACAACGCTTTGTTGATTCCCCTCAGGTAGTCATCAAAGGTTAAACCAGTCCATTTTCTTTTGTTATACAAGCTGGGGTAAAGATCAAAAATAAAATATGGACGCATATAATAAATAAAACGTTTTTCTGCTTGCTCTTTTGGCAAACTATTTATTTTTTCTTTCTGTAACCCTTTATATGCTAAAATTAGATCATTTTTAGCTACTTCGTTTTGTGCTAGTTTATCAAGCTGAGTAATAATTTTTAGATAATCCATAGAATCTCCTTTCTCAAAATGGTAAGTCGCCTGATTCTTGCTGGTATTCTGCTTCTTTGCGTTTGTTATAGCCTTCTGGATCATCAAGCCATTCAGGTATAGGCTCACGTCTCGCTTTTCGAGTAAATCCTTGGGGCTTCGCTTTTTTCTGATAATGACCATTCAGATAATTATGTACTTTTTCAACTGAATCTAGGCCATTTTCTTCCCAAGTTTTTAATATCTTTTCAAGGTATTTAAAGCTTTTTGCCCCGTTTTTAAGCATCTCATCAATAGCAGTTACAACAATGTCTTCTTGTCCGTTAAAATCTTTAACCCAAAAATCAATTGATTCTAAAATGGTTGGGGCTTCTGTTGGATTAACTTGATTCAACCAATAGCTCACCGCGCTGCTTCTTGAAGTTAAATCTTTGTCTGTGGTAGAAGAACCATCTTTTTTACTTTTCTTTACTTTACTTTCGTTTCCTTTACTTTCCTTGCTATCATTTGCCAATAGCTTTGCTATAGCATTGCTATTTTTTTGCCATCTTTTTTCAGCGCCCTTTTTACCAGCTTCGGATCGTTTCTTAGATTTTTCATCTTTAATCTCCATGCGCTTATTAAATCCTTCGGAGTAGAAACACTCACCATTTTCGGTGAAGGCAAATAACCCAAAGTCTTCAACAATGCTTTTTACTTTCCCAGCATCTACACGAAGGTCAAAGGCTAACATATTGTAATCTTTGACACTCATGTAGTTTTTTTCATCACGGAGACGTTCTAAAATCATAAAATAGATACCATAACCTTCGGCGCCAAATTTCATCCTCACTGGAAGTAATTTATCCGAATTACGAGAGTTACTATCATGAGGAAAGTAATTGTTCATACTATTTCCTCCTCAAAAGAGGGAGATAACTCCCTCATCATTTGTTTAGCGGTGGATTTGATGTATCGAATAAAGATTCTTGTTCTTCTGTTGTTTGCATCGCGTCCTTATATTCATCAAATGCTGATTGTTCTTCTGTTACTTTTTCTGCTTCTTTTCTTACAGGAATATCCTCCTCAACTTCTGTTTCAGCAATGATACTGCCGTCTTCTTGAACTCTTTGGACTTTCTCATCCGACGTGGTGGCTTCTTGCATTTCAATGGATAAGATACCCCATTTAGAAAGAAGGTTTCTCAGGACTGTTTTGCGTGCCATTGCATTGTAATCAGATGCCCACACACCACTTAACTTTGTTTTATCGCGATCTTTATTGTTAGCAATCCGATGTGCTTCAATTTCTTGTTTAGTCCAATAGACAGTTTTCTTGAATCCATTCAGTAACTCGAAGTAACCTACATATCCAATGACCTCGTCAGATGTTCGGCCGTTCGGATCAAACTCGAACTCTTCGGTTAGTCGGTTCCAGCTCTTTAATTCTCCTTCGTAAACTTCAATCACGTTTAATGCTTTGTATTTACCTGAACGTTGGGCTAGTTGGATATAACCTTTATAGCCAAGCATGAATTGAGCTTTCTTTTCCCATTTTCCTGTTTGCTTGTTTTTACTATTGAATGGGACTAGATACGCATATCCTAAATTCTTGTCTAGTCCAAGATTTAATGTCGCAGCAGTTAATGCCCCACTCATGATAGACATTGGTTCGCTATCTGCTAGATAACTGTCATTTGATACAAGAGTCATCACGTTAGACATGAAGGCATTTGCATTGTCATGAAGTACTTCTTCAAATTTCTTTCTCATCGTTGGTGTATTCATAAGAGCTTTTAGCCCTAATTGTCCTGGTGCAACTTGTTTCTGTGGCTTTTCCGCCAATTGGTTTTTTAACGATTCATTCGTCGCCATATTACTTGATCTCCTTTTCTGTTAGCCTTCTAGATTTGGTAATACTATAAATTTCTTCATCACTTGCGATATCTGGATATTTCTCTGCTAGTTTCTTCGAATTCATACGTTTAGTACTAACAAGTTTCCAACTAATGATGTTCCTTTGCGTGATACCAATGCTAGCCTCACGTTTTCCTAACTCGCTGATGATTTCGTTGTCTACTTGACGAATAGCTGATTCAATTTCTTTCTTAGTTCGTTTGAGTTCTCTTTTTTGCTCGATAAGTTCATCAAAACGCGATGGTAGAGCTGTTTGATTTTCTTCTACATCTGCATATTTTTCTTTTAAGAAGTCAGCAGTCGCTTCACTTCCGTCAATTACAGGCTCGATACCTTCAACTACATTTGTTTCCCAAAATTCAACCAAGCGTTCTGTAATTGTATCGATTAATTCTTGATCTCTCGCAATTCGCTTCCAAATGAATCTTTGTCCGCCAATCAACACAGCGATATAACAATAATCTTTGTTTAAAACATTCATATAATGTTGAACCTGACAGAGATAGCTAAGCGGGACTTCTTCTCCTTCCCACTCTTTACCAAGAAATTGGTTAGCTGTTTTGCATTCAAGAATGGCGTTTTCCCCTACTACGTCACGATCAATATTTGCTCTTAAAAATGGATGTAACGGATGTTCAAACACTTGGTTTCTTCTGCGTACTTTTTTGCCTATTCGTTCTTGAAATTCTTTGGCAACGACTTCTTCTAAGACATTGCCCCAATAAGCTGGTTCATTTTCTGATTCTTCAATTACGACTTGTCCTGTTTTTTCTAGCCAGAGTTGATAAGGTGATTTCCACTTATTCAATCCTAAAATCGTTCCGACATCAGAACCTCCGATACCTTTCTTACGGTCTTCGAGCCATTCTTGATGGCTCATTTCTAAGGTAGATTTACTCATCGTCTTCCTCCTTTTTATGTGGCGTGCCCCATTCAGGAGTCGTTAAATATTGATCGAGTGCTTGCCCAAAATCATTCATTGTTTTAGCCTTCCTTTCGTGCTAAAATACAGTTAAGTTATTTTGTTATGTTACCGATTAGCGATTGCCGTCGCTGGTCGGTCTTTTTTGTGTTGGCATTTTGAAACTTTCTCTTACAGCAGTAACCGCTACTAAGGTTCCCCAATAAATAAGTGCATATGCTGGATTAATACTTGCCAGTACGATTGCTACTAGGCTCATAAGCAAAGCACTTTTGACAGTCATTTTAAATACTGTTCTCATTACTTCATTCTCCTTTCTAATTAGTATTGCGTTCTTCCCATTCCTTAATTAACTCGAAATCGTATTGCAAAACACCTCTAACTCTTCGGGAAGGTAATGGATCATTTTTTGAGTTAGTCCATTTAGAAATAGTAGCTACTGAGACACCGAAATATTCAGCAATATCTTTAGCTTTCTTCCATACTCTTTCTTTTGGCTTCTTTTTTGGAGCTAAAGGAACCACTTTTTCCATTTGTGAAACTTTCATTTTAACTCTCCTTTCATATATCCTTGATTTACCCAGTACGATAATCGCTGCTCACTGAGCTTACGGATGTCGATACCAAGCATTTCGCATAATGCACTGATAAGAGTTACTTCAACCATAATCTCGTCTAAAAACTCATAGGCGTATGAGATTATTTGTTGACGATCGTCAGCGGTTAAATAATTGACTTGTTTGAGAAGAATTTTCTCAACTTCTTGTTTCTTCTGTTTACGTTCGCCAGATTCAATCATTTGCAACTTATCTAATGAAGATGGATCTCTTCTATAAACATCACCATCAATTGATTTGAATAGACCGAAAAACTCATGAATCACTTGAAGAGTAAAATCAGAATCTCGAAAGTGATCAGTTAAAGCTTGGGCATTTTCAAGTGTGACTGGCTTTGTATTATGTGGCGTTGACCAATCGCTTAGTGACTGTTGTGATACATTGATTTGCCTTGCTATTTCCTTCTTGGTTTCACCACTCTTATTAATCGCTTCAACTAATGATTCTCTAATCACCACTGATTGTTTTAGCATTTTCCCCACTCCTTTTTCTTATTTGCTCACATAGTAATATGAACAAATTCCCTATATTATTGATTTATAAATCAAACAAAAGCCGCTTCATCTAATTCTCGTTGAAGTTCTTTTTGAACTTCCACAACTAAGTGATCAAGTTGATCATCGTTAGCACATTTGATGATGTGAACCAATCGTGGTCTAGCATCAAGTACAATGTTTATTTTTTCTTGTCGTGTCATTTGGCAATCTCCTGTCTGTTGTTTTTTGGCAATACTTCACTAAAAATAAAAAGCTTATCGAAATCTTTTTCAGATAAATCAAAAGCTTTAAGCAATTTCGGAATTAGTTCACCACCGATTCCGCGATCTCCGTTTAAAATTCTATAAACTGTTGACGGAGCAACATTCATTCTTTTAGCAAGTGAATATGGATCATCTCCTTTTGATTGCATCAAGGAGTAGAGCTTTTCTTGCTTAAGCAAAGTTTTCATTTAATACACCTCCGTTGCCTTATGACAATACTATAATACTAAATTTGTCTTTTGGCAACACTTTTTATTGCCAAAATGCAATTTTTTTTGATTTTATTGCCTATGGGCTATATCATATATTAAGAAAGGGGTTTTATCATGGAGTTTGGAGAAAAACTAAAAAAATTGAGAACCTCTAGAGGCTTAGGCGTTAACCAGTTGGCTTTAAAATCTGGAGTGAGTGCTTCTCAAATATCAAGATTTGAAAAAGGCGAACGGAAAGATCCAACGCTTGAAACCTTAAAAAAATTATCTACTGCTCTCGGCGTTTCAATATCATATTTTGAAGAGAATTCACCAGTTAATGTAAATACGATTCCGGAATGGGCAAATGAGGACGATTTGATTGAACTGGATAAATTACTTGAATCAAATGCTAACATGGCTTATGGAGGCGAAACGTTAACACCCGAACAGCTTCAAAGAGTCAGAGATGTTTTAGCAGGCATGTTTTGGAAATTCAAAAAAGAAGACAAGGACAAAGAGAAGTGATTGGGTATGGAATTGGATGTTATCAATTTAGTGGAAAACCTAAAGCGGAAGTATCAATCCGCTAATCCATTTTATATTTGTGAAAAAATGGACATTCAAATTGAATATGTTCCTTTTATTGATGATCCTAAAGGTCAATTCCAAGAGATTTTAGGCCGTGCTGTCATTCTTTTGAATGACGAATTAAAGGATTCTGAGGAAAGATTTTACATTTGTGCTCATGAGCTTGGTCACGCCATCTTTCATCGTGGGTTATCTAGCTATTATGTATCTACACGAACATCCAGAAGCAAATCAGAAAGCGAAGCGAATTGCTTTGCTGCTAATCTCATTGTTTCTCTTTATAAAGAAGACAACGATCAATACCCTAGAAAAGTTGAGGAATTAACAAATTTGTATGGGCTACCTGAAAGCGTGTACAGATTTTTAATTTAAAATTGGCGACTATCACTACCTGCCATTAAGTGGGAGTAAATTATTTTATTTTTTGGAGGAAAATATGAAAAAAATAGTTGGGTTAGGATTAATCTTGTTTTCTAGTATCACATTAGGTGCTTGTGGTAACAACGATTCAAACTCTGATGTGCCTAAAAAAACGACTACTAATACTTCTACAATGGTTACTTTAGAGAGCAGCAACTCTATGGATTCAAGTACTGAAGAAAAATCTACAAGTGATACAACTTTTGAAGACGATTCATCAAAGATTGTAATAAAAAACACTGAAGAATTATCTAGCCAATATGATCCAAATAAAAAAATATTAGCTATTGAAATTCAATATACTAATAAATCTGACAAAGCTCAAAGTCCTTGGATGGCATTCGCTACATCAATCAAACCTATACAGGAAACAGATAAAACCGAAGAACTATTGAATGGAGCAAATGGCTTGTTCCCTCAAGACTACAAACCAGATCTTGTAAAGATGGGCGATACAGATGTTAAGCCTGATGCTACTGTTGATGCAGTTGTTGGTGTAGAAATTATTTATCCAGGTTCTCCTATTATCATGAAAGATTTTATGGATAATGGAAGTTTTGAAAAAACTATCCCTACTAATTAAAAAAGGTTGGCCTTCGGGCTTTCTTTTTGTTAAGGCTTTATTAAGGGCGACTATCACTACCTGCCTTCAAGTGGGAGTAAATACTTGATTTACCCAGTGATATATTCAACAAGGAGGAATAAATGAGTACGTTTTTAATTTTAGTTGGGTTCTTTGGTTTTCTATTTGGAGTATGTTTTTTAGTATATTCTTTTTTCTCCAAGAAGAAACGTTCAAAGAAAAAGATTAGTATTGGAATTCTAGTAGCTTTTATAGTTATGGTAATCGGAGGGGCTCTTGCTCCACCAACAACTGGACAAGCAGATGTACACAAAGACGCTAAATCTTCATCTTCTAGTGTATCTGTCTCTTCTGAAAGCCGAGAAAAAGATGAAAAAAAGGCTAAAGAATTAGCTAAAAAGAAAAAGGCCGAAGAACAAAAAGCTAAAGAAGAGGCTGAAAAAAAGCACCAAGAAGAACAAAAAGCTAAAGAAGCTGAGAAAAAGCGCCAAGAAGAACAGAAAGCTAAAGAGGCTGAGAAAAAACGCCAAGAAGAACAAAAAGCTAAAGAAGCTGAGAAAAAACGCCAAGAAGAACAAAAAGCTAAAGAAGCTGAGAAAAAACGCCAAGAAGAACAAAAAGCTAAAGAAGCTGAGAAAAAACGCCAAGAAGAAATTAATCAAAAAACTTCAACAGCTAAAACCATTCTAGAACAAGCAGAAGCTAATCCAACTAGAGATAACTACAATGCAGCATTATCAGCTATCCAATCTATACCTGGTGGAAACCAAGAATTATTAAATCGCTTAGTCAATGTTGATTCAACTATAAAATCTAATGAGGCAGCTGAAGCAGAACGACAAAAGCAACAAGCTGCTGAAGCTCAGCGTCAGGCTCAAGAACAGCAAGCTGCTGAAGCTCAACGTCAAGCTGAACAACAAAATAATTCATACACTGTTGATGGCCAGTGGTCTATCGCTGCAAATGGTATGGTTTTCGCTCGTTCAGATAGTGGAAAGTACTATTCTCGTGTTACAAATCCAAATAATTATCAATATATGACTCAAATAGATGCTGATAATGCTGGGTATAGTCGTGCCCCTCGAGGGAATCAATACGCTCGGCCCTAATTAGTTGCATTGTAATAGTTTAAGATCAGCCTTCGGGCTTTTCTTTTTAAATATAAAAGAACATAAGTTCGTATAAGAACTCTGTTAATACGAAGATTTTCTAAATATTCGTTCAAATCACATACCTCCCCTAAAATATTCTTATTATTAGAAATGAAATACGAAAGGATTGATTTTAATGGCTTCCATTAAAAAGTACTATTTAAAAAAATCAAAAGAATATCGTTATGAAGTCTATATATCAAATGGAATTGATCCTGGTACTAAGCTACAGAAAAAGATTCATAAAAAAGGGTTTAAAAGTCATGAAGAAGCAGAAAGATTCGCAAAAATTATCGAAGGTGAAATAGCTTCAGAAGAATATACACAAAATAACCCTAAAAATTTGACTATAGAAAAATTTATGGACGATTGGATTAATAACTATAAAATGAATGTTAAAGAAGGAACAAGAATTGTTCACAGATCAAATATAAAAATGTACATCACTCCATATATTGGAAAATATAAACTAGATAAATATACTAGAACTGATCATCAAAGATTCATCAATCAGTTACTTACTAAAAAGGGTTTGGGGAGAACTAAGGAAGGTCTCTCAGTAACAACAGCCAAAAGTATTAACGCCACTCTTAGCAATGCTTTCAAAAAAGCTATTCAGTTAGGATATATAAAGAATAACCCTACTAGTTTTGTTGAGTTTCCAAGAAATCCATCTGATAAAAAGAAAGTTAAATATTATACTTTTGATCAATCTGAACTATTTCTCGAATTTGCCAAAAAAGAAAAATCATTTATATGGTATCCCTTTTTCCTTATTATATTTGATCAGGGATTGCGAAAATCAGAAGTTTTAGGGCTTCAATGGGCTGATATTGATTTTTCTCAGAATACACTTAATATTAATCGTGAACGCCTTGGGGCTGCTGAAAAAGGACCTAACAAAGGTTTGATTATTACAGATGACACAAAAACCCCATCTGGTACACGATTATTGCCTATGACAAAACGAGTAAAGAAAGCCTTATTGACTTTAAGAAATCAAGTCATAAAAGAATTTGGTTTTTTACCTGAAACAGATGACCACGAAGCATTTATTTTTATAAACACTTACGGAAAAAATAAAGGTATTCCAATAAGAGATCGAACCGTTAACGGTGCTTCTCATAGAATTGAAAAACGTGCCAATCTCCCCCACATAACTGTGCATGATGGTAGACATACTTTTGCAGCTAGAACGAGACAAGCAGGAATACCTTTAGAAGATATCAAAGATTTTTTAGGTCATAAAGATGTTTCTACTACACAAGTCTATGCCCATATTTCTCCCGAAGTGAAAAAAAGATCAATGAATCAATTAGAAAACTATATAGAAGAGCAAATAAAAAAGCACTCAAATTGAGTGCTTTTTTAAGTTCACTATCACTAAAACTATCACTAATTTTATTTAGAAGCGAACATGTTTCTATCACTGATTTTTTAAATCTAGCGAGAAACCCTTATCTTACAGGCGTTCGTTCAATTCTTTCGCAAGGTCTTCAAAGCCTGGTTTGCCTAGAAGTGCGAACATGTTTTTCTTGTAAGCTTCTACACCTGGTTGGTCGAATGGGTTGATTCCATTCAAGTAACCTGAAATACCTACAGCAATTTCAAAGAAGTACATTGTGTAACCCAATGTGTAAGCATCCATTTCTGGAATTTTGACTAGCAAGTTAGGTACGTCACCGTCTGTATGAGCAAGCAATGTTCCTTCAAATGCTTTTGTATTTACGAAGTCCACTTCTTTTCCTTGCAAGTAGCCTAGACCGTCTAAATCTTCTGCTTGTTCAGGAATCGTGATTGATTTACGAGGTTTTTCAACTTTCACAACTGTTTCAAAAATGTTGCGGCGTCCTTCTTGGATGAATTGTCCTAAAGAGTGCAAATCAGTTGAGAAGTTTGCGCTTGAAGGATAGATGCCTTTTTGGTCTTTTCCTTCAGATTCGCCATACAATTGCTTCCACCATTCTGAGAAGTATTGCATTCCTGGTTCATAATTGATCAACAACTCAGTTACTTTGCCTTTACGGTAAAGAATGTTGCGCATTGCTGCGTATTGATAAGCTTCGTTTTCTTCTAGTTTGTCGCTTGAATAAGCTTTGCTTGCATCAGCAGCTCCTTGCATCAATGCGTCAATATCTGCTCCACTAACAGCGATTGGTAACAAACCAACAGCCGTTAATACAGAGAAACGTCCGCCGATGTCATCAGGAATCACGAAAGTTTCCCAACCTTCTGCATCTGCTTCTACTTTAACTGCACCTTTTGCTTTATCTGTTGTAGCGTAGATACGTTTGTTTGCTTCTTCTTGTCCGTATTTCTTAACAAGAAGCTCTTTGAATACACGGAAAGCAATCGCTGGTTCAGTAGTTGTTCCAGATTTTGAAATAACGTTTACTGAAAAGTCGCGATCACCGATTACTTCGATCAAATCAGCGATATATGTTGAACTGATTGAATTTCCGGCAAAGAAGATTTGTGGTGCTTTGCGTGTGTCGCTATCTAATAGATTGAAGAATGTGTGATTCAAGAAGTCGATCGCTGCACGAGCGCCTAAATAAGAACCACCGATACCGATAACAACTAATACTTCAGAATCAGATTGGATTTTTTTAGCTGCTTCTTTGATACGTGCAAATTCTTCTTTGTCATAGTTCGTTGGTAAATCGATCCAGCCGCGGAAGTCGCTTCCTGCACCAGTTCCTTCCCGTAATTCGTTGTGGGCTGCTGTTACTTGGCTTTGCATGTACCCTAACTCATGTTCATTGACAAACGGTGCTACTTTTGAATAGTCAAAATGAATGTGTGCCATTTGTTCTCCTCCTTATAGGTTTACTCTACAGGTAATACTTTACGTTTTTTTTTATTATTTTTCAAGCAAATAAACAAAATGCTGACAATATTTCCAAGAAAGTTTCATTTTTTAAACTAAACCTTCTGCTGCCATTGCTTTGGCAACTTTTTCAAATCCAGCAACATTTGCTCCAAGAAGCAAGTTCTTTTCATCGCCATACTCAGCGGCTGTTTGGCGACACGTATGGTAAATCTTTTCCATGATTTGATCCAGCTGCTCATCCACTTGTTCTCTTTCCCAAGTCAATCGCTGGGCGTTCTGACTCATTTCTAAAGCAGATACTGCCACACCTCCAGCATTAGCAGCTTTTCCTGGACAATACCACACGTCTGCTTCATGAAGAACAGAAACAGCTTTTACTGTACATGGCATATTAGCGCCTTCTGCTACGATTTTGATCCCATTTTCTACTAAGATTTCAGCCAAGCTTTCGTCTATTTCATTTTGAGTAGCACATGGCAAAGCGATATCCGCCTTTTCTTTCAATGTCCAAACAGATTCTCCAGCATGATAAACAGCAGAAGGACGTTGGTTCGCGTATTCCGTCAAACGTTGTCTATTGATTTCTTTGACTTCTTTCAATAGTTTCACATCTATTCCTTCTGGATCATAGATGTACCCGTTGGAATCTGAACATGTAACCACTTTCCCGCCTAGCTCTTGCACTTTTTCGATTGCATAGATGGCTACATTCCCACTTCCGGAAACAAAAACTATTTTTTGATTAAATGAATCTTTTTCTTCGTTCAATAGATGTTTGACATAATACACTAATCCATATCCAGTCGCTTCTGTACGTATCTTGCTTCCCCAGAAATCTAGAGGTTTACCTGTCAACACACCAGTATCATATTTTTTCAATCGTTTATATTCGCCGAACAAATAGCCGATTTCTCTAGCTCCTACACCGATATCTCCCGCAGGAACATCAATCGATGGCCCGATATGTTTTGACAATTCCAACATGAAACTTTGACAAAAACGCATGATTTCATTATCAGATTTCCCTTTAGGATCGAAATCACTCCCACCTTTTCCTCCACCGATTGGCAGACCAGTTAAACTATTCTTGAAAATCTGTTCAAAAGCCAAAAATTTTAAGATACTTAGGTTGACACTGGGATGGAAGCGTAATCCACCTTTATAAGGGCCGATAGCTGAATTGTATTGGATACGATAGCCTCTATTTACTCGCCAGTTTCCTTTATCATCTTGCCAAGGTACTCGAAATTGAATAATTCTTTCTGGTTCTGTTAAAAGTTCTAAAATATTCTTTTCGATATATTCGGGATGAGTGTCCAAAAAAGACATTACTGTGGGCATAAATTCATCGATTGCTTGTAAAAATTCTTCTTGTCCTTGATCCTTTTGATGTAGCTTTTCTTGAATTGCTTGAACACATTCTGTTGCGTTTGTCATCGTTCCACGCTCCTTTGCTTATCTTCCCTCATTTTAGCTCATTTTCTCTTTTGGCTCAAAACATTTTTTTCTGTTTTCTTTCTTCAAATATGCTACACTTTCCTTGAGGTGAGGGAATGGAAAAACTGTATGATGTGATCGTAGTCGGCGCTGGAACAAGCGGGATGATGGCAGCGATCAGTGCAGCTGAACAAGGCGCACGCGTACTTTTGATTGAAAAAAACAAAAAAGCAGGGAAAAAACTACTGATGACAGGTGGTGGTCGGTGCAACGTCACGAATAATCGTCCTGTTGATGATTTAATCGCACATATTCCTGGAAATGGAAAGTTTTTATATAGTACATTTGCGCAATGGAATAATTTCGATATCATGAACTTCTTTGAATCACAAGGCGTACATTTAAAAGAAGAGGATCATGGACGGATGTTTCCTGTGACAAATAAATCAAAAACGATTATCGAAGCATTACTTAATCGTCTGAAAGAACTAGATGTGACGATCCTATTCTCTACTCGAGTAGAGAAATTGATCCACAAAGAACATAAAATTTACGGTATACGCACGGAATTCGAAGAGTTCCATGCTCCTGCCGTTATCTTAACGACTGGTGGTCGGACTTATCCCTCTACTGGTTCTACTGGAGATGGGTACAAGATCGTGAAGCGAGTAGGTCACACGGTGACGCCTCTTTATGCGACAGAGTCCCCTTTGATATCGGATGAACCGTATATTCAAGAGAAAACACTTCAAGGGCTTTCTTTACAGGACATCACTTTACGTGTTCTAAATAAAAAAGGCCGTGTATTGACTGAACATACGATGGATTTGCTTTTCACCCATTTCGGTATTTCTGGTCCGGCTGCACTGCGTTGTTCAAGTTTTGTCAATAAAGAATTAGAGAAAACGGGAGAACCAGTGACGCTTTCTCTGGATTGTTTCCCTACACAAACCAAACAAGAGCTTATTCATTTATTGACAGAAAAAAGTAAAGCCACCAAAAAGAACTTAGTAAATGCTTGGCACGGTCTATTACCTGAGCGATTGTTGGTTTTCTTTCTTGAGCGGCTTGAAATGGACAGCCTAACAGGACAACAAGCCTCTCAAAAACAAATTCAAGATTTCGTTCAATTATGCAAAGAGTTTAAGCTATCAATCAACAAGACTTTTCCTATTGAGAAATCATTTGTAACTGGCGGAGGGGTTTCTCTAAAGGAAATTCATCCTAAAACGTTGGAGAGTAAAATCATTGATGGTCTGTATTTTGCCGGAGAATTACTGGATGTCAATGGTTATACTGGCGGCTTTAATATCACAGCGGCTTTCGCTACAGGACATGTAGCAGGAATGAATGCTGGGCAAAGAGCATAATGTATAAAAAAGAAAGAAGGAGACTGGGCAAACAACATCCCGGCCTCCTTCTTTCTTTTATACGTATGATTTATTGTTTTATATCTGCAAATTGTCCGCTCGTTAATGCACAGATATCTTGAGGAGCTAATTCCATCTGCAGCCCTCTTCTGCCAGCTGATACAATGATTTGATCATAGTTTTCTGCGATTTGATCTAAATAAGTAGGAAATAGTTTTTTCATTCCTATAGGCGAGCAACCACCACGTATGTATCCGGTCGTTGCTTCCAAATCTTTCAAATGAAGCATTTCTACTTTTTTATTCCCTGAAACTTTTGCTAATTTTTTTAGATTCAATTCGGCTTCTCCTGGTATCACAGCAACAAGAGGCCCCGTCACATTGCCCACAGCAACCAGTGTTTTAAATATACGAGATTGGCTCTCTGGGAGCTGTTCGGCGACAGAGGACGCACTTAGGTGGTTTTCGTCCCATTCATATTCGTGTTCTGTATAGGGAATCTTTTTTTGTTCGACCATACGGATCGCATTCGTTTTTACTATTTTTTTCTTTGCCAAAAAATATCACCTCAAACTTGTTCTACAACGGTTCATTTAATAATTGGATAATTTGCTTCAATGCTTTGACCGGTAATTGTCCTGGAGCAGAAACAGAATCACTGCTTAAGGAACCAAACGTCATGACGGATCCTGTAGTTCCGCCAGCCAGACGAGAAATTTTCCCCAGATCGCCCATAGACATCGTAATGATAGGCATGGAGACAAAAGCATTTGCCCGTCTAGTCAACTCCATCAACCGCAAAACATCTCGTTCATTGTTGGGAGTCACTGCCAACTTTCCGATATCAGCGCCAAAATGTTCCATGACATTCAGTCGGTAAAGCAAGACAGGGTCAGCTGGTGTTTCTTTAAAATCATGACTACTGATGATCAAAGGGATATCTAAAGATTTGATTTCCTCTATCAGTCCTTTCCCTAAACTTTCAACTTTGAACAACTCGATATCGACCATATCTACTAATCCAGTGTGTATCACATGTTCATAAAGATCGCGATACTGACGGATCGATATGTCTTGTTCTCCGCCTTCAGCTAAGGTACGGAACGTAAATAATAACGGCAATCCATCAAGCATCTCATGGATAAGAACCAATGTTTCTGCAACTTCATCAAAAGAAAAAACCTTACGATAATGATCGACTCGCCATTCTACTAAGTCGGCCCCTGCTTCACGTGCAAGAACTGCTTCACGTAATACTTCTTCTCGGACGGCTCCGATAAGAGGCGCACAAATCTTTGGTCTACCGCTTCCTATATTCAATCCCTTTATCCGAACCACTCTGCATCGCTCCTTCTAATGGTTATTTTTAATTTGATAAACAAACACTTTCAGATAATTGCCTTCTAAAAAGGTATCCGTCGTCTGGAAATCTTTTGGCAGACGATATAAAGCAAGTTGTTCAAAAGAAACATTCTTGGCATGGAATTCCTCTTCGATCATTGTTTGGAATTGTTCGATCGAGACATTCGCAGCATTTGTAGACGCAATAAGTATCCCATCTTCTGCTAAAATATCCAGACTATCCTTGATCAGTTCCCCATAATCTTTTGCTACGCGAAAGACTTTTTTCTTGTTTCTGGCAAAACTTGGTGGATCCAATACAATCATGTCATATAAAAATTGTTTTCTTTTTGCGTATTTGAAGTACTCGAATACGTCCATAACAATGATTTTTTGCTGATCGACATCCAGGCCATTCACTTCAAACTGTTCCTGTGTTTTTTTCAAACTGCGTTTTGCTAGATCGACACTTGTCGTTTCGATTGCCCCTCCCATTGCGGCAGCAACAGAAAAGGCGCCGGTATAACTAAACATATTCAAAACTGTTTTCCCAGAAGCGAAACCTTCTGCTAATGATCCCCGTACTTCTTTTTGGTCTAGAAAGATACCAGTCATCAATCCTTCATTCAAATAAACGGCAAATTTTACTCCGTTTTCTTTTACGACCAAGGGCTCCGGTGCCTCTTTTCCGTAAATGAACTGGCTCTCAGGCAGATTCACTGATTCAAAACGAATTTTCTCATATCCGCCGATGATTTCCGGATAGATTTCACGAAAAGCTTGAATCAATAATTCACGATGTGTATATAACGTCTCGTTATACCAAGAAAAAACAGCATAACCTGCATAATAATCAATAATCAGACCGCCGATTCCGTCTCCTTCTCCATTGAATATACGAAAAGCGGTAGTAGAATCATCTGAAAAAAAGAAAGTTCTTTTTTCTTTTGACTTCACAAAAAGTTCTTCAAAAAATGATTGATCAAATGGGATATCCTGCTGGCTCAATACCCAACCGATCCCTTTATTCTGCTTTCCTAGATATCCTTTTGCGATAAATTGGTTTTGCGGATCAACTAATTCCACCCATTGCGTGGTTTCTTTTTGGGGATGTGCAAGGTCTTCTTTTTGGATCAGTGGATATCCTTTTTTCAATCGACTGCTTGCTCTTTTTTTTACTTGTACTTTCATTCCTTCACCTGCTTTAGCTTTCTCTTCTCAAGTATAACAAAAAACATAGGTCTTGTCTTACTGCTCCTTTTTCATCAAGCTTAAAGAAAAACTTAATGAAACAGCACAAAGTTCTGGTTTCAATTGACACTATATTGTCATACTAGTAAAATAAATGAGAATAAGTGAGCTGTGTAACATGGTTTCATGACACTTCTGTGATTAAGAAGTGCAGAAAGGAAGATTATCTTGAAATATATAAAAACACCTGCCTTTTTGAATAAGAGGCTCGGATTTTTTTCTTTACTAGTCGTTTTACTTTGGTTGAAAACGATTTTTGCCTATTTGGTCGATTTCCATCTCGGAATTGAAAGTGGCATTCAATACTTTATCTTGTTTATCAATCCTATTGCAACTACACTGTTATTACTTGGAATTGCTCTTTATATCAGACGCCCTAGAGTTGCTTATATCACGATGATGGTCATTTATTTTCTTTTGACATTGCTTGTTTTTTCGAATGTCACTTATTATCGAGAATTCACGGACTTCATTACGATCAACACGATTTTAGGTGCTGGGAAAGTAGCAAGTGGTCTGGGAGAAAGTGCCATTCGACTGTTTCGCCCATATGACGTGATCTATTGGATCGATTTCATTATCTTGACTGTTCTACTGATCGCCAAAAAAATCAAGTTGGACCCTCGTCCGATTCGAGCAAGAATGGCTTTTGCGATCTCTACATTAGCCGTTATGATTTTCTCAGGAAATCTTTTTATGGCGGAAGCTGATCGTCCAGAATTATTGACTCGTACATTCTCTCGGGATTATTTGGTTAAATATCTTGGCTTGAATGCTTTCATGGTTTACGACGGCGTTCAAACTTACCAGACAAACCAAGTGCGGGCAGAAGCAAGCCCCAATGATATGAAAGAAGTAGAAAATTATGTAAAAGAACATTACGCAGCACCAAATGATGATTTGTTTGGACTTGCTAAAGGAAAAAATGTGATTTATATCCATTTAGAAAGCTTCCAACAATTCTTGATCGATTATAAATTGACAGATGAGAATGGTGTCCAACATGAAGTTACACCTTTCATCAATAGTCTTTATCACAGCAACAGCACGTTCAGTTTTGACAACTTTTTCCATCAAGTAAAAGCAGGAAAAACAAGTGATGCGGAAACGCTGATGGAAAATTCATTGTTTGGCTTGAATCAAGGCTCCTTGTTCACACAATTAGGCGGAAAAAATACTTTCCAAGCTGCACCTGATATTTTAAGTCAAACAGAAGGCTACACGAGTGCCGTGTTTCATGGGAACGCCGGCACATTCTGGAATCGAAACGAGACCTATAAGAATTTAGGATATGATTATTTCTTCGATTCTTCTTATTATGACGTTAATGATGACAATTCGTTCCAATACGGTTTGCATGATAAACCATTTTTCCAACAATCTGTACAATACTTGGAACGTCTGCAACAACCATTTTATTCAAAATTCATTGCTGTATCTAACCATTATCCTTATTCGAAATTCACCAATGACGAAGCTGGATTCCCGTTAGCCAATACAAACGATGAGACGATTAACGGTTACTTCGCGACAGCCAATTATTTAGACACTGCCGTACAAGAATTCTTCAACTATTTGAAAGAAAGCGGCTTGTATGATAATTCAGTTATCGTTCTTTACGGTGACCATTATGGTGTCTCGAATTCTAGAAATAAAAATCTAGCTGAACTAGTTGGAAAAACAAGTTCTACTTGGACAAATTATGACAATGCACAAATGCAGCGTGTCCCTTATATGATCCATATTCCTGGACAAACACAGGGCGGGATCAATCACACTTATGGCGGCCAAGTTGATGCTTTGCCTACACTTCTCCATTTACTAGGTGTAGATACAAAAAATTATATTCAGTTAGGACAAGATCTATTCTCGAAAGATCATGAACAGCTTGTTTCTTTCCGTGATGGCGATTTTGTTACTCCAAAATATACTTACTACGGTGGTACCATCTACAGTAACGAAACTGGTGAAGCCATTACTGAACCTACTGAGGAAGTACAGAATGAAATTGATTCACACAAAGAAAAAGTTGATAAACAGTTAGCTGTTTCTGATCAAATCAATAACGGTGATCTTCTTCGGTTCTATACGAACAGTGGGTTAGACCCAATTGATACCAGTGAGTATGACTACAAGAATGGCTTAGAAAAATTAAAAGAAGCTGAAAAATCTCTTGGTGACAAATCAACTAGTGTCTTTAGTCAACACAACGGACAATCAACTGTTGATCTTTATAAAACACAAACGTATCAAGAACTTCACGGAACGACCACAGGTTCTTCCGAATGATAAAACAAATCTGAAAGGAGCTGCGACAAACATCTTGTCGCAGCTCCTTTTTTCACAACCTCTTGCAAAAAGCAAGAGGTTTCCTGATTTTGGTTTTAATTCGTGATTTTACTAAAGGAATTTCATACTTTATTCATATTCATTTTTTATACTTTTTATAGAGGTGAAAAGTATGAAAATGATCCGCTATGCTACTGCTCGATTAATTTATTACAAAAAGCAGACAATACTCTATTGTTTATTTTCAAGCTTTTCTGCTTTTTTATTGATAGCATGCCTGACTCTCTACCATTTGCAATCGGCTTTAGCGAATCAAGTCCAAGATCGGCTTTCATTTATCGGTGCTTCTGCATCTACGGAGCTTCTTCCGGCTTTAGAATTAGCTAGCCGATTTTATCTAAAAGGCATATTCAGTTTATTTTTTCTATTTGCCTTCTTTTTTATCTTTTTCTTTTACTATTCACTCAGGCAAAACCAGCAAGAATTGATGAATTGGCGCCTGACTGGTCTTTCTAAAGCCAAACTGTTCCTTTTTATTTTTTGGCAGCTGTTCTTTCCTCTCTTTCTTTGTTGTATCTTGGTTTTATTGTGGATCGTCAGCTTCCAGTCGGTTTATGAAACACTGCTTCAAAGGATCAATTTTCTTGTCTTAAAGACTGCTGAGCTGCCAGATATCCGTGATATCTTGACTTCAGTAAGCGGACTTACGATTCCGATGGATCAGCAGACTTTCTTTACTATCGATTTTCAAAATGATCTGTTTTTCACAGATATTCTTAGAGGCTTTGCCCAAACACTTGTTGGACTTAGCGGGTGCTGTCTGATTCTCAGCCTATTGCCATTCACTTTTTTTATCCATCACTTGCAAAGCAGGAGGTCTAAACGTAATGAAACCTGAATATTTGATTAACGCTGACCATTTGACCGTTATCTTGTGTCCCCTCGAAAAACAGGATAAGATATTGGAACATTTAAAAAAAGAAGTTCTAGTTGCTAATCTGGAAAATTTCGCCATCGTTCAAAAAGATTGGCCAATGTTTCCTTACCTAAAGCTCAAAGACCATGTGCTGTTAGATTTACCAGAAAAGGGAATCAAACAAGATCGTTTAGCCTATCAAGAAAAACTTGATATCTCTTCTTCGTTACTTAATTGTGCGGCGACTGAGCTTACGCCTTTTGAGAAAGTAAAGCTTCAATTGCTTCATGCGTTGCTTTCCAAACGAAACAATATTGTTATTGAAGATACATTTGATGAACTTAGCATATTGGAGATTCAAGAACTGCTCCACTTGCTTTCTTATTTAGCTCATGAAGAAAATCAAGGTATCTTACTCTTTACGCATGACGCTACTATTGCCCAAAGTCCTTACATTGATCGTTTAGAGCCTGCGGGTTAAATCAGTCCTTTTATTATAAGAAAACAAGCGATATAGAAGATCGATCCATGATCTTTTATATCACTTGTTTTTTTACTCTTCTTTGATTTCTACGTCAGGCAAACGAACAGTGAATTTCGTTCCTTTTCCTAGTTCGCTTTCTACTTCTAATTTTCCTTTATGCAGGCGAACAAGCTGCTGCACGATTGGTAAACCTAATCCTGATTCACCATATTTTGTATTTTTTCTTGAAGGATCTACTTTATAATAGCGATCCCATATACTTTTCATTTGTTGTTCAGACATTCCAATTCCCGTATCTTCGATCGTGATGATCGTTTCAAGGTAGCCTTTTTCCAGGGTGACCATGATTTGGCCGTTTTCGGTAAATTGTATCGCGTTTTGAATAATATTGACCATGATTTGGACAAAACGGTCATAATCCGCGTAAACATCGATATCATCATCGGCTTTCAGAGTCAACGTATCCCCTGCTGCCTCTGCTTTAGCTTCTAACTGGGCAACAATATTCCTCAATGTTTCTGTACCATTGAATTTTTTAATGACCATACTGATTTGATTCGTACGGATTTTTTCATAATCCAAATTTTCATTTACTAAACGGATCAGACGCTCTGTTTCATTCTTCATCAATTTAATCGCGTTTTCTCGCTGATTCTCAGGGATTGCATTGTATTCCAACCCTTCCAGAAGACCGTTGATTGTCGTAAGAGGTGTTCTCATCTCATGGGAAGCATCTGCCATGAATTGTCTTCGACGATTTTCTTGTTCTTCGATTTCTGCTTGAGATTCTTTCAGTGAATTCGTCATTTTATTGAAATCATCTGCTAACTCATCAAATTCATCTTTATCATGTACGGGAAGCTGTACATCAAAATTGCCATTCGTCACTTCTTTCGTCGCATTCCTTAAACGATTGATCCGCTTGACTTGGAATGCTGCAAAAGCATAACTGGCAATGACCGCCACAATACTGGAAAAAATGAAACCTTTGAACAGGTTCAGTGTAATTGGACGAACACTGTTATCGATATTTCGCGCAGGTTGACTGACTACAAGTGCTCCATAGAATTCATGATTCAAATTGAATGGTACAAGTGCGTAAGAGGTCGCCTGTGCTTGCCCTAAAATGTTTTTATTTGATGTGAATTTCTCTTGACGCCCACTCCTCAGATTTTTCCATTGATCCGTTGTTAAGGTAAAGTTCAGCAATGCTGTATTGGTCGGATAAATGACACGTTCATTTTTGTCGATGAATATAAAATTCACATTTTGTTCTGTCAGTACTTGCTCCGTCAGCAGCAATGCATTTTGAAATGCCTGATCTTGACTAAACTGCGGAAGTGTATCGGCATAGGTTTGCGTTGTCTTTTCAACTGATTCAGCATATCCAAACAGTTGCTGATAATTGTTTTCTTCAATCGTCTGTTTTGTCAGTTGCGTAAAAGAAACTCCGACGATCAATAAGATCAACGCGACCATTCCGCAAAAAGCTAAGAGTTGCTGATACAAATAACGCATTAGGCAACACCAGAATCATCAAATTTGTAGCCGACTCCCCAAACAGTTTGGATAACTTGTGGTCCGACCTTTTCAATTTTTTGACGCAATTTCTTGATATGGGCATCTACTGTCCGTTCATCACCAAAATACTGGTAATCCCAGACTAGTTCAAGCAACTGTTCCCGAGAAAATACTTGTCGTGGTTTTTTTGCTAAAGTAAACAATAGATCGAATTCTTTAGGCGTCAAGCCTTCGATGGGCCGATTGTCCAGATATGCTTCTCGTGTTTTCGTATTCATCTTGAAATGACTGGTCTCAATATCAAAATGGTCATCTGAAACCGCTGCTTCTTCTCTTGCTTCTGCCAACTCGCTACGGCGATGTAAAGCTTTCATTCGAGCAATAAGCGTCAGCGGACTGAAAGGTTTCGTCACATAATCATCTGCCCCCATCTCTAATCCGATCACCTGATCACTTTCAGAATCTCTAGCTGTCAGCATGATAATCGGCACTGTGCTTGAAACTTTGCGGATCTCTCTTCCTACTAGCATGCCGTCCATTGTAGGCAAATTCAAGTCCAATGTGATCATGTCCCAATGTTGGGGGTTTTCTAAAAAGGCGTCGAGCCCTTCTTTTCCATCATATTTGAAGGTTGCTTCCCAACCTTCATTTAAGAAAAACATCTGCATCATTTCAGAAACAGATTGATTATCTTCAATCATTAAAATATTCATTATCGTTCCCTCCAGTTTCCAGGTCATATCTCTGTAATTTTTTTTCTGTCATAATAAAAATGGGCATAATTGGAAATACCAATAATAGCATTTCGATCAAAAAATAATTCGTATGTCCAGATATCTTTAAATAATAACCGATCAATGTCATCAGTAAGCCCATAAGGAAAAACCAGTTCCCGCTTGTCTTTTGTGCTAGTCGCCAATGAGCGTCTGTTTTTGCGGCAAGAGGCGAATGGTACCCATAAAAAGGCAGGTTTCCTTTTGAGGGCAGAATCCGAAAAAGACTGCCAATTATTAAGAATAAGATACCAATACTGAAAAAAATCATTCTTTCCCTCCTAAATTCTCTTCTTATAGTATACTCTATATTGTTGACTGAACCAATATGTTCAGGAATTCTTCACGAAAGGTTTGTCTTTTGTTCATTCTTTGTTAAGATAAACTTATTCCAATAAAAAAGGAGTTTTATTTGTGTCAAATTATCGTGCAATCACTTTCTTTGATCTTGATGGAACATTACTAGATGGGAAGTCAAAAATCACACCCGAAGTGGCAAAAGCTATGAACGCATTAAAAGAAAACAACGTTCTTCCCGTCATCGCCACAGGACGTACAGAAGCAGAAATCCACTCGATCATGGAAGATGCGGGCATTACTTCTGCAGTCACCATGAATGGTTCTTTCATTCGAGTAAACGGTGAAGAAATCTACTCTCAGACATTTTCTTCAGAAGAATGTCAAAAAATGTATGATCATGTACAGTTGAATGGGCACGAACTTTCTTACTATAACGACCAGAAAATCTGGTGTACCGGTCATAGCCAAACAATGATCGATGCTTATGACTTTATCCATTCAGATGTGCCGGAAATAGATCCTCTAGGCTTTAAAGACAATACAGTAAATATGTTACTTATCTTATCTCAATCGGGTGACGAATACTATCATGAACATTTTCCTGAGCTAACTTTTTATCGGAATGGTCCTTACTCGATTGATACAGTGAAGAAAGGAATCTCAAAAGGCGCAGGTGTCAAACGACTGAAGAAAGAACTTCAATTAGAAGAAGTTCCTACTTTTGGATTTGGCGATGGTCCGAATGATTTTGCCTTGTTGGAAGCTTGCGACAACAAAATCGCTATGGGCAATGCCTATGATGGATTAAAAGAGCTTTCTACTTTCATTACAAAGAAAAATACAGAAGGCGGGATTGTCCACGCATTGAAGCATTTTGATCTGATTTAAGGATATTTTTTCGAAACTGGACCCTTTCTTAAAAAATCACTTATTTTTTCTTAAGAAAGGGACAGTTTTTATATAAATAATGGAGTATCATCCGCTTTTTTATTGAATTTATCCCAAGATGTGCTATACTGATTTTGTATGAAAAATACACGTAACCCTTGTTAGCTAACGGGGACGTTACGGATTCGACAGGCACAGTCGAGCTTGAATTGCGTTTCGTAGGTTACGTCTACGTAAAAACGTTACAGTTAAATATAACTGCTAAAAACGAAAACAACTCTTACGCTTTAGCTGCCTAAAAACAGTTAGCGTAGATCCTCTCGGCATCGCCCATGTGCTCGAGTAAGGGTCCTAACTTTAGTGGGATACGTTTCAACTTTCCGTCTGTAAGTTGAAAAAGAGAATATCAGACTAGCGATACAGAATGCCTGTCACTCGGCAAGCTGTAAAGCGAAACCTCAAATGAGTTGACTATGAACGTAGATTTTTAAGTGGCGATGTGTTTGGACGCGGGTTCGACTCCCGCCGTCTCCATATATGTATGGTTGAGACTAATAGATACTGTAAAAAACGTTGATAAATCAACGTTTTTTTATTTTGGCTTAAAAAAAAATTTGAATTTTTTGCTTTTTATTTAACAATTAGAATTTCGCGTATATTGTCACACTTAGTTTTTCTTTGTCAACAGTCTTTCCTTCAATAATTTTCTTTATAGATTAATCCATTTTAACTTTATTAGTTCCTATAAAAAAATACCAATCAAAAATTACCATAAATAATGAGTATCTATTTAGAAAACATTAGAAATAACCAGTAAAATGAACGGCCAATTGTACTTTTACTGGTCATTTATAGAATTTTTTTAAGGAGATAGAATATTAATACGTGACACTTCCATTTATGTCAAATGTTTTGGCCCGCTCATTACTTTCAAATCGAAGAAAATACGTGCCAGAAGTTAATGAACTTGTGAAAGTACCGTTGCTAGTTCCAGAAAAATTCCTAGAAGAAACTATAGTTGAGCCTATCAGATTCTGCCGTGCAATAGCAACATTCAACACAGTAGATGCTCCAGCACTCCGTCTAGTTAGATTATGCCTAACAGTATACGAACGTGTAGTTGAAGTAGACCACTGTTGACAGATCTCCATGACCAAATACCAGTCCCACTATATGTCATAGCGGTAGCAGCGTTTACAACTGTTGCAGAAAAAAAACTTAGTATTAAAAATGCGAGCGATAGTTTTTTTCATATATTTTTCATAGTATAGCTCCTTTATGTTTTTTTGTTATAATAATAGAAACAAATTTGAAAGGAGAATTCTACTATTAATAGCATAAAAATTAAAATAAAATTGTTATTTTTAAATGTTTCATTACTATGTTTATCGTTTTTGTTTTCCAGATGGTTTTACATGAAATATCTTTATTTTTACTCACTCTCTATTTTTCCTCCTAGTGGAGATGTTGATTTTTGGATTCCATTTATCCAAATAATAATTATTACTTTTTTTCTCTATATTTTTTTACTAAGTTTTTTTACAAAGAAAATTTATAAGGAAGTAATCATTGGATTTTATATTCTTTATTTTTTAATATTAATTTATCTGCTCTTTTTAAAAAACATTGGAATAAGAGGACTAGAATCCAATCCTTTATCATTTCTTTCTGATTTTATCAATGGGGATGCGATAATCGTGATGCTGAATATAATCATGTTTATACCATTAGGCTGGATACTATCATTAAATAAAAAACATCTAGGCATAGTGGTTTTGGGTATCTGGTTAATTGAAACAGCACAATATGTTTTTCATTTAGGAATATTTGATGTAGGGGATATTATTGCAAATGCTGCTGGTTTCGTTGTGGGCACTATAATAATGGAATCTTTATTCAATAAATTTTCATTTGAAATTACGTCTTTTAGTTTAAATAAAAAAATAAGATAAAAATAGAAACATATACTGGAAGCTAGAACAAGTACTTGAGGATATGACAAAAACTTTTTTAATGATTATGTTTGTTATTTAAAAATAATGTCTACAATTAAATTAAGTGAAATTAGAGAAGCTATAATCATTATACTTTATTTGTTATTAAATTTTGGCAACTAAAAGGACTTTAGAGATACCTTATATAATCTAAAAGAAGCGAAGGAGAATTTCTGACAGTGAAGCAAACGAAACTAGTTTTTATATACTGACCTAGATTCAGGTTGTATAGAGAATCAATTAAAGAAAATTTACAATTATTGTGCCACTTAAAAAGAAAAGTGACATATAAAAAACAACGCCAACTAAATAAAGTGTCTTCAAAAGCTTGGACTCCTCGCTTTTGAAGGCACTTTATTTAAAATCTTTATGAGACTAAAGTATGTTCATATTTATTGCTGTAATTATATAGATATTCTGTCGTTTCTAACTCATAAACGTGAGTGTATTTTGCCACTACTTTTCCGCATTTTTCTAATATTTCATTGCGATCGACGTCATGATATTCGTCTACGCAGATCACAACACAATTTTCTAATTTACTGATTACTTCTCCAACCACTTTTTGTTTCAAGCCAATAGGTTGGCAAATATATTTTTTCCCTAAAATGATAGTTTCGTTATTCATATTTCATCCATCCTTAATGTGTTTTTCATTATTTAAAATGATAATACCATTAAAATATGATTATGAAAACCAATAACACTTGTGATTTTATAAAAAAATAAAAAAACCGAAAAACAGATATGCCCACTGTCTTTCCGGCTCTTTTTATTTTTGATTTCTCTTCTTTTTTGTTTCAATAGTCAATTTTAGTTATTAATAAATGAAAAAGCATTTATATTAAAATTTGCTAATAAAAGATCTACATATTTTTCTAGAAATGCTTGATCGATTTCATCATACCCTTTCGTTACTCCGCAATCGATATCTAAAACACCGATTAAATGACCTTCTTTTACCATTGGTACAACGATTTCTGATTGTGCGGCTGAATCACAGGAAATATAATTTTCATGTTTTTTGACATCGTCAACGATCAATGTCGCTTGTTTTTCAGCTGACTCTCCACAAACTCCTTTTCCCAACTTGATACGTGTGCAGGAAACTCGGCCTTGGAACGGTCCTAAAATCAATTCATTGCCATCAAATAAGTAGTATCCTGCAAAGACGGTCTCAGGTAAAGTTTCATTCAGCAATGCAGATGAATTTGCTAAATTTGCTAACCAGTTATCTTCTGCTTCTAATAATCCTTGTTGCTGTAATAATAGAATTTCGTATGCATCTTTTTTCTGTTTTTCTGTCCACATGATAAAAACCGCTCCTTTTTGATCTATGGAGAAGATTATAGCTCAGTTTTTTGGTAAACGCTAGGTTTCCTCCTCAAAAAAACGAGATACGTCAGGTTGATCACCTTGAACGCATCTCGCTGTCTTTTCTATTCTGCTTGTTGGATTTCTGCTGCTAAATCAGCATAATCAATCGTTTCATGAACAAAAGTCGGATCATCAACTGGAAAGTGCTGTACAAGGGACGAGATGCGGCTAATCTCAACTTTTCCTTCAGTTACTTCAAAATCCATTACATGTCCGCCAAATGTATGTGTATCATCGATAAAATGCAGATGAAATCCCGCTGCAGCAACTCCTTGGAATAATTCAGGCGTAAAGAACCCGACTAATGTTCCATGAATGTTGCTTTGATGGAATTCTGGTTGAGACTCTGAAATTTTTGCTAGTCTTCGATAAGGTTTTTCTTGTTTCGGCATGATACGGATATGCATGTTTTTGAATAATCCAGTTATCTTCACTGCTAAAAATAGATTTTCCCCATCTTCTTTTACTAAGATGTCTTTTTTCAATTGTTCTCCATCTGCAGATTCTGAAACAGAAAAACTAGTATCTGGCGTAAAATCTGTAATTGCTGCATAGGGGGTAAGTTCACTTCCATCTAATTGGACAACTGAGCCATCTGATCTTCCTTGATAAGCTACGCCATCTAAAAAGATAACTTCACCATCAAGTCCATGCAATGTTCCCAATCCCAGAGTTCCTTTTTCCAATATATGAGCAATCGTTTCTGTTCCATCCATCAAGCCGGCCATCAAAGCTCCTAATGTCCCGTGCTGGTATAAGATTTTTTCAGTCATGTCGACACTTCCTTAATAGAATTGATCTGGTAAGATTGTTTCTCCCAATTTCTCATTATCACGGTAATCGATCGGAATATCAATAATTACGGGTCCTTCTGTCGCAAATCCTTCTTCTAAAGCTTTTTCTAATTCCTCTACACTTGTAGCTCGGATTCCTTTAGCACCAAAAGCTTCTGCATATTTCACAAAATCAACTGGACCAAAGTCTACACCTGACGCCCGTTGATATTTCATTTTTTCTTGGAACTCTACCATATTGTAGCGTCCATCATTCCAAATCAAATGAACGATATTCAATTTTTTACGTACGGCCGTTTCTAAATCTTGGGCAGAGAATAAAAATCCGCCATCTCCGGAAACTGATACGATTTGTGTATTTGGACGTACCAGTGCAGCAGAAATTGCCCATGGTAATGCTACACCAAGCGTTTGCATACCATTACTGAATAACAGATGTCGGGGTTCATAACTTCTAAAGTGGCGTGCCATCCAAATATAATGACTCCCTACATCTACAGTAACGGTCATATCATCTGTTACTTTTGACTGAAGTGTGTTGATGACTTCTAAAGGATGCAAAATACCTGCTTCTCCTTTTGATTGGACAATATCCCGCTCCGTTAGTTTTGCTTGAAGAGAAGCTAAATATTCTTTCGCATCTTCTGACACTTGTTGAGGCTCTAATGAACCTGTCAATAAATCAAGAGTAGCTGAGATATCGCCAATCAACTCTCTTTCAGGCTGCATAAACGGATCGATTTCAGCTGGTGCTTCATCGATCACAATGATCCGCGCATCTTTTTCTGCGTTCCAGTTTCTTGCTTCGTATTCGATTGGATCATAACCAATTGCGATGACTAGGTCGCTTCGTTTCAAAAGCATATCGCCTGGTTGGTTTCTAAACAATCCCACACGACCAAAGAAATGCGCTTCTAATTCACGTGAGATCACTCCAGCTGCTTGGAATGTCTCTACAACAGGCAATGCTGTCTTTTCAACTAATTGTCGGATAGCTAATGTTTCTTTTTCGCTTGATCCCCGCATACCTACTAATAATACCGGTAGTTTTGCTTCCCTGATGCGTTCGGCTAAGTAACGGATATCATCTGCAGAAGCAGAACCTAATTTAGGATCACTCAATGGCTTGATGATATTACCTTCAACTGGCGCATCCACTACGTCTTGAGGAATACTGATAAAACTCGCTCCTTTTTTTGAGCTCTTAGCCATACGATAAGCATTGGCAATCACTTCTGAAATTGTTTCCGGATCTTGGATTTCTGCACTGTATTTTGTGATTGGCTGGAACAGCGCTGCATTATCCATGCTTTGATGGGTCAACTTCAATAGATCGCTTCGTTTTACTTGCCCGGCGATTGCTAAAACTGGGTCTCCTTCTGCTGTCGCTGTTACCAAACCTGTAGCTAAGTTACTAGCACCTGGACCACTTGTTGCGATAACAACCCCTGGTTCTCCTGTGATACGTCCGATTGCTTGTGCCATAAATGCAGCATTTTGTTCGTGACGAGTTACGATTAATTCAGGACCTTGATCCTCTAATTCATTAAATACACCATCGATTTTTGCGCCTGGTATACCAAATACATAATCAACGTGATGGTTAATCAAACTTTCTACTACAGATTTCGAACCTTGTTTCATTTTTTCAGCCATTGAACATCGTCCTTTTTATGCTTTATTTTTAATTATTAGTTAGAAATAATCACAAATAAGTGATACAGTTTCTAAGCCTGTTTCATTCAGAAGTATAGCACGTTTTATTTCATTTGTTTAGCCATATGTTTCAAAAAATGAAAAAGAATGACAGATTTTACATAAAAAACTGTCATTCTTGGTTGAAAGTTTCAATTTATAAAGTCTACAGATCCATCGTTCTCATCAATTTACGATTGTTGAAGTAAATCAAACCAAATACGATAGAAGGACCTAGTAGAATACACCATTGGGGCTTTACGAAAAAGAAGAGAAACAAACTTGTCAATAGTAAAAAATCTAGTAAACTCACATACCATTTTTTCAACGTATAGTAGAACGCTATTCGTAGAACTTGATTTGGTTTTGACGCTGGATTTCTCACCTGAAAATACCAGCAGTTGATGCTAAAGGAAACTGATAAACAAGCAAGTAAAACAAACAACGGAATCAACCATTTTCCATAAGAAAAACGTATAAAAAAGAAACAATCAAAAATCGCTATCACACTAACTATCCAAGCAAATAGCCAATAAAAAAATCCCTTTAGCCAAAATCGGCGAAACGTCTTTATGAACAAACGTACTGATGAAAAACTTTTTTCTTTTGCTAATTCTTCTGTCATGCCTATCATCACGATGCAACCCGGACCAATAAAAAGCAAAGAAAAAATAAGGGAAAAGACATTCCTTCCATCTATTGACAAAAAGAACGCAGCTGCTATATACAAGATATTGACACACCAAAAACAAAGGCTACTTGCCAATGATTGATACAACCAATAAAAGAATTCCATATAAACATTTTTGTCAAAACGCTGCTCTGTCATAATCGCCTCCTATTCCTTCATTCCTGATGAAGCGATCCCTTCTACAAAATATTTTTGCATCGCTAAAAATATAAAAGCAACAGGAAGAACAGAAACAACTGAGGCAGCCATGATTAATGCGTACTCTGCATCAAATAGCCCAATAAACATTTTCAACCCTAACTGGATTGTTTTATTTTCCGTAGAAGACAAATAAATGAATGGCCCCATATAATCGTTCCATGTATTAACGAATGTGATGATCGTCAAACTGGCGATCGCCGGTTTTGTAAGGGGTAAAATGATCTTTCGATAGATTCCCCATTCTGATAAGCCATCGATCCGCGCGCTCTCACATAAAGAATCTGGGATACTACTGTAATATTGTTTCAACAAGAACACACCAAAAGCATTGAACGCTTGTAATAGCACCAATGACCACAACGTATCTGTTAAGCCCACTTTTCTCATCATGATGAACTGAGGGATCATATAAGACTGCCAAGGGACAGCAATTGTGCCGATATATGCTAAAAATAAAATATCGCGCCCTTTAAAATTCAGTTTAGAAAACCCGTAAGCAGCAAAACTAGAAGTAAACAACTGAATCAATGTGATCACAACGCTTAAAAAAGCTGTATTCTTAAAAAACGTCACTAAAGGAATACGAGACCAAATAACCAGATAGTTCTCTAAATGCCAAGTTTTAGGGATCCATTGAATCGGAATCGTGAACACTTCATTATTTGCTTTGAATGAAGCAGAAACCATCCATAAAAAAGGAATGATCGTCAATAAAGCTAGCCCTATTAGCAGAATCATACCCAACCATTGAATAAAAGTCATATCGTTTGAAAAAATTTTTGCTTTTTTCCTTTCATTTTGAACACTCTCTTCCATTTCATACCTCCTAAGTACGACGCTTATTCCAAGAAAACTGAACAACCGTAACGCCCAAAACAATTACGAACAAAACAAGTGAAATAGCTGAAGCATAACCAAAATCAAATTTTTTGAATGCTTCATTGTAGATTTGGTAAACCAACACATTTGTCGCTCGACCAGGGCCGCCATCCGTCATCACTTGTACCAAATCAAACACCTTGAAACAATTGATGACAAGCATGATCGTTACAAAGAAGGTAGTTGGCCTCAACGAAGGTAATGTCACATTCAAAAATTGTTTCCATCGATTTGCTCCATCTAGTGAAGACGCTTCATACAATTCTTTTTGGATACTTTGTAGTCCTGCAAGGTACAGAATCATGTAATAACCCATCCCGCGCCAAATACTGACAATTACAATTGCCCAAAGCGCCCAATTTGAACTTGAAGTCCAACCTGGAGGATGTTCAATAAATCGCCTTAAAAAGATATTAATTGGTCCCATCGTTGGATGAAACAACATATTCCAAACAACAGCAATTGCTACTAAAGAAGTAACATACGGAAAGAAAAATATCGTACGAAAAAGCTTCATCCCTTTAATTTTTTGATTTAGTAGTAAAGCTAGCCCTAACGAACAAACAAGTGTGCCGGGCACTACAGCAGCGGTATATAAAAAAGTATTTTTCAAAGAAATCAAAAAGGTCTCATCATTGGCCATTTTACGAAAGTTATCTAGTCCAGCAAATTCTGGCGTTGAAAAAGAATCCCATTTCATAAATGCTAGTACAAGCGAAAACAGGATCGGTATTAATGTAAAAACGAAAAAACCAATGAAATTCGGGGCGATAAACGAATAAGCGATCCACGTTCGTTTTCTACGCAAATGATTTGTAGCTTTCTTATTTATACTATTCTCCATTTCGATGACGAAACCAAGAGCGTTTGATCTCTTGGCTTCTCTCCTTTCATGATTATTCTTTTTCAGCAGCTACACGTTTCTCCATATTTGCCGTTCCTTTTTCCGGCGTTTCATCTCCAACCAAAATCAAGTCATGTTCTTCTTGTAAAATCTTATCGATTGCAGGCCCATGCGTATCAATCGGAAATTCAAGTTTGATTTCATCAGGAGAAAAAGCTTTTTTAGAAATCTCATCCGTTGGCATTCCAGCGAGGTTAAAATAAAGCTGATCAATCTCATCTGTACGATATGAAGGAACTACTCCTACTCCTGCCAATACTTTTGCTCCTTCTTCACTAGCTGCAAATTCAATAAATTCTTGCGCTGCTTTTTGTTTCTTTGAGTTTTTATTGACAGCAAATGCTGTTGGCGAGCCAAACGTCGTGACCGATTCTCCTTTTTTCTTCTGAGGAATAGCTGTAATTCCCCACTCTACTTCTGTCTTATTTGCTTCTTTGTTCGCAAGTATGCCAGCCATATACCAAGTTCCCATGTACATCATTGCTGCTTTTTGTTCTTCAAATTGAGATTGATAGGTTACTTTCGTTGACTTAGCCGTGCCAAAATCCATTTGCGCGCCTTCTTTTTGCATCCTCAATGCTCGATCATAATAATCAACCATAAATCGATAATCTGGTTCCACAAGATTCGCTTCGTTTTGAGCAGCTGCAATAGCTTGGATCGTCGAACGCCAGATATGTTGATATGCTCCATAAACTTGTCCGTCATTTTTACTAAGCTTTTTTGCTAAATCTTCGTATTCGTCCCAAGTTAGATTTTCTGGATATTGGATTCCTGCATCATCAAACATTTTCTTATTGTAATATAGTACCCAAAAGTCCGTTCGATAGGGCAATGCGTATGTTTTTCCATCGATATCATACATTTCATATGTTCCTTCAGCAGCATCAGTATCTAATTCTCTAATTCGTTCTGTTTGATCGACTAACTGATCTCGTAAAGCATAATTTGAATACGACAAAAGATTTTTCATCGTCAATACATCTGTCGTATCTCCAGAAGAAAGCATCGTAGTAAGTTTCGTGTCATAATCATCTGAAGCAATATCTACTGCTTTCACTTTGATTCCCGTTTTCTTTTCGAATGCTTCAAAGAGCGCTTTGAATTCAGGTGTTGTTTCATAATTCCATGTCGAAACGGTAATTTCATTTGCTGATTCTTCACTACTGCCTTCTTGATTACCACAAGCACCAAATACGAGTGACATTCCCAAAACTATTGATCCAATCATCATTTTTTTCCATCGCTTCATCATATATGAATCCTCCTCTTTTCTTATACATCACCAGTAACAGTACCATTTTTTAGCTAGACGAATAATCCCTTCTACATAAAAGTAATCGCCCCAGATCACACATTCATCTACACCTTTTAAGCTGTTTTTATCATAAACGGCATGGAGAAGCAGCCCGTTTGATCCATCTACCTGTTTCGTTGTATAGTTTTTTTGTAATTCTCCCAAGATTTTGACTGCCATTTCTTCGTAATCGAAATGACGATGATCTGAAACAGGCAGTTGTTTGGAAAGTTCTAACAATCCGCATGCAGCTATTGCTGCCGCAGAGCTATCTTTTTCCTCTTGACTACCTTCTTTGAATATTAGATCCCAATAACAAATCAAATCTTCAGGAAGCTCTTGTAGAAAATAATCAGCAAGTTGCGTGGCGGTCTCTAAAAAAGAACCGTCTCCCGTATACAAGTAACTTAATGTGAATCCATAGATCCCCCACGCTTGCCCGCGTGCCCAACAAGATTCATCTGAATAACCTTGTTGCGTACGACCATATTTAGGCACTCCAGTAACATCATCAAAGTAATACGTATGGTAAGTAGTAGCATTGTCTCTCACAATATACTTTTGAGTTTGTTTCGCATGGTTGTAGGCAGCTGTTTTATAACTCTCATCTCCGGTAGCCTCAGTAGCAAAGTAAAGTAATGGCAGATTCATCAAACAGTCAATGATCATACGTCCACGCTGCTTTGGATCATCTAAGTCTCCCCAAGCTTGGATAATTTGAGATTCGGGAGAATACCGCTCCATCAATCGATCAGCTGCTTGTATCGCTATTTGTTTTGATGACTCGTTTTTATTCAATCGATAATCAGCAACAGCTGATAATTGATATAAAAATCCGATATCATGCGTATCCAAGGCTATATCTTTTTCTAAACGTTCTTTGAATGAAGCTAATTGACTTTCGATCGTTCGATCAAAATCTTTTGAGTTAGAAAGTTCTTTTGTTAAAAATAATATCCCCAACCAAAAACTAGCCGTCCAATCAGTGTTTTCTTCCGCTTCATATACATGATTGTTACTAGCTGCAGCAGGTACGAGAAATTTAAATTTTTCTTGATTTTCACGCACCTGTTTTTCAATAAAATCAATTTCTGAAACTAGCCAATCTAACTCAACTATATTTGTTCTATTGTCCATCGTTGTATTTTTCCTCCAACTTTACATTAATCCTTTGCCCTAGTTGCCCGATTTCTATATTTCTCCCAATAATTTCTACTGCAGGCTCTTCAAAAACCTGGTCTGGTAAAACACCGCTGATCACAGATATAAATACTTGTTTTCCGCTTTCAGCCACGCCTGTCAAATACGGTAATAGTGTTACCGGAAAATAGAGACTTGTATTAGGTTCAGGTCGGATAATCCCAGCTTTCTTGTATCCAATGATGTTCTTAATCCTCGAAGTACCAATGATCGATCGTGCTGTGGCACATTGTCCCGCTATACATCTATTTGTATTTTCCATTGGTACACTAAACCCGCCTTCATACACATACAGCAACCGTTCACTCCATATTTCGTGGATACGCAAATGCCCGTTTTCAAGCGGAACGATTGTACTTTTTATTGTCACATCTGACCAAGGACGCCATAAATGGACAACTCGGTCTAACTCGATTGAAAACATTTCATCTAATTCTTTTGTCCGAAAGTGACGGCCATCTTCAGACAACGCCAAACAACTATCATAAGCTCCTTCACCATATGATCCGTTGCTTTTTGGCACACTGAAACCAAAAAGAGTTGAATAGACAAATTTACTATATTTCGCACTCCCATGATTTTGATTTTGAATGAACTGTCCCGCTGGAAAAGCTTGCACATGCTTTAATGTCTGATCATATTGATACATATTTTTACTAGAAGGCACTGCTTTTTTACGTACTTCTATTTTTAATCCGAGTGCTTTTGCTTGCCAATAAGGATGATCATCAGGGACTGCTAATAACAAAAACGTTTTGAATGCCCAATAAGGGGATCCTGGGCCATTGTATCCTTCCGCAAAAACCATATTTTGATAATGATAACCAACTGACAGCAACCCATCAGTTGTCAGCATCTCTTGTTGATTCCAATATTTCAAATGTCGACTGATCAATCCTTTGATCTCGCCCCACGGCAATGCTTCGACATTAGCAAAAACTAACGCACTAAAAAATGACACTTGCGCAAAGCGATAAGTCAAACTACGCCCAAATGGAAGCCCTCTTCCTTCTTCATCAAACCAATATTTAAATGTCTGAGCAAACAAGCATGCCCTTTGCTTCATTCTTTTGGCACGAACCGGGTCTTCTTTTTCCATGAAGCGACAATAGATCAAACTATAGTAGTGGATTGCAAAAGAAACATAATAATCTACTTGTGTCTCGACCCCGTCACAATACCACCCCTCTCCTTGATAAAAGCTTTCGATCGTTTCAAGATCCTTCTCCAACAAACTCTTTGAATAACTTCTTCCACAATTTTTCATCGCTAAATTGATCAGTACACGGAAGAAATGCCAATTATTTCTCGGTAAAGAAGATTCATTAACCTGCATTAGCCAATGATGAAGGTTTTTTTGTGCCTGCGGTTCTAATCGATCCCAGATATTTTCTTTATTCAGCAACAAGGATGTACTAAGAGAAGCCATCTCTACGATCAATTGATCAGAAGAATCGATTTCTCCCCAATAATCTGGACTTCTTGGGTCTACACCTTTCGTTATCCCTTCAAGATAAATATCTGTAAGAGGATGCGGCTTGTTTGTGATAAAAGGTCCTAATCCCCATAACGGTCTTAAGTATGCTTCGATTTGTCTACGATCTTCTGTATATACCGTTCCATGCGTCCCTAACTTCAATCGCCCGGGTCGTTTCTCATAAAAGACGCTTAATGGCTCTAGCAAACCCAAAAACATTTCTTCAATATCTTCTTTTGATAAACAATCATTGAACCTTAAGCTAGTTTGTCTTGCTCTCTTTCTTTCATTCACTCTCGTTCTCCCTTTCAATCAGCTGTCCCTTTATAAAACCATAATATTCTCCATACACTTTAATCCGCTCTCCTACACGAAAACATTGATTCTGATCGTTGAATATCATAAAAACGTTTCCTTGGGTCCGCAATAAGAAGCGATCGCCATTTTCCACTTTGTTGCTTTTTCGATCTGATTTGATGATAGTCCCCTCTAAAGAGACTATTTCACGTAAAGGTACTTCATCGTTTTGCCATTCTTGTTCAGAAACGCTTCGAGCATTTTCTTTTAACTTTTCCTCTTGTTTTTTACTAAAATTATTTATTTGCTCACGATTATCATTCGTATATCCTATTGCTAAAAATAGACTACAAATGACGATAACCGCAGCTACTATCCCTTTCAATTTTATCCCACCCCTCTTTTTTGTTAGCGCTTCCTTAAGAAGATAGTACTTTTTTACTCAGGAAAAATCAATAGTTTTTAGTAAAATATTTTTATTTGTAATTTTTTTACTTTGCTTTTTTACTTGAAAGAAATATACTGTATATAAGAAATTGAATGAATGAGGGGTACAAAATGGCCACTATTACTGATATCGCAAAAGCTGCAGCAGTATCGATCTCTACCGTTTCTAGAGTATTGAACTACGATCCTACCTTATCTGTTACTGAAGAAACGAAGCGGAAGATTTTTGAAATTGCTGAAGAATTGAATTACACGAAATATAAACAAAAAAAGAAACAGAAACGAACCATAAAAAAAACAGGAGAAAAAAAAGAACGATCGCTTGGCATCATCCAATGGCGCTTAGACGAGGAAGAATTAGATGATATTTATTATATGTCCATTCGCTTAGGAGTAGAAAAACGTGCTGCCGAGCTAGGATATAACGTATTGAAGATTTCTCACTTAGATGATCAATCAATAGAATCAGTGGATGGTCTCTTAGCTATTGGTAAATTCACCCAAGAAAGAATCGATGAATTCGCAGCACTTCATGAACATTTCTGTGTAATAGGAAGTAATTTCCCTTTGAACAACTATGATTCCGTAAACACCGATTTTGCTCAAGCAACTGAACTAGCCTTAGGACATTTATTTTCTCTTGGACATAAAGATATCGCTTTTATTGGGGCTGAAGAAACGGATAATCTTCACAGTTATCGTCGGTATAAGACACCAACTACTAACACTTACATTGATGTTATGCAATTTCATGGCTTGTATAAAGATGACTATTTTATCTTGAAGGAAAATAGTCGCTTGGATGTCCCTACAGGAGAAGAACTGACCTTGCAAGCATTGAAAAGCTGGAATGGAAAGTTGCCAACTGCTATTTTAGCAGCAAATGATTCATTTGCGATCGGTATTATCCATAAATTGACAGAAGCTGGGATTCGTGTGCCGGAAGAAATCAGTGTGATGGGAATAAACGATCTTTCGATTTCTCGTTATGTCTCACCTTCTTTATCAACTGTCCATGCATTTACAGAAGAAATGGGCGAAATGGGCGTGAACCTTTTAGACGAACGAATTAAAAATCCAGGAATCGCTAAACGGATTCTACTTAGTACAGAATTAGTTATCCGACAATCGACAGCTGCGCCACGTCAAATGTAGAGAAATAAGAGATAATGAAAAAGCTGTCCTACACTAAGCATAAGAACAGCTCTTCCTGTTTTATGGATAGTGTGATTTATAAACGTGGAGTTAGCAGGAAAAGTGGTTTACTCCGAAAAAGGGCAGTGACAAGTTGATTGTCACTGCCCTTTTTAAGTTAAAGTGTTCAAGTTTATCACATAAGTACAAAAGAAGTAATAATCTCAGCCTCTTTGGCAACCTGATACATCGCTTGTATTTGATGCGCTTCACAAAGACCACCATCATGCCGGTGATATTGTTTTTTCATCACATTGAGGCTAATCAAAAAACGCGTATCGAATTTGATTTCAACGACTTCGTTGCTTGTTCTTAGAATAACTTTTTTCTCCTCTATTACTGGTTCAATAGGAGACACAAAATTCTCTATGATCTCATTTTTTGCTTTATTGAAGCAAAACCGATCATGGAGCACTAAGATTTTTTTCTGTTCATGAACAGAAAAATGACGGGTAAATTTTTCTATATAAGATTCAGTACTATATGTTTCGACCAAGCTGTAAGTGATTTCCCCGTTAGCGCAATCCGTTCTTACCACTTCTGCTTTTCCGTCGTTAACGACTTGAGAACAACCATTTAAGATAGGCAGATGATGGCTCTTAGCTGAAGTAACAAAATACTGATACCGTTTTGATTCATTAAAGTATTCTTTAGTATATTCCCCTGCTCCTAGGTCTGTTAGGAACAATACTTCGTGATTTCCAAATACAAAATGACCGACATCCAAATGATTATGGCTTTCTCGATTGTTCCCACCTTTTGCTGCGAAAAATAGATCTTGTTTTACTGAATTTAGGATAAACCATTGAGCATCTGGAAAATAGTCACACTGCCTGTTAGAAACACTCGGCTCCTTCTTTTTTGTCCATTGAAGGTTATGATAGAGATGAGCAAAACGGTAACACTTGTCAAAATCCAAAGAACTGACTGTCTCTATAGGAATATCTGCACCAAATCTCGATACGCAAAAGCTTAAGAGACCGCTTGGCAAGTTGGGTTGAGAAAAATCTGAAAAAGGAAGATAAGTATTGTTTATTCTTACCTTCCCAGGAAATTCCGCTATTTTCTTAACCTTATTTATCTCTAAATAATAATGATTCCCTGTCGATTCGGCTAATTTTTCAGCATAATAAATATAATAACCAAAACCATAACCCCAATATCCCACACCTTCTGTGCAGATACCGTCTTCTCCAAAACTATGAAGATAGTTCTTAAGTGAAATATCGACTTTTGTCAGGAGGCGTTCTAAACGATCGCTTTTTTTAGGAAGCAAGGACAAACAAGCCATCCCAACGCATCCGCCAATCACAGCACTCCAATTGTTTTTCTTTTGTTCCCATTCCCATGACTGTTTTTCAAAAGGCAAGATCAAACGTTCCTCTACTTCCTTTCTTATACGATTCGCAACGATAGGTGATAGCTCTTCTCCGACTTGCTCATAGATCTCAGCTAATGCCTGCCCTGTTTCAGCAGAAAATAAGTCGATATAACCCCTTGCTTGATCGTTGAATAAAACTTGCTCTGACAAGTGAGCAGGCAGCGCCCATGTCCATTCATTACAAACATCCCAAATTAATTGTTCCAACCACTCTTTGTTCTCACTGTTCTTTTCATAGAAATAAGCTAAAGCGGCCACAACCAATTGTCTTCTTCTAGCAAAGTAACTAGATTCGTATCTCAATCGTTTACCCGTTTCAAAAAATTCCATAAATTCTTTTAATACAAAAGGTTCAATCTTGTTTTGCTGAATATACTCTTTATTGGCTTTAAAAATCTCAATTTTTAAAGGATCAGCTATTGTTTTCATCATATCCTCCTTGAATGACACCTTTTTATCTCATTTTACCAGAATTCAGTAAAAAAATATATTTTTAGTAAAAAATAGATCTTTTTTTGGGGTTCGATTTTCATCTTTCCTTTGCTGTTAAGAATATAAGCAAACTCTATCTGATTTATATCTGGATACCATGAGTAATATAAAAAAGATTGTGACAAAATTCTGATCACAACCTTTTGGCAAACGGTAGATTCACCCCTATTTTCTACGTAATTCTTCATGCATAATTCAGCAACAATCGCGTCTCATCAATCAGAAAGTTTAATTTCTGGCCATTTTTCAAAGTGACAGTAATCATCTCACCATCTTCTTCGATCTTATCTGCTTTTAGAGGAAGATAGTTCAAGTAATCGTCTATGATTTGTTTTTTTCCTCGGTTATTTTGATCTTCATCAAAATAAGATAACCGTACGACTTTTTTGTTCGTTTCATCAATGATTGCCGTTCCATAGCCTGTTTTCGTAAGGAATTCCATTTGCCAAAATACACTGTCCTCTGAGATCAAGACTTCATAGTCTTGAACAATCACTGGCTCTTTTGGCATGGCTAGCTTTTGAAATAGCTGATTTAATTCCTCTCGTAGCCGATTGACCATATCTAATTGGCTCTGATCTGATTCTTCCATGATAGAAAAGGATTGTGCTTGGCTCATTGCCGTTTCGATAGAGGAAGAAGCTGAACTTAAAGAAGAAATATCTACTGTTCTTTGTTCTTTTGTAGTAATGCTACTCGCTAAAATATCTGGTAAAAAAAACAATCCTGCGCTGAATACCAGAAAGAAAGCAGAAAGAAGGTATAATTTAATTTTCATCTATTTCCCCTCCTAAAGCAAAATCGATCGTGATCGTCGTCCCTGTACCAAGTGTACTTTCTATGTCAAAAGAACTATTATGCAATTCGGTTATTTTCTTTACTAAAGCTAATCCAAGTCCTAAATGTTTCGTTGTTCTTGAAGGATTTCCTGTAAAAAATTCATCTGTTACTTTAGACAAATTTTCTGTTGGTATCCCTCTACCATTATCGGAAAACTTCATAATATAACGCTTTTCTTCCTTTATTCCTTTGACCACTAATTTTCCATCTTCTGCTATAGCTTCTAATGAATTTGCCAAAATATTCATGGCTAATAGCTTGAAAAGATTGAGGTCTAGCAAAATATTGGCAGGTTCTAGTTCGATGGTATAAGTAAACCCTTGTTTCATTCCTTTAAGAAACTTGTTTAGATCATCGCTAATCATATTAGTCGAGATTTCTTCAAGAGAGACACTTGTTCTTTCCAGTTCCATCAATTTCAAAATATCATTGGACAGATGTTTTAATCGGTTGCTTTCTTCAAGGATATAATCGACAGATTCTTCGGCTGATTGGTCCAATTTTTCCCATTTCAACATTTGAGCATAGCCAATAATGGAAGTCAGCGGCGTTCGAATTTCGTGAGAAAAGCTAGAAACGAATAAATCTTGCTTTTCCTTTGCCTGGCGGAGAGTTTCTAGATCGTGGCTCAATTTATCGGCCATATTGTTCAAACTGCTCCCTAATTTTCCAATCTCGTCTTGAGTATTGACTATTGCCCGTTCTTTCGTCTTACCTTCTGTGATATGCTGGGCAACGGAAATCAGCTGATTGATTGGTTTCAAGATCATGCTTGTTAGAAAATAAGTGACTGGAATAATGGCTAAAAGTAAAAAGAGCAAAATCAGACGAAAATAGACAAGAGAATCTTTGACGATTTCTTCATAGTTCTTTGCTTGATGGTAAGTTGCTAAACGATAGACAGTATCAGGTATCTTTGAAGTTGAATAAAGCACCTGTTTGTTTTTAACAGTAGACATGTCGCTGATTTCCACGGTACGATTAGACAACTCTTCTGGAGGTTCGTATTTTTCAAACAAAGTAGGCTTTGTAGTAAAAACCGTTTTGCCTTTTTTGTCTAGAATCTCAAACTCTCCGATTTTGGCTGCGGCTACGAATTCACCATTTTTTCTCATTTCATCTGTTGTTTCATCTCCGTCTGTTTTCGTCGACAACAGCAATAAGAGATTTTTCTGCTGGTTGACTAGCACTTCTTTTTCTTGAGAAACTGTGCGCTGGTAAATCGCATGCAGTGTAAAACCACTGACCACCAAATAAATGAGTAGAAAGAAGAATAATAATGAAAAGAAAACTTTGCTCGTATATTTCAAGTTCATCCCTCCAATAGGTAACCTACACCATAAATCGTACGCAAGTCCTGTCCTAATTGTAATTTATTTCTGATTCTTTGAATGTGTAAATCAAGCGTTCTGGAGTTGGGCTCTTCTTCCCTTCCCCAGATTTTTTGATAGATTTTCTCTCTTGGCAGAATAATCCCTTTGTTTCTAATTAAGTAAAGAAGTAATTCATATTCCTTAGGAGTCAAAGAAACAGCTTGGTTTCTTGCAGTGACAGCTCTTGTTTTTTCATTGATTTCGATATACTGCCATCTCAGTAATTTATTGGAGTTGGTTTTTCCATTTCTTCGAAGAACAACTTCCACTCGTGCTAGTAATTCTTCCAGATCAAATGGCTTTGTTATATAATCTTCAGCACCTGATCTTAAGCCACTGACTCGATCAGAAAGCTGATCTTTGGCTGTCAAGAAAATGACAGGAAGATCATATTCCCGCATATACGCAAATACTTCATAACCATCGATTTCAGGAAGCATGATATCTAGCAAAACCAAATCAAATTCCTGTTGCTCAATGATATCGGCTGCTTCTTTACCTGTGAATACCGAATAGACTGTATAACCATTTTTTTCTAATGTACGAACTAAAAGTTTGTTGATCGCAGGATTATCTTCTACTACTAGTATCTTCATACAGTTCCTCTCTTTCTGCCAATAGAGCAAATTTGATCCCTAACCTATAAATATACACGAATATCAGTGAAAAGAAAAAGATGAGTACGATCAACAAAAAAGATGGACCGTCTATTTTGGTAAATGCTTCAACGAATCTCATGAACGTTTCCCTGCTGTCAGTAAAGACATCCGTACTGTTCAATCTTAAAAAGCGACCGAAGTAAATCCCTATAGCATTGATAAACAAGACGACGCTGATAACTAACCATTGATAGACGCCTATTCCGATTTTCTTGACAATTACATTGGTAACCATCCATAAGCTTTCACAACCGAAAAATGTGGTTGGGAAAACAGAAAGAACGACTAGCAATAATTTATACCAAATTTCCATCTTCATGCTTATCATCATAGTAGATGGATCGTAAGGTGAAAGCAAAGACAGATGGAATAAATCGGTGAACAAATAAAAATTATTTGGAAAAAACAGTAGCCAGAATAAGATCAGTACGAGAGAGACTAGTTTGGAGCTGCTGACTTTTACCCACCTTGCTAATTCAATCGGGATATATGCCAGAATCGTATTAGTAAAAAATAAATAAAAAACACTTTTTTCATAAAAAGAAAGATAAAGTACGAGCAGCAGCAAAATGTAATATCCTCTAATAAAATACATCTGCTTTTGAATCATTGGACATCTCTCCTTTTTGTAGACTACGCAGGACGGTGATCATTGCGTCCATAATAATTTTCTGTTTTTGATGGATCATCTAGCAAATCGCTGATTGTCGTAAAAGTATATCCTTCTTTTTTTAATTCATCAATCAGCACAGGAACAGCATCTACGGTCTCAGGATAGATATCATGTAGTAATATGATTGCGCCATCATATACTGTACTTTTTACTTGCTGTAAAATTTTTTCCTTTTGTCTGGATTGCCAATCTTGAGAATCAACAGACCACTCGATCATTGGTCGATGAATGATTGCTGCTCCTTTTTTTGTAATAGAGCCATACGGAGGTCGGACATAGGCTGGCTTTTTACCGATTGCTTTCAAAATAGCGTTATCTGTTTGAGTGATTTCCTCACTGATTTCTTGGTCAGATAGACCAGCTAAATCCTTATGAGAAAAAGTATGACTGCCGATTTGATGACCTTCTTGCACCTCCTTTTGTAAAAGCTGTTCGTTTTGGGAAACATTTTCCCCTAGAACAAAAAAAGTGGCGTGTACGTTTTTTTGTTTTAAAATCTCTAAAAGTTTTGGGGTAGTGGAGGGATTAGGTCCATCATCGAAGGTAAGAGCAACGGTCTTTGATGATTCCTTTGTATCTTCTGTTTCTTTATTTTTTTCATTTTTTGCTTGCTGTTCCTTTGTGGTGATCGTCCGACTGGTAGAATTGGAACTTTGCCATTCTGTTCGTTCTTGTTTCCTAGAAATCTCAGTATCTTCTATTGTTTTACTTTCGTTCGTTGAGGGCGTGAAGACTCTGTTCGTCATATAGACGCTTCCACCTGTAATCCCTATTAGAAGGACGATCGTCCCAAGGGTTATCAAACTTTTTTTAATCATGTGCCTCTCTCCTGCTTTACTGTAATTGCTGACTGATTCGTTTGATTTCTGTGTCAGTCATTTTTTGGTAAGAGATACCGTCAATTATTTCTTCTTCTCCTTTTAATTGATCCGTACTCATTTTAAATTGGGTATTCTTTGTTAAATATAATTTAAATAATTCTCCCAAAGGTAAATTTGTTTTCATATCGTTCCCTAGAACATTGATGATTTTGTCTATTTTAGGTATGGATTCCACAGTCAACAGCTTCTGCATGATTGCTTTGATCACTTTTTGCTGTCTTATTTGCCTCCCATAATCACCATTAGGGTCATCATATCTCATTCTTGACCATGCAAGTGCTTCTTCTGGAGATAACGTAAGGGACCCTTTTGGAAAATCATAATGGTCAAAGTTGAAAGCAAAATCATTGATCACTTCAATATCGCCAACAATACTTAGCATACTCTCTAGCCCCTTCATATTCATTGTCATATAGTAAGGAATAGTAGTATGAAGCATGTTCTCTGTCGTTTGTATAGCTGTTTGTTCTCCTCCATAAGCGTAAGCGGCATTTAATTTATCAAAACTATTATGTCCTGCGATTTGAACATAAGTATCTCGTTCTAGACTGATAAGTTTTACTGTCTCATTTTTAAGATCAACATGGGCAGCAATCATTGAATCCGATCTTCCTTTTTCTGTCCTACCAAATTCTCCAGTATCTACACCTAATAGCAGTACATTGAACCGATCCGGTAAATGTGTGGCTGCATCAGCTGAATATTTCACATTCATGTTGGCTGCTGTTTTCTTTGAAACTTCAGACAAGTTTTGCAATTTCATATATTCGCTTACACCATAAGCGCCTGCTGCTATAATAAACATCAATAGAAAAATAGATATGACTTTTAAGATTTTGTACATTTGTACTCTCCTCCTTTGCTGTTAAGGATAGAAGCAAAATCTATCTGATTTGTATCTAAATCCTATACTTTAGAAAAATTCAAAAAAGGTTGTGACAAAATTTTGTCACAACCTTTTGATAAAAGCGGTATTTCAGAAGTAGCTACTCCGAAAAATAATTTCTTTACTGGACTGGCCGATGATCGTTTCTGCCATAATAGTTCTCGACAGTCGTTGGATGCCCTAATAAATCCCCCACTGTCGTGATGCGATACCCTTGCTCTTGCAGATAATCGATCACTTGAGGAACGGCACGAATCGTTTCAGGATAAATATCATGGAATAAAATAATTGCACCATCGTATACTGTTGCTTGGATCTTCTGCAAAATCAAATCAGGATTTCTTGTCTTCCAATCTTCTGAATCGACCGACCATTCGATGATTGGCCGCTGGATAACACTTGCTCCTACACTTGTGATCGAACCATAGGGCGGACGAACGAAAATGGGGGTTTTACCAGTGGCTTTTATGATCTCAGTGTCTGTTTTTGTCACTTCCTCTGTGATCGACCGGGCAGAAAGCGTCGCCAGATCCTGATGATCATATGTGTGATTGCCAATCTCGTGTCCTGCTTCAGCTGTCTGCTTCACAATTTCAGGATGTTGCGCCGTATTTTCTCCTAAAACAAAAAAAGTAGCATGCACGTTTTTTTCTTTAAGTATTTGCAACAGCTGTGGTGTTGTGGTCGCTCCTGGTCCATCATCAAAACTGATGGCAATACTTTTGACAGTTGGGTCTTGGACAGCTTCTGTACTTTCTTGTGTTGGTTCTGGTTCAGTTGATGGACTTTGTGTTGATCTCACTGATTCTTGAGTGGATTCGTTGACGCTAGCTGTTTCAGTCGACTTGTTTTTATTCGTTGATTGTTCTGATTGTTTGAAAGATTGTGACGAACGCTCCGAAGAAGTTGCTTGTCCTTTCTCTTCGCTGATCAAGGAGGCGACCGAAGTGACTTCGAAAAATAAAATACCTAGCAAAGCAATAATTCCAATAACTAAAAAAGACCGTTTTGACATACACATTCTTCCTTTAACCCTTATTTTCGCAGAATTTCTCAAAAAACAAATTTCTTGCTACTTTATTGCTACTTTATCGCTACTTTATTGCTCTATTATCGTTGGTTATTTTAAAATCAACATTCGATAACACTCAACCTAAAGTAAAGGGCTCTCATTTCTTTAGAATTTTCTGCTATTTCCCATTGATACTAGGATAAATGAAAAAAGAATGGCATATGAGATAAACATGTCTTTTTTTTACTGTATTTTGATGGAATACTATGATAATTCAAAAAATTTATCCACACTTTACACTTTTCAATTGAAAACTTCTATGATAATGACCGCTTTCAAGTGTAAAAAACACTTAAAAGCGGTCATTATCTGTTATTCATAAGATTTTCCTAAGATAGTTAAATCAATCCGTTGATTATCCATATTTGCAACTTTAGGTAAATGCCCCCATTGCTCAAACCCATTTTTTTGGAACAGCTTGATGCTCGCTTGATTGATACTAAACACAAAAGCTAAAAGTGTGTCGATCTTACAATCTTTCAGTTGAGATTCAGCAAAGGATAATGCTTTTTGTCCTAAGCCATGTTTTCGATAAGTTGAATCAATATAAATACTTATCTCTGCAGTATTTGCATAAGCTGGTCTCCCGTAAAAATCACTAAGGCTCAGCCATCCTACGATATTTTGATCGATCTTTATGACCCACAACGGGCGTTCTTTGGTTTGATGAGCATCAAACCATGCTTGTCTCGATTCTATTGTTACTGGTTCTAAATCAGCTGTAGATAAGCGAGTAGGAATCGCTTGATTATAAATTTCTACGATTCTAGGCAAATCTTGGATCTGTGATAAAGCAAAGTTGATCATTGTTCACAATCCCCTCATACGTAATTGAGGTTATTATATCACTATCCTTCCTTGCTTCAATCATCTTTTGATATTTTTCTGAAAAATTGTTTTTCAATTACAGAGTAGTTGATCGGGAAATTCTCGCGTATCTGTAATCAAGGTCCTGCCGAATCCTGCAGATCCCCTTATCCCATGAAAGTCAGAACCTCCGAAACAAGAAAAATGATAGGTTTGGATGAACTCTGAAAGGACTTTAAGGTCTCTTAAGCGATGAGCTGGATGATATTTCTCCAAACCATCAATCCCGAATGAAGCGAGTTCAGGAATCAAATCATAGTTGTCAAATTTCCCTGGACATGCTAAAACAGTCAATCCTCCGCCGTATTTGATTGCTTCTATGGCATCATATACATTTATTTTTTTCCGATCATCAGAAACTTCTTCTGTCGTCATGAGTTTTTGATAAAACAGAGGATTCATTTGTGTACCATAACCTCTTTTTTTCAATAAACGATATAAATGACAGGGATAAAGTGCGGTTGCCGTCTCTGCTTCCTTCCAAAGTTCTTCTTCCTTCAAACGATAGCCTTCTGCCTGCAGTTTTTTTAACTTACATAAAGTTTGATTTGTTTGAAAATGGAGTAACGGTCTGCACAACTGCTCGATATAGCTCCGATTTGAAAGATTATAGCCCAATATGCGGACATCTTTTTGTCTTTTCAAGTCAAAGGCACTAATTTCGATTCCTTCAATCAAATTAACAGGTGAATCATAGAATACTTCTTTTACTGCTTCTATCCCTGCGAATGTATGATGATCCACGATGGCTAAATGGTTTACTTCTTGGGTTGTTGCTAAAGACAAAAGCTCTTTTGGATGAAAAAAACCATTCGAATAGCAGCTGTGCACATGTAAATCTGCCTTCATTCCCGTTCTCCTCTTTCTATAAAAATTTATGTTTTGACTATATATTTTTCTTTTAATTTCAAAGAAATGAATTCTAGCAATACAGCAATCGTCAAGATCATATAGACCATTACACCAATCTCTCGAAAATCAAAATAAAAGTTACTAGCCATCGTCAACTGAAAGCCTAATCCTCCTGCACCAGCTGCAGCTCCTACTGCGATCGCATTTGTAAAATTGATTTCAAACCGGATGAATGTCCAAGAAAGCAACGTCGTAAAACAATGAGGGAGAACACTTTGAAAAACAATCTGCCACCAGCTTGCTCCACATGCTTTCAAACTTTCAATCATACCAGATTCCATTTCTTCGATACTTTCAGAATAAACTTTTGTCAAATAAGCAATGCTGTGAAAAGACATCCCGATAACTGCAGCATTCGCTCCTAATCCAATCAAAATAGAAAAAATCATGACCCATAAAATTGTGGGAACTGCTCGAATAAACGACATCAGCCCTCTTATCATATTGGAAAGAAAGCCGCTGCTTAAATTTCTGGAAGCTAACAGACTAAGAAAGAAGGCAAGAAAAGCACCAATCACCGTTGTTAAAACAGAGAGGCCAATCGTTACACCAAGGCTTTCTACTAAAGAGAACGCCGTAAATCTTCCAGATAACTGTGGACGTAAGAAAATATTGAACATATTGGAAAAAAAAGCAGAAACGGCTTCTGTTAATTTGACATTCCCGTAATCCATCGTGATTACCGTATATACAGAAACCAAACATAAAAATAGGAGCATAAGCTTTACAATGATCCGTTCTTGACGCCATAGTTTTACTTTTATTCTTTGATTTCTTTTCCTGAATGCCACTTTCGAATAAGAGGTTGGATTAAGTATGGCATTCGTTTCATTTGTCTGATAATCCATCATCAGCGGATCATCCTCCTTACTGTATTCGAAGTCGTCTCCAATACGATAACTGCGATAATGACAGTCAGCGTAACCATTCCGACTACATCGTATTGGAATCTTTTGTAATAAAAGTCAAATAAAAAACCAATACCAGTTCCTGTCAGTATCCCGACTAGCGTAGCATCCCGAATATTATTTTCAATTAGAAAAATGAGCCAGCTAAGGAGCTGATTCAAACACATCGGCAAAACACCTTGCCAGATGATTTGCAAATAGGAAGCTCCTGATGCCATCATCGCTTCAATGACGCTGCCAGATACTTCATCGATCGTTTCCATGAAGGAACGAGTCAAATAACCAAATGTCGTAAAAGTAATCGCCAAATAGCCGGTAAATTCGTTTTGTTTGAAACTTAGCAACAAAATCATTGCCCATACGACGATAGGGACATTTCTGAAAAAACTCGCCATGCCTCTAGCCATCACTTTTGTGAAACGATTCAACCCGATTTCTCTTGAACCAATCACAGCTGCTATCAAGGCAATTACAGCACCTGATGTCGTAGCAGTCACTGCCATCAGTATCGTCTGGATGAGTCTAGACACGATGATCGATAAATAGGCTCGAGAATCGTTTGTCGGAATAAAGTTGGAGAATAGCCAGGTAAAACTTTTGGGTATAGCAGAAAAAGCTGTTCCTGCCTGAAATCCAACGCCATGGGCTGAAATAAAATAAAGAAAAGCAATCAGCAAAATATAAAACAAGCGATATCTTTTTTGTTGTCTGAAAAATTTTTCTGCCTCTATCTTTTCCATTCTCTCATCCTTTACACTAATAATTTTTTAGATTGATAGATCGTTTCTATTTTTTCTTTTGTTAACTCAGACGGTCTTCCTTCAAATACGATTTTTCCACTATTCACTCCAATGATCCTATCGGAATAATCGATGGCTGTTTCCACTTGATGCAAGTTGACAAGGCAAGTAATCGCCAATTCATTGGTTATTCTTTTTAAGTAATCCATGATTGTTTTAGCAGATTTTGGATCAAGAGAAGCTATTGGTTCATCACATAAAATCAGTGCCGGATTTTGCATGAGTGCTCTGGCGATTCCGACCCGCTGCTTTTGTCCACCACTTAATTCGTCACATCGAGTGTACGCAAATGCCGAAAGATCGACCTTTTCTATAAGATCAAAAGCCTGTTCTTTTTCTGCTTCTCGATAAAGCCCAGCAGCTCCACCGAGCGTTGTTTTATAACCCAAGCAGCCATGCAGTACATTTTCGATTACGGTAAGACGACTGACAAGATTATAGTGCTGGAAAATCATACCAATACGTCTTCTTTTCTTTCGCAGTTCTTTTCTTTTCAGTTCATTCATTTCCCTCTCCTCAAATCGGATCCTCCCACTATCTGCTTCGATCAATCGATTGATCGTACGCAAGATAGTAGATTTCCCCGCCCCAGAAGGTCCGATGATCGAAACAAATTCTCCTTTTTCAAGTGAAAATGAAATGTCCTGCAATGCTTGATTTCCGTTTGGATAGGTTTTTGTAATATTTTTTACTTCTAATAGCATTTGGCTGTCCTTTCCAGTCTCTTCTTATTTATTCATTTCTTTGATTTCATCGTAAAAATCATCTGTGACTTCCACATATCGCTCATTTCCTTCTTTTGTGAACATCCCTGGGACATCAGCATCTTTTGGTGCAAAAATAGCTGTGTTTTCAGCCGTACTATCGGCAGTCATCCCTTCGATGATCTTATCGATATCTGCTTCCGACAACGTCTCTTTGTTTGCTGCAATTGGTCCATTCAAGACCGGTATGGAAAGAATGACTTGTGCTTGTTCCCCTTGCACTGTGTCAAAAGGAGCTTGAGCATCTTTTTTTACTTCGTAAATGACTCCTGCCTTGTTTTCTTCTCCTTGGATCACATCAAAATATTGTGGCATATTCATAAAAGCAGCTACATCCGCGTCACCTTTTAATAAATTGATCATCGATCCTTGATGAGACCCACCAAACAACACTTTTTCAAAGAATAGGCCATCCATGATAAGATCATCTGTATTCTTTAAATCAAAATGTTCAGCGATTTTGTTGCTCGGTACAGTAAAACCAGAAGTTGAGGTATTCGTGACGAAAGAAATCGTTTTGTCTTTGATTGGATCAATCGTATAGCCACCTGTTTCTTCATACTCTTTGCTGTTTTCTGGTTTCACCGCTAAAAAGCTGTAATATAACGCGTCTTCCAGCGTTCCGCTTGGCCCAGAATTGGTCAAGATGGCTTCTACTTGCTCATTTTTCTTGTTTGCTTCGATATAACCTTCTGCACCCATATAAGCTAAGTCTACTTGTCCATTTGCAATAGATTCCACGACCACGTTGTAATCTGTACTTGTCACTAATTCGACTTTCTTATCTGTAGCTTTTTCAACCACCGCTTTTACCGCTTCTCTTGCCGGTTCAAACTCTGCAGCAGATTCATTAGGGTAAAAAGCAATTTTGATCGTATCAGAGGATTGTTTTTGATTACCACTTACTGTCTGATTGGACGAACGACAACCTGCTAACACTATTAGTGTTGTTATTAATACTATACGCACCATTGTTTTTTCTATTTTTTTCAACTCAAACATATCTTATGCTCCTTTTATTTATTTGCTACATCTTTAGTGTACCTTCTATTTGTAAAGTTCTAATTTGTATCCTTCTTAATTCAAATAAAGATTGTAAAAACTATGTAAACACGTGATTTCTCTATTCAAAAAGTTTATCTAAGCAGGAACAAGGTTCTTTGCCTCTTTTCGGCTGGTTAGACCTAAACCGCTTTAAACAAAGATTTACAAAACTCGCTGTGCTGGAAATATTTTTACGACGGATTCTTTCCTATTTCGGTTAAAAACAAAAAGCATGACCTGCAACATGCAGGTCATGCTTTTCATTCACTCTTACTTGATTAAAGGAGAAGTATCTGTGATAATTGCGATCAATTTCTTTCTTAACTGATCGAATTGACGATACGATTGATTGAATAATGTTTGCACAGACTGATGGCTGTTTTCCATCCAATTTTCTGGCTTTTCCTCTCCAAGAAAATCAGCTAGAAGCTGGTCTGTTTTTGTTTTGTTTATTTTCTCCGCTTCTTTTAGCAGATAAAAATCTTCTACACCACGATACAGTTCTTTATAGCGAAGAGACAAGAGCAGGCTGCCAGAGACAGATGGATAGACTAAGCACAAGTCACCAATTGGAAGTGAACTAGTATTATAACGGATATCTTCTCTTGCATGTTCCGGCCAGCAGTTATATGCCCACCTCAGCAGACCATCCGTTCTAAAATAATAAGCTAATGCGCCTTGTAACCGGCTTTCTGTCAATGGACTGTGTAAGAATGTATTTGGTTTATCTGGATAATTACAGATGTAGTATTGTGTTTTTCCAGGAAATTGTTCCTTCAGCCATCCATGGTTTTGACAAGTACAATAAAAAGATGTGACTGGATAGTCGATTTCTGAAATCAAGGCTTGTAAGACTGGTTCCTTGTCAAATGCCACTTTCAACTGCAACGTTGGTTCGATTTCTTTTAGACGTTTGACAGCTTCTTTAAACGTATCGATTTCGTGTGCTTTTGGCTCATCTGCCATGAGACGAACTTTGTCCCAAATGTTCTTTTTCTTGAAATAGGTAAACAATTGCTGGAAATATTGTCTGAGCTCTTCTTGTTTTTCGATGAATGCCATTTGCTGCATTTCCTCATCATAATAGCGGATCACAAGTTTTTCTGGATGTTCTACTGCTTTATTCAAAGGAAAGAAAGGTGGCTGCCAGACGCCTAAAAGGCCGAACACATCGATTTCTTTATCGATCCCTGCTTCAAAAAAACAAGCTAAATACTTATCCAAAATTGAAAAATCACACTGGATATTTCCTTCTTTTGTTTTGAGGACTTTGACCATTGAGTATTCATACAAGTTAGCTGGGAAATCTTTGACAATATAATTGAACCATCCTTTCCAAGGGATCTCTCCTGCAATGACTGTAATCGTTTTTTGGCCTAACTCAGCTAAGGTTGAAGCCATTGTCTGAATCAGTTCAAAATGTTGATTACTCCAAAGAGGCACTTGGAATGTACGAGAAAGATTAGAAGGTTGCTGCCAAATATCTAAATGGAAGGAATCAGTTACTTTATCACTGAACGTAAAGGCTTCTACGGTTACTTCTAATCGTTTCTGTCCGATGACTGTTTCTTTTGTCGTTATCCCTGCTTGATAAATCGTGATATCTATCGGATAGATACCGGATTTTTGTTGACGATCAACCGGGATTTCTACATAAATAGGAGCAAAGCGATCGCCAGAATAAGTATGTGCGTTTTCTTCCAACAGTTTATCCCCATAGAAAATATCGTCTTTTCCGCAATAATATTCAATAAAATTCGATTTGATTGGCAGTTCCGATTTGATTTCTATCCGGTATATAGGTATTTCAATCGCATCCGGGATCGTAAATTGATCGTCTAAGCTGTAATGATTTTTCTTCCCATCGTGTAGCAATAACTGAAATGCGGCTGTACTATTTCGATAAACAGATAGATTTTCGAGTGGTTCCGGTTCTTGGGCAAGCATACTTGTAGATGGTTTAAAGGTTTCGTTCGTCAGCAAGATATTCATGGACAACCTCCTGTTCTTTTTTCGGATAGGTATATAAAGAGAATTTGATGATTTTAGGCATATTACCGATATACGGTGTATAGCGCTCATCCCCATTCAAAACACGCTCTGTGATCCATTTTTTGCCTTCAAAGTATCCTTCTTCAAAATTCAAAATTTCTGAACGCCGCTCTTCATCTACTGCTTCGTGGAATAGCGCAAAGTTGCACCCAGCAAAAAAATAATCATTTTCTAATTGAAAAAAGAGACCGGCAGTGTTCAGCTGCTCTTTCTTGTCTTTACTTAAATATTTGATCAAAAATCGGTAATTTTCATCTTGATACTGATACGTCGTGTCCTTTTCCTTTTTAAAAGAATGGATCTTGAGTGTTTCATCCGTTAAAAATGGGGTTAGTTCTTTGATTATTTGATAACACTTAGTAAAATAAGGCAAACTTCCTGTTGGATCAAAAGCCACTTGGTCTAATCCTAACTGTTTCAAGAAAGCCTGATCCTCGTCTATTATAGCTTCCGTACTTTTTCGAAGATCTTCGATTCCAAAAGGAGAATACAAAAGTGCTCCTTGCCCAAATGCATAGAAACAATTGGATAGATAGCTTAGATCTTTTCTTGTTTCTGGTATGAAAAGGGGTTGATCAATCATTTGATAATCTTGAATGATTTCCCGAACATTTTCTTCATAGATGTCTGGAGCAAAAGCCGTTAAGCTAGGTGCATTTTTTGCCCATACGTTTAATACATTTTTTGTAGGCCCACCACTAGGATAGTCGCCCGCGCGTTTTCCTTCTTTATGCAGCCAAGCATTGGTGAACAACGGGATATCTAACCATCTTTTTGCCTCTACTGCCATCTTTTCCAGTGCATGACTAAAGGCGTAGGCCATGAATGTCTCCTCTGGAAGTTCTTGCCAGTTTTTTGCTAGAGGATATAATTCTCTGATTTTTTCTGGAAGTGTGGATCCATATATTTGCCGTGCTTTTCTAGAGTGATCCCTTGCCGTTTCAAGACAGCCGACCTCGTTTTGGATCTGCATCATGCATACTTGATCTTTCAGCGGATGCTGACTGATAAATTGACATAGGCTAGATAATGCGCGACAATCTGCTTCAATTGCTTTCGTACAAAACGGTGAGATGCAGTTTAACTGCTCTTGCTTTTGGTTGACTACTCTAAAATAATTTTCTGTATCTGTCTTGATCCATGAAGGAACATAAGTAGATAAACCATTTTTCCATAAACCGAACCATAGAAAAACCAACATGACCTTACTTTCAGCCGCTTTTTGTAACTGGGCTTCTATCAAATCAAAGTTGAATACTCCCGGACTTGTCTCGATATTTTCCCAATAAACAGGTACAAGCAGGGTGTTCAATCCGAGATTATTCACGAATGGCCAAATATTTTTTTCCATAGAAAGCACCGTGGAAGCTGCTGAATTATGCACTTCTCCGCCTAAGAGAAGACAGGGTTTTTCATCCATGAGAAAATAGAACCGATTGTTCTTTTTGATTACTTCATATTTCATTTGTTTCCTCCGAGTATCGATTCTTTTATAGGAAAGTTCAACGGCACCAAGTCAATTCATTTACCCATTGACTGATCTTTGTTTTTGGAAATTTCTCTGGCGAAACCTCACACAGCTGGTTGAAGGACAGACTTCGAATGATTTTGTACCTACTTCTATCGGCTAAAAATGGCAGATGTTCAAGTAAGATCGATTGATTGGCTTCAATAGCGTATAAATTTTTGATTGGTACTTGCCAAATGTCTTCTATTTTTTGCGTAGTTTCCGCAGCTGCTTGTGCCCAAATGATTTCCAGCCACTCGATACAAAGCTCAAACCACTTGGCAAATCGAGGGTCCACCATCTCTTCACTATTTCCACTCCACTTATTTCCTAATGATAATCCGTGCTTTCCTTTTTGAAAAATGTGTGTTTCAAATGGTACATCGTTTTCTTCTAACGCTCTTAAATACAAAAGAGAATTCTCGATAGGCACCACATTATCTTCGAATGTAGAAAACAAAAAAGTAGGTGGCGTTTGCGGTGTCACACACATTTCCAAAGAAGGAGCCTGAATCTTCATCGCTTCTGCAAAGGAGCTTAAGATGGCCGGATAAGCAAGGATACAAGCACTTGGTTTTCGATCGGACAAAGTAGACAAAGCGGCTGCTAAATGCCCACCGGCAGAAAAACCGATCACTGCAATTTTGGTTTGATCGATTTTTGCTTTTTCAGCTAGTAAGGCTATCAGATCCATGCTTTTTTCTGCATCCGCCAGTGCTTTGTGGAAATCACGGTATTCTCCAACGTGATAGCGCAGCACACCCGCATGATAGCCTTCAGCAGCAAATTTCAATGCAATCGGTTCTGCTTCTCTTTCACTGCAAAATCCGTACCCTCCTCCTGGAATCACTAGTATAAACGGACGTTTGTCAATACGGTGAAATTCGGGCTTTTCTTCATGAAGATAAACCGTTAGAGTCGTATTGGCTTCGTTGTCAATAGTCATCGTATCGATCTGCATAGGCTTACTCCTCTTCGTTTGATCCATTTTCAGCAATCAATTTTTGGTACCAATAAAAGCTATCCTTTTTATAACGATCCAGCGTCTTCAAAGAATCGTCTGTTCGATCAACATAAATAAAACCGTATCTTTTTTCGATTCCTTCATGGGTGCTGATCAAATCGATCGCGCTCCACGGACAATAACCAATCACCTCTACACCATCTTCCATTGCTAGATACATTTGCTGGATATGCTGTTTCAAATAGTCGATGCGATACTTGTCATGGATTTTTCCATCTTCTGTTAATTGATCTTTTGCTCCTATTCCGTTTTCGGTTATCAATAACGGTAAACGATATCTTGAATAGATCTCATTTAACGTATAACGGAACCCTTCTGGATCGATTGGCCAGCCGAATTCAGTCATTGGCAAATGTGGATTCGTTGTCGCTTGAAAGAAGCCGGGGATACCAAAGCCAGATTGCTGATCGATCTTGTTCTCTTTTTGATAATAGGCTGAAACAGTCATGGTATTGTAATAATTAAAAGCGATATAATCGCATGTACCTTCTAACATGATTTTTTTGTCTTCTTCTGTTACTTCAGGACAGGCATTGATTTTTGACAAAATGTTCCAGGCATTATGGTTATAGACACCATAAACCGCAGCATCTAAAAACAACCAGTTTCTTAAAGCACTCATATTCATTGCAGCCAACTGGTCTTCTGGTTTATCAGAAGCAGCATATACACTGGCAATGTTCGGCGCGGGTCCGATCTTTCCTGGATAATTCCCATCATGATAATTTTTCGTGACCAGTGCTTGAGCAACGAGCATATGATGGTTTTCTTGAAACTTTTCTTTCATTGATTTATTACTTGTACCAATGATCGAACCAGCTAAAGCCATGACATTTTGTTCATTGATTGTTTGCCAATAGTTTACTTCTTGACCGAATGTGTCAAAAAGCAGCTGGCAGTAATCAGCGAAAGCTTGGATTGTCGCCCTATTTTCCCAGCCTCCATTTTCATGGATCTCATAAGGCAAATCAAAATGGAACACCGTCACGATCGGCTCGATCTCATTTTCCTTCAATAATGCAATGAGTTTCTTATAAAACTCCAGCCCTTTTGGATTAACCTTTCCATTGGACATGACTCTACTCCAAGAAATCGAGAACCGATAAGCTTTTAACCCTAGCTCTTTAAATAAACGAACATCTTCCTCAAAGCGATGGTAATGATCTACCGCCACTTTGAAATCACTTGTTCCGTCAGGTATTTCTTTCATATCTTGAACAGACGGCGCTTTATCGTCTGCATCCCAAGCTCCCTCTGTCTGATACGCACTAGTGGAAGCTCCCCATAAAAAATCAGTTGGAAATCTCATTCAATCGTACTCCTTTCGCTGCACCGATCAGATTTGCTTCAGACTCAAAGGCGGCAGCTTCTATCGTCATTTTCGTAATCGTTTGTTCGATCATCGGCGACACAGAAAAGATGGCTTCATAGTTTTTCTGGATATCACGGATCAGCCTTTTTTGTTTACTGATTCCACCGCCAATAATCATTTTGTCCAAATCCAGCAAACATTGGATATTGAAACAGAGAATCGCTACTTGATTGCAGTATGTGCGATATAAAGTTTGTGCTTGTTCATCTTCTTTTTGATATAGATAATCAAATACAAGAGGTCCTTCTGGTTCACACTGAAATAATTTTGCCAGTTCTTCTACTAATCGAACAGCTGACAAATTGATTCCTGCAAATGATTCAGCCCCATTTATCCCACGATCTTGTATCAAGAAACTAACTTCTCCAGTTTGACAATGCGGCCCTTTTCTCACCTGCCCATCCAGCAAAAGTCCAACACCGACGCCTGTTCCTAGAATGATCCCTGCACCATTTTCAATCCCTTTTAAATGACCGAAACTTGCTTCTCCCAATACAGCAGCTTTCGCATCATTTTCTATAAACACACGAACGGGCAGCCGTTTTTCTATTTCTTGCTTTAAATTGACTTCATTCAGGCATGCGACTGCTCCACCAAAAAAGACGGTTGACGCTTCTTTCACCGCACCAGGAACAGAAAATCCAACAAATTCAATGGGTTCGAGCTGCTGATAAGAACGGATCAATTCGACAAGGGCAAGGATAAAATTGTCCTTATCTGTTTTTGGTGTCTCTATTTGTCTTTTTTCTCTTATTTGCGTATCCATTATTAAAGCTGACTTGATATACGTTCCACCGATATCGATACTTAATGTCCACATGCTTTTCCCCTTCATTATGCTTCGACTTCTGCATTGATGATTTTTTCTGCTTTCGTTTCTGCTTCTTCTTTTTCCAGCGCCGCTTCTAACTCTAGTTCTTTCTTATCTGCGATCTTAATGAATGGGTACCACATCACCACACCGATTGCCATACAAATAACCATCAGGATCGTGTAGTTCAGTCCGCCTGATAAAGGCATCTTCACAAATGTAGGAGTTGTCCAAGGTAATAGCGACATCGTCGGATTCAAAGAAATCGGCAATATGGTAGTGGTTAATCCCCATGTAACGAATCCTGCAATCAATTGTGTAAAGATTTGTGGAATAAAGAAAATCGGATTCAAGATGATCGGCATCCCAAACATCAATGGTTCTGTCACATTGAATAAGGATGGAACGAAAGATAATTTTCCTAACTGTCGCATTTTGGCTGATTTGCTTTTAATCATGAAAAATGTCACGAATCCCATGAATCCAGCTGCGTACATCCCCATGTAGATAACAGATGGAATTAAATAGGGTAATGCTTTTCCTTCTTGGAAGGCAGCAATGTTCCCAACGACCATCGTCATACTGATTGCGCCTAAAGGTCCTTGCAAAACAGCATTGTGGATACCGAAGAACCATAAAACAGCTAATAATTCCATGATAATGATGATCGATAACGGACTCGCTACTAAAGAGTTCAATGGGGCATTGATTACATCAATAAAGAATTGGAAAATCGTTCCTGATTGTGTCAAACCAAACAATACTCGCAAAGCAAATACAACAACAAAAATGATTGTAACGACAAATACTGGTGACAAAGATTGTGTGACCATCGGCGGCACACTTTCCGGTAATTTGATCATAATATTTTTCTTAGCTAAGAAGGCATAGAAACGGGTAATGAGCAAAGCGACAAGCATACCGATAAACAATCCTTGACCACCCAGATAATCCAATCGCAACGCACCGACTGCTTGTTCGACTGCTTTGCCGTCTTGTGTAACAGTCGTCATGACGGATTGCGGCATCAGCATAATGAAACTTGCCAAAGAGATGATGGATGCATTCCGTTCATTGGTCCCTAATTGTTTTGCATAAGAGAAAGCTAAACTGTATACGACATACAACGAGAAAACACCTGTAGCGCCATTAGTGATTGCTTCCACATGAGGAAAAATCCCCACATTTTTCAAAAAATCGATCCAGCCTGGAAATGGGAAATTTCCAATAATCGTAATGAAGGCAATCCCTAATGTAATTGGGCTTGTTCGGATAAATCCTTCCATCAATGCGGCTAACACTTTGTTCTTTTGTAATTTCTCCGACATCGGCAATAGTCTGCTGCTTAAAAACTGTTCTAATTTTTCCATCTTTCTTCTCCTTTTTTATAATTGAATTGTACGGACATCTTCTGAATCTACTGTCGAGAGAGAAAAAGTAAATTCGCCAGACTCCCAAATTTTTTCCCCTTGATTGTTATAAAACATAAGTGCTTCTTTTGATACTGTATAGTTAATCAATTTTTTGTCATCTGCGTGTATGGAAACGACTTGACTCGCAATCAACCGTTTGACTGGTTGCACAATAGAGGCTGTCTTGTCTTTTACATAAATGTGGATAACTGTTTCTATTGGTGTTGCTGAATGATTAACTGCTTCATAAATAAATTGCAGCTTATCTTCTTGATCCTGTATCTCCTGCCAGTTTGCTTCGACTTTTCCATATGTTTTCCCGGCACCAAAAGCAAATAGCGGCTCATTGGATTCATCAATATACTTAGACACAAAACGGGTCGAATGCGTACTTGTTTCTAAAGGTCGGCCAGTTGAAGCATGTGCATAATAGATTGGGACCTGCCCCTCACTCCGTGGGAACGTCATACTAAGTCGAGCACTTGGCACTGCTTCCCCTGCAAGAAGATTGGCAATACCGATGCCTCCCATCGTTCCAGGATACCAAACGAGCAGCAAACTAGAAAAATAAGGTTCGATCTCTGTTAGGACCAGCGGACGTCCGGTATATAAAATCCCTACGATTGGTTTATCCAATGCTGCTAACGCTTTGATCAAACGTTTTTGCTTTTCAGGTAATCGAAGGTTGGTTTTAGAAGCTCCTTCTCCACTTTCTAAAAATTGTTCACCAATCGTCAGCAAAATCACGTCAGATTTTTCAGCAGTTTCCAATGCTTCTTGGATTAACGTTTCCTCGTCCTCAATCGTTCCATTCAGTTGTTCAATTCCGGCTTTTAACGGTCCAAATGGTTCATAGGAATCAAACAGGTTGAATCCTTTTGCAAATAGCAGCTGTTCTTTTGAAAAATGCTGTTCTAGTCCATCTTTGAGCGGGATACTATCTTGTGGTTTACCACTTACAGAGGCCCAGAACCCAATTGTCAGGCGACTTTTGCCGTAAGGTCCGATAACTGCGATTTTCTGATGTTTTTTTAATGGTAGTGTGTCGTCATTCTTCAAGAGGACACAACTCTTTTCGACTAGCTTGACTGCTACTTCTTTCGATTCTTCCGTCAAGATTTCTCCTGTGTTCTCTTCTTCGAGTCCTCGATACGGATCTTCGAATAATCCAAGTTTGTTCTTCAAGACTAAGATTCGCCATACTGCCTCATCCAACAATTGCAAGATTTCTTTGTTTTCTTCTACTAATTTTTCTAAAGAATTGGCATAGACAGAAGTCATCATATCGAAGTCCACACCGGCTTCTAACGCCTTTTTAGCTGAGTCTGCTTGATCTTTCGTGTAGCCATGTACTTGCAACTCTTCAATAGCCGCATAATCAGAGACCAGTACACCGTTAAAGCCGAACCTCTTTCGAAGAATCTCCCGGTTCAGCCAGCGATTACCGGTAGAAGGTACGCCATTCAACACATTGAATGCGGTCATGACTAGTAAACAATCGGCTTCAACTGCCGCTTGATAAGGAGCAAGGTATTCATTGAAGAGACGTTGGTTGGACATATCGACAGTATTGTATTCCCTTCCAGCTTCTGGGGCACCATATCCTGCAAAATGCTTGATACATGCACCAACACGGTATTTGTCAATCAATTGGAGATTGTCTCCTTGGTATCCTTGGACAGCGTGTTTAGCAAACTCTTTTGCAGTATATACATCCTCTCCTGGAGACTCCATCACCCGTCCCCAACGAGGATCTCTTACTAAATCAAGCATGGGGGAAAATAGAACATGTAGTCCGCTTAAATAACTTTCTTTTGCTGTTTCTTGTGCGGCTTTTTGGATCAATTCAAAATCATACGATCCCGCTTGTGCTAGTGGGATAGGAAAAATGGTGCGAAAACCATAAATAACATCCGACATAAAGAGGAGCGGGATTTTTTTACTACTTTCTTCCATTATTTTTGTTTGGATTTTTTTTAGCTTTTCGGGTTCATTGATATTATAAATGGAACCAATCTGACTTAAATTAAAATCATCAGGAAAACCTAATTCCTTTGTTGGTCCAGTATTCATCACATCACTATCAGTAAACAAGTCACCGTTCAACTGGACTGTTTGTGCGATTTTTTCTTTTATTGTCAAGGAATCGGCTAGTTGCTTTAATTGTTTTTCATCCATTAGTTTCTCCTTTTTTGTAACCGTTTTTACATTTTTAATTATAACGATAAAATTTTCTTTGTTATACAACAAAAGAAGACTTTATATAAAAATAGAAGGAAAATACCTGAAAAATTTAATATTCAATATGTTATTTTTGCGTTACAATGGAAGAAAAAGGATAGACAGGAGGAAAATAATTGAAACAGACAGCGATTTCTAAAATAATGGATTTGTTATACAAAAAATATCTGATTCCCATGGTTTTATTTGATTCAAGCGGCAAAGTTTGCCATCCGGAGATTTCATGGGATATACATCCTATCATGGAGACATTCACCTCACCGAAAGAACATCAGCCCGTATGTTTATTTAATCACTTTCCTTTTATGTTTGCTAAGCTTGATTTTATGACAGACAGCAAACCCTATTCCTTATTGATCGGCCCTTGCGGCATGATTGGAGAATCTCCCGATACATTTCTATTCAAAGACCATGTCTATCACTACGGTATTCACTATACGAAAGAAACAACTGCAGCATTTGAAGAATTCGTTCAGCTTGCCTATGCTTTTCTAACACACCAATTATTGAAAAAAGAGGAATTGCACTGGATTTACCAAAAAGAAATCAAGCAGCGCTCGACCACAGATCAACGATTGGAGGACAGTCTATACGACCGGCGGATGCAAGAATCCACTTTTGATTCTTATCAATTCGAGCTTCGATACACAGAATACATCAAACGGAATCAGCCAGAAAAGATCGATTGGTTATTCAAAAAGATGCAAGAAACGTATCATGTCGAATTATCCGAAAATGAATTAGAAGGTTTGAAGCTGAAATTCTCTGCTTTTGTTGCCATACTGACACGTATCAGTATTGATGAAGGAGTCCCAATCAATCAGGCCTTTAGTTTATCAGATGCCTTGATCCAAGGCTTGTTCCGTATCCATTCTTCTAATGAATGGCACACTTATATGAAAGAGGCGACTTATCGTTTCATGGAACTGATCCATCAGCAACCTCTAGCCGATAAATCCATGCTAGTCAAGCAACTAATCAATTATATAGACAGCCATATTTACGACCGTGTAACGCTTGACGAGCTAGCTGAGACATTTGACAAGCACAAAACACATCTTTCTGCTTTATTCAAAAAAGAAATGGGCCAAACGATCCACTCCTACATCCAAGAACGGAAGATCAATGAAAGTAAACATTTGTTGCTTTTTACGGACAAGAGTTATAAAGAAATCAGCGTATTGCTTTCATTTGCAAGTCAAAGCCATTTTATTCAGGTCTTTAAAAAAACAACTTCCCTTACGCCAAGAGAATACCGCGATCAACATTATGCTTATTCCGTCCATTAAAACGATAAAAGTGTATATTTTCTGATTAATAAAAAAACAAATATCATTTATATGATGAAATTTATAGAAAAAATCTGTTATACTAATCGTAATGAAATCTGTCTTAGGGGAATCGAACCATGAAAATCTACTACATTGAAGATAACTTGTTTCATCAGGAATTATTGAAGAAAGAATTACTAAAACATAAAGAGTTGAGTGCCCTCTCTCTTCAAATATACCCGAACAGCGAGTTGGAAACGATTTATAAGCGTTCAGATACACTGGTCTTTTCTTCTTCTGATTTGTTTATTATCGACATTGATTTAAAGACATTGCATAGTGGCATTGATTTTGCTAAAAAAATACGGAACAAGAATCCAGAATGCTCGATTATTTTTCTATCAAACGATAATACACGCGGATTAGAAATCATTAATCAGCAGATTCGCCCAGATCGCTATCTTGATAAATCAAACTTAGAAGAAGTTGCACAATCATTGAAACAGCTACTTTTAGAAAAATTGGAAGCTCAAAAACAATCTTCCTCTATCATTGAACTGCAAGGCGCCACAAAGGTCTTTTTGATTGCGCCAGATGAAGTCAACTATATCTCAACGATCAATGGTTCTCGTTCCACCTTGGAATTTTATGGAACAAATGAGAACTTCGTTATTCATGATAAAATGAAAAATATCAAACAAAAATTCCAAGACTATCATTTCTTTAATGATCTGAAAAGTTTTTCTATCAACCCATTCAATATCAAAGAAGTAGATAAACAAATGATGGAAGTTCATTTCAAAAATAAAGATACACTTCTTTTAAGTTCTTCTAGTGTAAAAAAATTGTTACGCCATATTGACCAACTAAAACAAACAAACGGGTAGGACATGTCTGTCCTGCCCGTTTTTAACTTCCTTATTCCACTTTGTTAGCTATTCATACAGTTTTACTGATTGACTTCTCATAAATCGTCAATTCCAAGACAAACATTTTCGTACGCTTTAAATATTTGATTCCATAGTTGGCATTCAGATATTTATCCGTGATTTTCGAAAAGTTATAAAGACCGAGTCCCCCATTTTTTTTCGTTGAGCTTCCTCTTTTCATCAATTTAGCTAAGCTTGTTGAGGACATATCAGCAGGATTCTCGATTTTGAAATAAAACCGCTCCTTTGTTTGATTGATCGTAATACTGATTGGCTCTTCTTTTCTTGTTTCATCACAATGCTCAATGGCATTATTCAGTGCAATAGATAACAGACGAAGAACATCGATATAATCTGCCTTGATATTATTGATGATATTCAGAACTTGGATATCATAAGAAATGCCAGACTGATTGGCTCTTTCCATAAAATGATAAAAAAGCCCGCGTACTGCCGGATCACTGATTCGCTTCAAGGGATTGTGTCTCGCATCATCGATCGCTTCTAAAGAATAATCCTTTAAATGCGTCAATAGTTTGATAGAATTCTCCTGACTGTCATTCATCAAGCTGTATTCCAACGCAGAAATATAATTCAAATAATCATGACGGAAATCATCTAATTTCTCGTAGTATTCTTTTGTCTCCTGATTGTCTTTCAAATAAAGTTCGATCACTTGGAACTTTTTCTTATATATAATAAAGACAATAAAAAAAGCAGTATAAAAAATACTATATAAAAGCGTGATGATCGAAGTAAGGATATAATCCAACGAGTAAAAACTAATACCTAAATGAAAGATGTAAATCAGCACATAAATCACAACAGATAACATCGTCAAGCCTTTCAGTTTTTTCGTATAGCCACTAAAATAATCGAATATATCATACTTTTGATCTGCTTTTCTGATCAGCAAAAATAAACTAGTTGCTAGTACTAATTCTACTGAAAGATTCAAATAGCTAGTATAAAATCCCAAATACCTTGGGATATCGATTGCTAAGAAAAAGGAAATACCTACCACATTCAATAAAAAATTTTGTAACAGGATCGATAAAAAAATATTTTCTACCAAAAGATATAAAAACCAACACATTGCAGCATAAGCGATTGCAAAGAAAACGAATGTGTATGGAACAAAAAACATATTAGCTATCATTAGCCCCAAATAAAACAAGAGGAATCGCCATTTTGACGCCTCTTTAAACAACAGACTCATCCAAATAAACAAATTTAGATAAGCAATGAGAACAAACATGATTGACTCCATCAACTAACTCCACCCTTTCGCCCCTATCATAACAAAAATAAGAAGGAAAAACAGCCACGTTTCCCCTTCTTATTTTTTATGGTGCTCTTTCAATCGTCCATTCCAACTGTGACTGATATTCACCAGTATAAGCGCCTGGTGAAACAGCTAATCGGAATTGATGGTTCGCATCTTGTTGCAGAGAATAATCCGTAGCATTGTTTTGAACGACTGGCAAGTCTACCGCTGGGTTATTATTGATTAACAGCTTTTCTTCCCCATTCAGATAGGTCAATTGCGCAGGCAAATCTCTTGTTCCGTCAGAAAAAGATGTGGTCTGTTTGACTTTAAGCTGCCAATCTTTCGGAATTCCTGTCGTATCTTCTACAACTACCCCAACAGTTGCTTGTGGTGAAGAATAAACAGTGGTACCGGAAATAACCATCTTATTGAATTGGATCTCCGGATCGATCGATTTAAAGCTGACGTTTCCTTGTTTCAATATGATTTTAAAACTTTCATGATTAGATAACTGACCTTCTGCATCTTTGGCATAAACTTCTACTTGATTATCACCAGTGTTAAGATCAGCGAGAGAAATCTCTTGTGAGAAAGGAAGCCATGAGTCTTTTGCTGTGTTGCTGACATTGTCTTGCAAGACTCTTTCTTGCCCATTCAGCTTATAAAATAAAGAAACAGCATTACTGTCTTTATCTTTCCATTCCCCATCGATCGTCAATGACTGATCTGTTGGAAACACACTGATGGAGGCATTTGCCAAAGAATCAGAGAGTTTGATTTGTGGTGGAACCAATGTTTGGACAAGTGTAATGACCGCATCGTCTTCCGCGACTTGTCCATTACTATCAGAAATTTTGATATGGACATTATTTGTTCCAATGTTCCCTACATTCTTCAAGTCAACTGGGATTTCAAATGTACCATCTTCTTTAAAACTACCATCTGGAATAGGCACTTCTTTACCATCAATCGTCAATACAGGATGGATATCGTCCTTTGCACCAGCCCAAGAACCGGTTAAAGTAGTTTGATAAGAAGAATCGTCTTTTATATCGATTTTTTTGTCTTTAGTAGCTTCGTCAAATGAGATCCCTAAATTTTGGATACTTGGCATAGATGTTGTTAAGATATGATCCCAGTCAAAATTATCGGCTTTGCTGTCATAAACAGCAGCATGTAAGGTGAATTTGTCATTTTTCAATGCTTCTTCTGTCACGGTTGCTTTGTAGCTCAAAATTACTTTATAGCCTTTTTTAACTAATAGATTTGATAAAGAAAACTTATCTTCATAAGGACCATCGTCGTATTCAGTAGTGACTGGTACTTCTGTCATCCGACCAGCATAAGTTAGTGGATCGTTATACATACTGTTTGCTAATGCATTGAATGCCCACATTAGATTACCATATAATTCTTTTGTCGTATCAATAAATCTACCTGTACCGGTTATACCTTCAATTTCATATTTAAATTCAGGCTCTCCTTGTAATTCTAAGCCTTGTGTCTTATCAGGGAACAACATAAGAACAGAAGATTGTTTATACTGATCGGGCAAAGCACCATCATCCACCTTTTCTAAAGTGGTCGTAACCGTTACCGTATCTCCAACTGCTGTATAATTAGGCGAATGATCTTTTTTGTAAGAAATCGATGCTTCAACATGCCCCCCAAGAATTGGTCCTTCGCTAATTTCTGTATAATCAGCTGCCGAAACATCAACGGCGTGAAAACAAATGCTTCCAAAAACACATAAAAAAAACAAACCTAACACATATAATTTATTTAGTGGCTGATTCAATTTCACTTGAAAGACTCACCTACTTTTTTTGTTTAAGTAATTTGTAACTTAAAAATGCGATGATCAATAATAACAAGATTCCGACTGTGATGATAGCTGGGAGATATGGGATTCCTTTGTCTTCTGTCACTGCTTCTTTGTTGATTTTTTTGGCTTTTTCTGACTGGATCGTAAAATCAGTTGTCAGATGCCATGTTTTATCTGTATTGCCTTCGTTGGCATCGATCGTCACCGTATAATCACCAGCTTCGATCTTCTCCTTATTCAAACTGATTGGAAAGTCAAAGTTCGTATTAGGGGCAATCGACATATTCTCCTTTTTTGTTTCATAAAGAACATCTTTTGACCCTTTTTTCGTGATTTTCGCATCAAAATTAACTTTGCTGATGATTCCAGGTGTTGGATTTTGCACATTAGCAAACACAGTCGTATAGGAATTTTGCAGACCAGCTTTTGCTGAGTTCAGTTTCAAATCGGGCGTGACGGCATCTGTATCGTTTTGCAGTTTCACACCGATCACGTACGCATATTTATTACGGATTGCTGTTCCGTCTACTTTTTCACTCACATTATCTTTTTTACTGATGTGTATTCCACCAAGAATGATTCCTTTGAATCGATCTTTTGGCATTTGAACTTGGAAAGTCACATCTTTGGATTCACCAGCTTGTAATTCAATTTCTTGATTTTTAGGAGTGACTAGCTGATTCAATACATATTTAGCAGACGGATCTTTCTTCAAATCTGTTTGTCCGTAGTCAATGACCCCGTTACTGTTTGTGGCAGCATTATTAACATCTACGTTAAAAATCGCTTTTTCTTTTGCTGAGTTAGCTAAATGGATTGAAATCTCTTTTTTTTGATTTGGATCTAATTGCAAATCAAAGTAAGAAACGTTTTTATTTTTTTGAAAGTCGGGAATATTTGCATTGACGCTATACGCTGATTCATTTGAATCAGCGTATGTCGTCAATGGCATCACTACAATACTTAATAAACTAAGAGCAGCAACAAACAATGATTGAAGTTTGTTCATTTTTCTCTCCATTCTAAGCAGTTGGGCCTGCTGTGAGTGTCCAAGTGATCGTTGCCGTGTATTCTTTTGCTTCAACAGAACCTGAAGGCACTTTTAACTGTATTTTATCATTGTCTCCTTTAGTCCCTTGGAAGACGTCTACCCATGAACCTTGTCCTTGCAAACTGTCGGCGGTCATTACTGGTTTTGCTTCCGTATTGTCAAAAACCACATCGTGTGCTGTTGGGTTTTCGCTAGTGTTATCTGAAGTTGTTTGGATTTTCCCACCATTGAATGATAATTCCGCACCTTTTAATTCTGAATGATCTTCCGCTGTAAAATGAGAAGCTGCTGCTGTTAATATCCAGCCACCTTCTACCCCGCGTTTATCAGTGATTTGGACATTGGCTTCTGTATTTTCTGCATGATAAACTTGCTCACTTGCTGAGATCTCTTGTGTACCGAAAGTGATATCAGATACATGGTCAATTGATAATGGTCCATGATCGCCTGTTCCATGGTCGTCAGGATTATCTGGAATCAATGGATCAACTGGATCATCATTTCCACCTGTAAAACTGATTTTTGCTGTAGAAGTAGCTGAATCTTTTGTTGGCTCTATTTCATTTGCTTGTACGTTCAATGTGCTTAATAATGAGCTTGATAGCAATACTGTCGCTGCTAATGTGTAAAATACTTGTTTTTTCATCGTTGTTATTCTCTCCTTATTCGTTCGTAATAAATGTTTAATTAAGCTGGTGCGTCTGACAAAGTCCAGACAAGTGTAGCTGTGTAATCACCCACCAAGTTACCTGATGGGACTTTAAGGGAAACATTTGCTGTATCCATTTCATCTGCCCATGTTCCTAAACCAGCGTTAGCAGCCGCTGTCATAATGTTTTGTGCGGCATTATTGACTACTACTTCGTTTGTAGCAGGAGCTGTAGAACTGTTATCTGCAACAGTTTTAGGAGTTCCGACAGGTAATGTTAGTTCTGCACCATTCAATGTTTTGTCTTCTGAAGTAAAACCTGGTTTTTCTGTATCGTAACTAACTTGTAAATTCCAGCCAGCACCAGTTCCTCGTAAATCTGAAATTTGGACTTCGGTTCTTAACGATGGTTTTTGGGCAGTATATGTTTCGGTTTTTCCTGAAATCGTTTGTTTTCCAAAATCGATTTTTGACATATAATCGATACGCAAGTCCCCAGTATTTCCAGTTGGATCATTTGAAGGAGTATTATCATCAGGGTCGATTGGATCGATTGGACCTACAGGATGATCTGGATCTTGTGTCGTCAAACCGATCTTTGTAGTGCTTTTTCCATTTAGATCATCTGCATGTACAGCTAATGTTCCTGCCAAAAGTGTTGTACTGATTAATGTTGCAGCTAAAATTGTTTTTTTCATTCTCTATTCCTCTTTCTTTTCCAAAATATTAACAACAAACTGATTACTAAAAGAAATACTCCACCCCAAATAATAAATGATTGCTGAATCTCGTTGGTTTTCGGGTATTTCTTTGGTCTGGATTGATCTGCCGATTGATCGGCATCTTGCGAGGATGGTACGGATGGATCGGTTAAGCTTTGCGGAACACTTCCTTCAAAAGTGATACCTACACTACTTTTTTCACTTGCAGCAAACACCACTTGGTTGAAAGCAGAAAGTTGTATCAAGCAGCTCAACACAAAAACCAATGTCAAACATTTTCTAACTCTTTTCATGAAAGCTCCTCCCATTTTTCTTTTCGAACACCTCCAAAGTTATAATCTTCATTTCTTTGTAATGATTACAATCCAGAACAACGGTTATTATAGCTGATTCATTTCCGTTCTTCTTACGTTTGTAAGCGCTTATTTAACAAGTTATGTAAATCTCTTTATTTTTTTTGATTTAAAAATGAAAAAATACAAAAGCAAGACTGTCATACGTCTCGCTTTTGTATTGAAATTTCTTCGATTAAAGATACTTATTACTGTTCAAAAGCTTCTTTGAAACGGTGAATCAATTCATTGACTACAGGGGATAAAATCCGATTCTTTTTCCAGACTAGCATACAGTTCGTTTCAATCATTGGGTCAAGCGGAACGAATGTCACTCGCTTTGAATGATGACTTACAGCACCTTCTATGACTAAAGCAGCACCTACCTGATTCTCAATTAGCGCAAATACATTGAAAATCAAATTGTACGTTCCTGTGATCAGCAACTGCTCCTTTTTTATGCCTAACCAGTCAGCAAACATTCGCTGTACTTCTGGACGCTTTGAGATCAAAAGAGGTACATTCGCAAAGTCTTCTTTTGTTATCGCATCTTTTTTTGCTAAAACAGAATTTTCTGAAATGAGCAATCCCCATTTTTCCTTTCTTGGTAACAAAATCGTTTCGTATTTCTCTGTATCTACTGGATCTAGCAAAATCGCTAAATCTAACAGGCCTTTTTCTAGTCGCTCCGTGATATCATCACTTGTTCCACTGTGGATATGAAATTGAACGTTGGGATAATCACGGATCAGCTTTTCTAGTAATAGTGCCAATGTATTCGAATTATCAGCTTCCACACAGCCAATCGTAAATCGTCCGCTGAATAATTGTTTTTTTCTGTTCTCGAATTCTTGAGTGGTTTGATTTGTTAAATCTAAAATTTCTTCTGCCCGGCTTTTTAGAAAATAACCTGCTTCTGTCAAGATCATTTTGCGGTTTTCACGTACAAACAGTTCTGTTCCTAGTTCCTCTTCTAGCTCCTTCAGTTGTCGGCTTAAGGTTGGTTGTGTAAGATGTAGAACTTCTGCGGCTTGAGAGATTGTTCCTTCTTCTGCAATTGTCCAAAAATATTTTAGTAAGCGTAACTCCATAGCGATGCTCCTTGATTTTTTACTTGATACATTCCATTTTATTTCTAGATAACACACGATCATATTTCTTGATTTTTCCTTGTAAACGTTCCAAACATTCTTGCATTTCAGCAATTTTTTTCGTCAAAAGTTCACTTTCTTCAATCAAAAGCTTACGCCGCTCAAATACAGTTGCTTCTCCTTCGCTAGATAGGCGAATATATTCAATCAAAGACTCGATCGATAATCCGGCATTTCGCATACAGATCGTAAAGTCGACCCATTTTAGGTCTTCTTCTGTATAATCACGGATTCCGCCTTTTGTCCGATTAACTGGTGGAATCAACCCGATTCGTTCATAATAGCGCAATGTATCGGCCGAAATGCCCTTTTCTTCACTGACTTGTTTGATATTCATCTGATCACTCTTTCTCTTAATTTCTTGCCACTTTACTTATGTATTTTATTTATTCTACAACTTTAAGTGTACTCCAAGTCAATACTCATTTCTATTAAAAGTAGGCTGGATTATCTATATCGGTTGTTTGTGTATTATTTCGAATAAAAAAGACTTGTTTTTTTATTCTTTTTTGGATATACTTTTAACAATTTAGGGAAATTTTAGGAAAAGGGGTATAAAAATGACAACGTATCAGCGAAAGGTATTATTATCGACATCGGCGGGAATTGCTTTAGAGAATATGGATATCATGTTTTTAGCTTTTTCATTATCTTCAATGATTGCTTCTTTTCATATTAGTGGTACGCAAGCGGGTTTCATTTCAACGATCACTAATTTGGGGATGCTCATTGGAGGTATTTTTTTTGGCATCATAGCTGATAAATATGGACGTGTGAAAGTATTTTCTCAAACGGTCCTTCTGTTTTCGATTGCTTCTTTATTGATGTATTTTGCTTCAAACATCTACTTGGTTTATCTCTTTCGCTTTATCGCAGGTGTAGGAGCGGGAGGAGAATATGGGGCATGTATGTCCTTGATTTCCGAAAGTTTTTCAAAAAAACAAATTGGACGAGCTTCTTCGGTTGCTGGTATTGGTGCGCAGGTCGGTGCGGCTTTGGCTGCGATTTTAGCCGCTGTGATCATTCCAACGTTTGGTTGGAAGATGTTGTATGTCGTAGGTGTACTGCCGGTGTTGATGGTCTTGTTCATTCGTCGCGGCTTGACTGAACCAAAGGAATTCAAATCTGCACAATCCGCCGAAAAGAAAACCAAACTTAGCAGACTGTTTGAATCAAAACATCTTGCTTGGCAAACATGTGGCCTTAGTATCATGGTGACTGTCCAAATCGCCGGCTATTTTGGGTTAATGAATTGGCTGCCTTCGATTATGCAAGTTCGATTAGGGCTTTCGGTTTCTGGGTCTTCATTATGGATGGTCAGTACTATTTTAGGCATGTCTTTGGGAATGATGACTTTTGGCATGATCATGGATAAAGTGGGGCCTAAACTAGCCTTTTCTCTGTTTTTGATTTGTTCATCCTTATCTGTCTATCTACTTGTGTTAGCCCATAGCCAGTGGAGTTTGGTAGCAGCCGCTGTGATAGTCGGCTACTTTATCAATGGCATGTATGGTGGATATGGCGCAGTGATTAGTAGTTTGTATCCAACAGAAATCCGCGCGACGGCGAATAATTTCATTATGAACCTTGGACGAGCTGTTGGTGGTTTTTCTTCTATCGTCATCGGTTTTTTGATGGATCATTATAGTTTAACTGCCGTAATCTTGTTTTTGAGCGGTATTTACCTAGTCAGTCTGCTGGTCTTGACAACTCTTACTGGTGTTACAGCATTAAGGGAAAGCTTGCAGCATTGACATTTGCTTTTATAAATGACAAGAAAGAGGTGTGGCAAAAGCTTGCATCTGCGGTAATAAGCCCAGCCAAATCAAAAACATGAGACAGTGTTTCCGTTTGGCTGGTCTTATTACTTGATGCAGGGCAGCTTTTTCACGACCTCTGTTTCACGGTGTTCAATCAGTTTGGTCTTCAGTATTCGTTCAAAGCGCTGATTTCACAACCTCTTTCTTTATATCGGCACATCTTCCATTGTCCAAACTAAAGTTCCTTCATAATCCCCAACTTCATCTGAAGGTCTTAGTTTCAGGTGGATATTTCCTATTTGCCCAAAACTTGCTTTCCCCGTTCCTTGCCAAATCTGTTGATCACTTCCAGTTAATTCGATTGTTTTTCCTTGGATAATGAAAAACAAGGGACATAACTGCTGAGACTTATCATTGATCAGCGTTTTTTCTTCTCGGACTTTGATTGTCCATTTGCTTTGTTCTAAATGGCTAGAATCTTCAACCTGAATTTCTTTCTGGTTTACTGCCGCAACAAATGTGTCATTGGCAGGTATTTCTTGTTCCCCAAAATCGATGCTTTTAGGTAAAAGCAATTGCGGGCCTTTTTCGACTGCTAGTTTCCTTCTATCTGGCGGCGACTGTTCTTTGTCGTCAGTCATTACATAGAATGAAACTTCTTTTCCAATCCAATTTTCTGGAAAAGCTATCTTTATTTCGTCTTCTACTTTTTCTGGTACATGTGAGTAGGTCTGTAGTCTTTTTTCTTCCTCATTACATTTAGCCATCAAATAGATAGTTGAATCTCCTTCATGAGAAAATGTGAATTTGATGGTACAGCTTTTACTAAATCTGGATATCATCAAAGGATTTTCTTTATTCAACAATTCAAATCTCAAGGGTTCGCCTTTGCGGTAGCGATGGATGATCGTTTGTGTTTCTGGCTGGAATCTCCCATGATCAGTTTCTTCATTTTTTATCGGAAAGAACCCGCTTATCTCAGGATAATCCTTCGATAAATCATAATCTGTCGTAAGGATACCGGTCTTAACCACTTCTTGACTCAAAGACCTATCTTGTTCATCTAAAAATTGAATGTGGACTTCTCCTAAATAATTGACGAGACTAGTACCTGTATTTTCTGCAGTCTCCTGTCCATTTAAAATCGTTTTGACTTTAAAAGGCAGCGGTAGCCGATCATTTATGATGGCCGAAGTTTCAACTACATTTTCTTTGCCTGTCCATTCCAACTCGACTTCATATTGCAAAACGGTATCATACAATCGATGATCTTCAGGATTTTTCGCAGTGATCACCATTTCCTGCCCTTCGACCTTACTGCTGAATAATTCCGTTATATCTTCTCCACTAAAATTCGTCACTTTTACTTTTTTTGCTTTGTATTGCTGGGTTTTAGCTATTTGCTCTAAACCGAATCGAACTTGGAGTTGATTGGCTTTTTTCCATTGGCTAATATTAGGAATCGTTTGCTTTGCCTTTAAGCAAACATCTTGGTCTGCTTTTTCAAAAAAAGAATCTGTAGCATAAGCAGAAGGAAACTCTGGCTTAGCCAAGAAATCTGTTCGATATATAACTGAGGATGGTGTGCTGTCATTGTTGTGCACCACAACGTGAAGTTGGGAGACTGGATTTGTGATCACCTCAAAGCTTTGTCTAGGATCTCTCCAAGGTACGTTTGGTGTGATGTTTTTATAATAGCCCCAATAGTCTCCCCACTGACGGTCCCCATCTCCATACACGTCATAAACGATATTCGTCGGATTATTTGTACATAAATATTTGATTACTCGGCTAGGATTGCGATACCCTACATACTTATTGACATTCAATCCATAATAGTTGAAAGAGGTCTCAATCGTTAAAGGATTCCCACTCGTATCTAAAAAGTCATAGGTTATGATCATTTCACCAGAAATATCGATACTTAAAAAGTTCCCTTCAGTAAAAAAAACCGATCCGCCATCTAAGTTACTTTTATTTCTTTCAAGCGTTACTTTCAGATTCACTTCTTGCCCCTTATAGAAACCGACATTTTTGATCAAGGCGCTACTTTTACTTGTACTCCAGTCAACTGTGACAATCTTTCCCGTCACTTTTCCCTCAATTGGCTCCACAGAAGTATGCTCACCATAATGCATGATGAATGTATTGTCCGCAGGAGTCGTGATTTGATTGGCCCATCGGAAATAACCTAAATCCGTGAGAGGTCTAGGAGCTGCTGCTACTTTTGGCGATAGCCATAGCAGGACAATAAGCGTAAAAACCGACAGTACTATTTTTTTAGACTTAGCCATTTTCTTACCTCCTGCTTTGCTTATTCTTTTTTTTCATGTGGTATAACATTTCTGCAATCATGATTAGACAAACGCCTAATATGATGAGCAGCCAGCAAGTATTCTCATTTGTTTTCGGAAATAACGTCTCTTCCATGGCCATCGGCTTTTCTGTACTATTTTCTGTAATCGTTACTTTTTCCATCGGAACATGCTTACCTTGGTTATTTTCTTGATAAAAAGAGATACCAGCTTCACTCGTTGTCTTTTCAGTTGCAGAAACTGGTAATGCTATTCCGAACATGAGTACGAAGAATCCTAACCTAATTGCCCATTTCATGTCTATCTCCTCCTAAACTAGCTTTTCTCTCGTTTCAATTTAGAAATATACCAGACCAGACAAATGATGACGATTAGGCAAAAAGCAAGGAAGAAATACATCATGGTATTCGTTGGTTCATCTTCTTTTTCTACATGTACTGCTTCTTTATTCAGTTTTTCGTCATCTCCTTTGATTTCAAATGCTTTTACCAGTGTCCATTTTTTCCCTAAAGCGTCTTTCAAATGGATCGTTAATTCATAGAAACCTTTTTTCAATGGTTTGTTTTCCCAACTGATTGGTAACTCAAATTTGCTTCTTGGAGCCATAGAAATTTTTTTCGACAATTGATGCAAGACACCATCTTTTCCTTTTTTCGTTATCTCTGCTTCCATTTGCATTTGACTCATTAGGACCGGCTGCTTATTCTCCAGAGTAGCAAATAACGTAAGATAGCCGTTTTGCAAACCTGATTTCACTTTAGACAATGCAAATTCAGGATCGATCTTTTTATCTGAACAACTTAATTGAGCACCAATCGTATAGGCGAACTTGTTTGCCAAACTGAATCCATCATTTTTTTCTTCTTTTTCTTTTGTTTCCTCATAACAATAGAATCCACCTAGTATCGTACCGTCAAATCCTTGCTTAGGTATATCTAACTGGAAGGTTGCTTGTCTTATTTCTTGTGGTTTCAACGTAATGGTTTGTGGCTTCGAAGCAATCTCTTCGAAAGTCGGACTTCCTAGTAACTTTTCCCCGTGCTTGGAATAATCCACTGCACCATTAGAGTTGGTCACAGCGTTATTCGCTTCTACTTTGACATTTACTTGACGATTACTTGTATTCGTTAATTGAATTGTCAATTTTTGCTGTATACCAGCTTGTACTTTCAAGTCAAAATAACTAGCTTCTGAAATCTGGTTTTCAGGTAAAATCGCTTCTGCATCAAAACTGACTTTGTTTTGATCAGCAAATGAACTAGCAGAGAAATACAGTAAGATCAACAGAAACAAGCTACTAAAAAAGATGGGAAAGACATATCCCCATCTTCTTGTTTTATGCTGGAGCATCTGTCAACACCCAAGTTAGTTCCGCTGTATAGCTTTGTGCTTCCACTCCCGCACGGGGTACATGAAGCTTGACGTTTTCATTGCTGCCATCTGTTCCTTCAAATACTGCTGCAAAGGCGCCTGCCCCTTCTCCTTCTTTCGCAAGCATCACGTTTTGGTAGTCATTATTCAAAACAAAAGTTTGTTTTGGCGCATCTGCTAATGTTGGCGGTGTGGATTGATTGTCTTTTGTCACTACTTTTCCATTAGCTAATGATAGTTGTGCGCCAGTTAGCTCATGTCCGTTTTCTCCAATAAATGGTGAGATCGAAACGCCTAATGTCCAACCTTTTGCTCCTCCACGAGTATCATTGACTTGGACATATGGACGTTGATTCAAGGCAAAATAATCTGCATCCCCCTGTTTTATTTCTTGTTGTCCAAAAGTAATATTCGATGCAAATGGAATAGATAATGCTCCTGTATCTCCAGTACTTGGATCATCATCATGCGTATCATTTGGCACGATAGGCGTGACATCATTTCCAGATCCAGCCTTTAACGTCACATCTGCTTGGTTCGTTGTTGCAGAAAGTGTATGATCGTCCTCTTCTGCAAAAACATAGCCCCCTGAGATACTGAGCGCCAACAAACCTAGAGCCGTACACGCAATCACTTGTTTTTTCATTTATAATTCCTCCTAAATAATAATTGGTTTAATTTAACCAAGGCTAATTTTGGCACGGAGAGAACGTCTTTTCTAGTTTAAGAAATTTCTAAAAAAAGGAAAAAAAATAAAAGTAATATGATTAATTCAGTATTTATACGCAAAAAAGAGGCAGACTCTCTCAGAAATTCAAAAATTTGAACTTTCTAAAGAGAAAATCTGCCACCGAAGTTTAAGTCCAGTTATTTTTCTTGAGCGATTCGATAAAGTAACTCTTCCAACTGCCGCCAATTTCGTTCGGTCGGAAGATTTTTCATTAAAAGCAATGGAATATCTTGTGTATCTAAATAATAATTTGAGATAACCAAATCTACTTCTGTGATTGCAGTTTGATAATCATAAAAAGCTAGTAAGTATGAATGACCAAATAATCGATGGATCTTGTTCATCAGCCAAAGACGATGCGTGTGATGCAGATCATCCTGTATGAGAATTTTTATCGGATCCATTGCGCTTAAGAGTAAATCGTAATAGTCAAGAATGTAATAATAATTCAAGAAAAGCTGCTCCCAATTATCTATTACTTGCAGTACCTCTTTTTCAGCATATTTTCTCACCGTTTTTTGGAGTTGCTTGATTCTTTTATATATCCTTGGATTTTCTGCTTTGATTTCTTTTGCATAAGAGCGATTGAAAAAAAGAATGGATCTTTCTTGATGACTTGTTGATCTGTTTTATCGACTATTATCGAAGCAAATGAGCTTCTTTCTAAAATAACAGCCAGCCAATAAGAAAATACTCGTTTTTGAAGAGGATCTAGCTTGATATGATAGATTCTCTCAAACTTCAAGAGATAGTTCTCGATTTTTTCTTTTGGAAACTTGAATGGCCAGCCGCCAGTTCGAGTAGAATGCCAATAAAAGTAATAATAGAAACTTCGAATATACTGTTCTTTTGCTTCAAGTTCTAGTTTAAACGGATGGAATGTGATCCGATACCTCTCAAAGTACTTTACTAATAACTTCGCATAACGAAAAACTGTGGATACACTCGTATATTGAGCGTCTGCATAATCTTCTAAATTTTTCTCAGGATGTTGATACATGAATTCAATCAAATGATAATTATATGATTTTCTGTAGAAATGAAGATAAATAGTGTAGATTGGGAAGTTCTCCTGCTTTTCCATAGAAAAGCGCCGATTATTCTCATTCTTCAAAATGACCTTATCAGGATATTGTTGGAACAATTCTTCTAAATCTGTTAGATAATTCAAGATAGACTTACTTGATACCTTCAATTCGTTTTGTAGCTCTTCTATCGAACACCAACGTTCTGTTTCAAGCAGTAAATGAATCATTTTAATTTTCTTTTGAGAAACTTTTGTTAAAAAAGTCTGCATATCTTCTCCTCCTGTATCTACTTTACTATACTACATACAAGAAAAAAACGGATACAAATATCCCACTGCAAAACAGTTAATGGTGCATAAACCTGTTATTATTTCTCTTTTTTTCCTAACCATTCTCTTGATATGAATCATTTAATCGTTTATTATATAAATGTCAATAATCTAATAATAAAATAACGTACATATTTTATTATTACATACTTAATAACAGAACTATAGCAAAAAATCCCGTGTATCAACACGGGATTAGATTAAGTTTCCTCAATCACTATTCATAACACAATTATTATAACAAGTAAGTAAACAATTGAAAAGGGCATTTATTGAAAACGGTTGTTTTTTACTTAAGGAGGAAATTTAGTGAAAAAATTAGTTGCGTTGTTTTTGGTCGCAGGAAGTTTGTTAAGCGGGTGTGGTGCTACTACATCTACTACTCAAAGCACAAGTTCAGCTCAGGCTTCCAGCAGCAGTACCACGATCTCCGAAAGTACGGCAGATTCATCGAAAGAACAAGAACAAATTGAAAAGAAAAAAGAAGAAGAAAAACAAAAAGCGGAAAAAGCTGCACTAGAAAAAAAAGTGACAGAAGCGGAATCTGCTTTGTCACAAGCTGAAGCAAATCCTACAAAAGAAAACTATGCAACTGCTTCAGCAGCTATCCAAGCGCTACCTGAAAACAAACAAGAGTTGACAAGCCGTCTTGCTGCAATTGATTCCACAATCAAAGCAAAAGAAGCAGAAGAAGAACGGAAAAAGCAAGAAGAAATTGCACGACAACAAGCAGAACAAGCGCAACAAGAAGCAATTGCACAGCAGCAAGCAGAACAGGCGAGGCAAGAAGCAATCGCACAGCAACAAGCCGAACAGGTGCGACAGCAGGCAGCTGCTGAACAGGCCTCTCAGCAGGCGCAAGCCGCAGCTCCTGAGCAAAATAATGAACAAACTGTCTATGTCACACCGACCGGTTCAAAATACCATACACATAAATGTGGAAATGGTACGTATACCCCTGCCACTTTAAGCGAAGCTCAAGCTCGTGGTTTAACCCCTTGCTCCAAATGTTATGGAAACTAATTCAAAAGTTATACTATAATAATAAAATTCTTCTGAAACATAAAAAAATAGAAGCTGGCGTTCCAGATAGTAAACCAAAAATAGCAGTTTACACGTCCATTTCGTCAGCTTCTCTCTTTTTTCATTTAGTCTGTTCCCTCTGCTTTTTTGGACATCTTCATTCATTCTTTCTCAATCAAATAGTACACCTCTTTTTCTTTTCGCAGTTTGTATCTTCCTTTTTTCAATTTCATTGAAAACTGTTTCGAATGTTTATGTTTTACATGGATTTTAAGTAGGAGCTCCTCATGTTGCAAGCGATAGTTCCCGCCTTTTAAATCAGAAAATCTCACTAGTCCGTATTCATCAGAAGCTTTCACAAATGGAACTTTTTCTCTAGTAATATAGTGTTTGCCGTTGAGCGTTTTTACAGAAAAGACCATTCCTTCGATTGGTCGTCCGTTTTTGTTCTTTACATAAAAAGATAAAGGATAGTTTCGCTTAGCGATGGCCAAAGAATCTAAATAAGCGATGAGTAGCCAAACTAAGCCGATCGATCCAAGTAGTATACCGATAAACCAAGTGATAAATTTCCATTTTTTCCATTGATCAATTCCTTGGATCGCTTTTTTTGCCTCTTTTGATTGATAAGGAATACGATGCCCCGTCACAAGCAGTCGATGTGTATTAACCATATATGGAGTGCAGGTAAGCAAAGTCACGAGGTCCTTGCCTTTTTGGATACCCAAAGAATCTACTTCATCAGGTAAGACCACTTGGATTTTTTCTACTTGATACGCCAATGTCTTTCCATTGATCTGGATGAAAAACTGGTCTCCTTTTTTCAACTTAGGCAAATCTGTAAATAATTTTGCTTCTGGGAGTCCACGATGCCCAGAAAGAACGGCATGGGTGCTTTTCCCGCCAGTCGGATAAGAACTTCCTTCCAATAATGACGTTCCTTTTTGCAAAAATATTTCCGTTGTCTGATCGAATATAGGCAAGCTGACATTGATTTTTGGGATTTCGATGACTCCAAGCATATGTTCCATAAAAAAGGCATTACTAGGTAAATCTTTTAATGCTTTTGCATCAACTGCTTGGTTGAAACTGCCTATCCCTGGTGATACGTTTTGCTCTGCCAGCTGTTGGTTTTTCTTTGTCATTTTTTCCTGCTGTTTTTTTATTTCTTCTGAATTCTTACTCGATGCCTGCTTTTGATAATGGATGATCATTTGCTGGGCAAGAAAATCATTCAGTGAATCTTCTACAAAAGGATAAGAAAAGATCCCGATCCCAACGACTAAAATGATTGCCATGAAGATGTCCAGTATTCTTATTCTGCTTTTATTCATCATGTCCACCTATTTTCTAATATGTATATGAAGAGGTTGTGAAATCAGCGCCTTGACCTGAGTATTAGAGAAGCAAACGGAAAAATAGTTCCTCATATTTTGCCGTTTGTTGAGCGAATACCGAAGGTCAGCTGATTGAACACCGTTTAAGAAAGAGGTCGTGAGCCTGCCGTTCAGCTCTGAGTCACAAGGAACAATTTCAAAAAACAGCTTCTCATGTTTGATGAATATTGTGACTTGTGACCGAGGAGTTGGCAGGAGAACACCGTTTAAAGAAGAGGTTGTGAAAAAGCAGTTTAGTTTCGAGTATTAAGATAAATTTTGTGAAAATGGTTCCTCACATTGTTGCATACATTTGACTTAATCCCAAGAGACCGACCACTTCTGTCACAACCTTTCTCCCCATTTGAATCACTGTCGTTTATTTATCGTATGATTTTTGTTTCCAATAGTTTAAGCTTCTGTTTCTTGATGGCGTTTTTTGAAGTAGATCACTGCTCCTCCAACTAAAGCAATACCTACCAAGATGAATACGATGATCCCCATACCACCAGTTGAAGGCAAGATTCCTTTAGGTTGGTTATCGATCGTTGTTTCATCAGAAGTTGTTGGATCATCATCTACTGTAAATTCAGTGTACGCAGCTTCATTCTTAGGTAATGCGTAGCCTTCTGGTGCTTTTGTTTCTTGAAGGCAGTATGCCCCTTGTTTCAGCCCTTCGATTGAAAATTCCCCTTCTGAATCAGAAATCAATTTCACTTCTTCCCAGTCAGAACCTGTGACTTCATCTGACCAAGCATATGGGTATTCTCCTGAGGCAAGGTTTGCTATTTTTTTCATTAATTTAACAGTTGGATCTTTTGCTCTTAGAATAGAAAATTCTGCACCGGCTAATTTTTCTTGCGTGTTCACATCTTGTTTGATGAAGTGGAAATCACCGTAGTTTTGGACATTTTCTACAGTAATCGTGTTATCCGTAGTTGTATTTTCCCGATTGACTACACCGTTTGGATTCCCAAGATCGGCTTCATCCGCGCCATGGATGATTCCGGTTGTTTGTTGCAATTTTCCGTTTTCTACTACAAATGAGGTTTCTTTTTGTGGATTGGTCAATTGATAACCATCTGGTGCTTTTGTTTCAACTAAAGTATAATTGCCGTCTAGTAACCCATTGACACTGATGGATCCTTCAGTATTAGTTGTGAATGTCAATGCTGTTTCGGCAGGACCATAAAGAGCGACACCAGTGTTTTCATCAAAACCAGTCACAAATTGATTGTCTGAATTTTTGATCTGGAATTGCGCCCCTGCTAACTTATCTACCCCTGAAAAGTTCCCAGCTTTTTGGATTTTGATCTTGCTTTCTTTGATGACATTTTTAGCATATAGATGAATCGTGTCTAAAGGTTTGTCAGGGTCTGATGAATCAGGGTTGTAAAAGGGTAAGCTTAACACGATATTTGGCGACGTTTCGACACCAGGTTTTGGTGTTTCTACAAAGACGTATACAGCATCTTTCCCATCAGATTTACCTGGAAGAGTCAAGTTAGCTAATCCTTCACCAGAAGTCGTTACACTTGCAAAGGGTGTAGCGTCTGCTGGAACTGCTGTATCTTTACTTGGATAGTACGTAGCAGTGATATCATATACGTTGAATTCTATGCCGTTCAACGGTTCACTATTCGGAAATGTCAATTCCGTTCCGTTGTTTATTTGATTCTCTGGTGCTGAAGTGAATTTCAATTTATGCAAATTAACCGTGACATTTTCTGGTGTAGGTGATACGGCTGCAGAAACATCTGCAGTTCCTAGGCTGAGAACGAAAGGAAGCAACATAATAGTAGTTCCTAGAAGTGCCCATATTTTTGTTTTGATGTTTTTCATTTTATTTCCCTCCTATTGTTTCCTTTTTGTTGTTTTTTATAAAACCAAGCTGTCCCTGTTGAAAGGACTAGCAACAACCCTAAGATTGAAAAACCTCCAAGCATCTCTTCGTTTGTTTTCGGAAAACTTCCTCCACTTTTTTCATTTGATGGGCCATTCGTCTGCATCTGAACTGGCGTTTTTCCGTTATTTGTCCGATTTGCTTCTGGTTCGTTGATGATTTCCAATGGTATAGGATGAAGCGGATCATAACTGCCTTCTTCAACTTCAAAGAGAATTGGTGCTGGACTCCATACATATCCTTTAGGCGGCTTGATCTCAACTAGTTCGTAGCTTCCAAAAGACAAACCATGGACAGAAAATGTTCCATCTTTACCGGAAGTAAAAATCGTTGCTCTCGGATCATCTTTGGCTACCCAGTGATTTATCCCATTTTCTTGCGCTAAATATTGGTTATCTCTTTTGACTAGAAATTGAGCATCTGCCAGTCTTTGTTTCGTCTGCCGATCCACTTTGACAAATTGTTTGCCGCCTGTTTGGATGGCAAGATGTGTTTCTACTGTTTGATTGTCAGTCGTCAAACGTACCTCGTTGTCAAATGTCGTTTTTTCACTGTTTTCTTTCAATGACATTTGGTAACGGATCGTTAATTTTTTCCCAGCAAACGAACTGAGATCTTTTCCAGAATCTGATAATACAAAACCATGTTTTGTTTTTTGTGTATGAAATGTATGAATCTTTTCTCCACCAATCAAAAGATCGATCGTTTCTGGTTTTAGCCACAACTGAGGATCAGCTGTATCTGTGATCGTATAGGTTCCTATCTCGTTGATGTTCTCAGGAATTGTGGTAGTGATGAGATAAGGTACTTTATCCCCATCTGCAAAATCTGTCTGCTTGTTCTCTACTTTTTTTGTTAATGTGAGTGCAGCAGGTATTTTTTGTTCGCTCTTGGGATACAAGTGGATGGTCGTCAATTTATGATTAGATGAATCTGTCACAGGAAGCACGACGACAAATGGTGCTGATTTTTCTTTTACTTGATCTGAAGATTTTATTTCCGCAAATCGGTAAACAGCGTCACGACCTTGCTCATCTTTGTCCGATACACGAAAAGAAGCAATGCCCTCTTCCCCGTCTACTGTTTTTGTCACACTTTCTGCCAGTATTTTTCCACTGTCACTTTTCTGTGCTAGTTTTCTTTGTGCGTCTTCTATACTACTTCCTTCTGACCGCAGCTTGTAAAATTCATCCGAGACATCATATATAGCGAAAGTAACACCGTTCAACCCTTTTGCCTCCTGAAAGTTATCTGGACTAGCCATTCCGTCGTTTTGACTGATACTGGGCATCTGTTCGCTTTCGAACATTCGATTATGCAAAGTAAATGTAATAGATGATTCTCTGGCTGACACAGTCGGAGAACCAATAAAAAATCCCAGTAGGATAAAAAAGAGAACGGCAAACCTATCCACACGTACGTTTTTTGTTTTTTTCATCGCTGTTCACCTGCTTTTCTCTTACGATGGATAAAATAAAAGAAGCCAGAAAAAATAAAAATCATTCCTAAAAAGACAAAGGGCAGTAGACCTATCCCGCCTGTCGAAGGAAGCAAGAGAGTCGGATTGATCGTCAACTCAGCGGTATCTGTTGAGGTAATCGAATAATTATTGTTTACAGTTCCTTCCCCTAAACTAATCGTTACTATTTGTGTTCCGATATCTGTCCGGCTGTTAGCTGTTAGTGTATAATCCAATGCTTCGCCTGAGACAACACCAGTAACGTGGACATTTCCAACCGGTATCGAGTGACTTTGGGCATCATAATTAAAGGCAGCGTCATCGACAGTAATCACTGCATCAGCTTTATTGATGGTATAGGTTCCTGATGTGTTAGCTATATCAGTAAATGACATCTTGGGATTTGCTGCTTTGACTTTATCTATCCCGCTTTTCGTTAATTTAATTGCATAGCTGCCAACATCAACCATATTTTTTGCTGATTGTGCATCTACTGTGTAGTCCGTGTTGCTAAGGGTCACTTGCATTGGAGTAACCGAACTGGTGACACCTTCTGCTAGCTTGACATGGATCGACGGGATTCCTGCTTTTCCATCATATGTCTTACTGCCACCGAGCTCTACCGTACCGCTGATTGGCTTGATCGTATAGATATCAGATGTCTGCACGATAGTAAATAGATAGTTTGTTCTGGCAGCTAGTTTAGCTAATCCGCTTTCTGTCAATTGCCAAGACGTATAGGTTCCAATTTCAGTAGGCGCAGTTACTTCAACTCCCTTTTCATTCATCGCTTTGAAATCAGTTGGATTCCATGTGATTTGATCAATACTAAGATCGTTGTTTAAAAGGGATGTTGATTCTGTTTTATCATTAAAGGTATATTTAACGATCGGTACAACAGAAAGACCATCATAGTACTTACTGCCATTTGCATTGATTGATACTGTTGCATTTGTCTTATAATATAGGATGACTTCAGAAATCTGTTTTCCATTTGCGTCCTTTACGATTACATTTCCATTTGTATCTAAACTAGCTGAAACACTCGTTGCTGATTGGTTCTTTGTTTCTGTCGCTGAAACAGCTGTAAAGGTATATCCGCTGATAGTAGGCACATTAGTCGTCAGGTCTTGTGCAGCACTTCCGTAAGTAAGATTCATTATTTTAGAAGGAGCAATCGTCTGTCCAAAATAGTCTTGATACTTAATAGTGATTGGTGTTTGTTTGCCTGTATAGGTCACCGTATCGACGTTACTTTCTAGGGCTGTGAAAGAACCGTTTGTTTGTGCAAAAGAATAGCCCGTTACTGCTGTTGGAATAATAACCACTTTGTCCCCCACATGGATTCCAGATAGTGTAGTCCCGTATGTTCCAGTTTGTGCTATCCCGCCATTAACAGTATAAGAGAATGTTCCAGGTTGGTTTGCATTGACCTGAACCGCCGCTGCTTGATAGGTTGGAACAACTGAAATATTCCCCTTGTTATCAACGATCTGTCCATTTTTGATCGAGTACCCTGTGAATGGAATATCGTTTGCTAACTGTATACCGATTGAAAAAGTACTAATACCTCCTCCGGCAGGAAGCCCTCCCCATGTTGAGGGTGTAAAAGAATAACTTTTATCCGCATTGGGTGTAACGGAATCGATCGTATTTCCAGCGGTAGCCACCCCCATATAGATACTTTTTGGGAAGGTGGTAGTAGTACCATTTACCGTAGAGCCAATAAACAGATTATGGATATCTGGACGGTTATCAATAAAAGCGATTGCTTTGGTAACACCTTGTAACATGGTTTTATCCGCACTCATCGTTCCGTTAACCGCAACAATGACTCCATCTTTGGCATATATCACTGTATATCCATCTGGTATGGTATGTCCGTTGAAATTCGCAGTGGCCGCAACAGCACTGAATGTCTGACTTCTACCTGTTTCTGAATAAGCTTTTTCCCCTGCTGCTTTTGCTGCTGCAATTTCTTTTTCTGTCGGATCAATCAGCTGAGTCGAGGATGTGGTTGAGGTTGTCTCGTTGTTGCTAGACTGATCGGTACTTTCTGTTGACTGTATTTCAGAATGGGGTGGACTATTTGTCTCCTCTGTCGTTTGGTTAGCAAAACTTGACGTTTCTGTATAAACGGTTACATTCCTATTGGATAAACTTCCTAAGAAAGTAAGAATCACGATTATCGAAACTGCAATGGAACGCAAGTGTTTTCTTCGAGATACAGCTTTTAGTCTAGAATCAAAATGTTTTTGACATATACGTTGGATTTTGTTTTGAGTTTTCTTGATCATTTTCATCCCTCCTCTCAATAAAAAAACGTTATCAAATAAGCACGTGCACGTTATTCAAAATCTAATTTTTACTATTTTATTGATGCATGGAAAGTTTGGATCATTTCTATTCTCTTTTTATTCTAAGATTATTCTATTCCTCACGCTTAATAGAAAAGATTTATTTTTAAATAAAAAATACTCTTTTTTTACGATTATTAAAAAAAAAAGATAAAACTTGATGAATTGAAGTATTGCTTAATTTTGGAAGCTAGGGGGGAAGAATAAAAGCATATATATTGTTTCAAGAACAAAATCTTGTTATCTTTTTAAAGGACATTTGTCCAAAATCTAATTTTAGGAGGTACGTTTTGACATTTATTCGTACAAATAAAAGAGAATTATCTTTATTCATTCTTTATTTTTTATTCATAGGATTTCAATTAGGGATCCTTCCATTAGCCTTATTATCTATGGTAACGAACAGTGATTTAATACATTCAGAGTTTGTTGTGTTCGCGGTTAACTTATGTATTCCTTCTATTATTGGAATCATTTTGTTTCGTAAAGAGATCATAGAAAGTTTTTCTTATTTCAAAGAAAAAACTTGGCTGAGAATTGCTAGTATATTTTTTTGGGTAGGCTTGATCTTTTTAGTAGATGTCTTCATGCAACACATTTTAGGTCCTACTAACCAATCAGCCAATCAGGAATATTTATCGCAATTAGGAAAACAAACGCCGCTATTTTTGACTTTGATTGTTTTTGCTTTCTTTGGCCCGATTTTAGAAGAACTTATTTTTCGTCATCTTTTAATTAATTGGCTTTCTCAATCTATTGGTTTAATTTTGTCTTCTTTGATTTCTATTTTTCTATTTACATTTATTCATGTAACGCATCCAATTGATTTTTTCATGTACGCTCCTGGAACGATTTTACTGACGATTGCTTATTTAACTGCGAATCGCTCATTAGCTTTTATCATGGCTATCCATATTTTGAATAACGTTCTTGGTTTTGTATTATAGATACAGATGACAAAAAAAATTCAAGTATGCGACATTGGTTCTACGCCGCATACTTGAATTTTTTTCAATTAGTATACATCAAAACTTCTAATTTTCATTTCCCATCAACTGATACGCTCGACCATCCGAACTTCTTTTGAAAAAACCGAATGTGATTAGGTAACGCCTTTGTTCGACATAATCAGCACTAGAAAATACGTCCATCAATATCGAATTGACTTCTGTTTCTGTATAAATTACTCCATGTTCGAATCGTTTCAAGACTTCTTTCAGCAGGATGTATTTCTTTTTTGTTGCGCTTGGTACTTGTTTTACTTTTCCATCCTTCATAAATGTCTCCAAAACTTTCATTTTCTCTTGCTCCGTATAAGTATAAATCATCTTCTTTCTCCTTTTGATTCTAAGAATACTCCATTTATGTTAGAATATTCTATATTTTTTTGTTAAAGCGGTTACTCTCAAGAAAGATATTATCATATGGCTCTTTTTTTTACTAATATTTGTCGATAGACTCATCCTAATAAGTTATTCGCCCAGTCGAGTAATTAAAAAATACTGAATCAAGAATATTGCATTACATGATAAGAACAAAAAAAGAACCCTTGAATACCAAGGGTTCTTTCTCTGTCTGATAACAATGATTAACGACGGATTTCTTTGATACGAGCAGCTTTTCCGTGTAATGCACGTAGGTAGTACAATTTTGCACGACGTACTTTACCGTAGCGAACTACTTCGATTTTTGCAACACGTGGTGTGTGCAATGGGAATGTACGCTCAACGCCCACTCCGTTAGAAACTTTACGTACTGTATAAGTTTCGCTGATTCCAGCACCGCGGCGTTTAATAACAACACCTTCAAATAACTGGATACGTTCACGAGTACCTTCGACAACTTTTGCGTGAACACGCACAGTGTCACCAGGGCGGAACGCTGGGATGTCAGAACGTAATTGGTCTTTTGTTAATTCTTCGATTAATGGATTCATGGTTTTCTTCTCCTTATTCCAAATATTCTTATGAGCTTCTCTCACAGCGGAATATCGTAATAGTTAAGTGCTTGAGCACTCACCATAAAATACTAACATACTATCAATCTACTGTAAAGAAGATTTTAGAAAAAGTTACTTGGCTACATCTGCTGTTTTTTCTTGCTCTTCTTTCTTGATTTCTTCTAAAAATTTCGTCATTTGAGGCGTCCATTCAAGTGTTTCCAAGAGATCAGGTCGGCGTTGATAGGTTCTTCTTAGCGACTCTTTTAATTGCCATTCTTCAATCAATTTATGATTTCCATTTGTCAATACTTCTGGTACTTTCATCCCTTTATATTCTGCTGGACGAGTATATTGGGGATGTTCTAATAGACCAGTTGAATAAGAATCGGTTTGGGCAGAAGTCTGATTGCCTAACACATCTGGCAACAGCCGAACTGTTGCATCGATCATGACCATCGCACCTAATTCTCCCCCAGTAAGGACATAATCCCCTAAGGAAACTTCATCTGTCACTAATGTGCGGATACGTTCATCATACCCCTCGTAGTGACCACAAATGAATACCAGGTGTTCTTCTTGTGAAAATTCTTCTGCCATTTTCTGATCGAATCGTTTACCAGCTGGATCAAGAAGGATGACTCGTTTCTTGACATCAGGTGCAGCTTGTTCAATTGCTTGGATATTATCATAGATTGGCTGGACTTTAAGCAACATACCTGCTCCTCCGCCATATGGATAGTCGTCTACTGTCTGATGTTTATTATCTGAATAGTCGCGGAAGTTAGAGATATTGATGTCTAATAAACCTTTATCTACAGCCTTGCCGATGATGGATTCACCCATAGGACCTTCAAACATTCGTGGAAATAAAGTCAATACATCAATCTTCATCGTCAATCAGTCCTTCTGGAATTTCTACACGGATCACTCCAGCTTCTAAATCAACTTCTTTGACGACAGAAGCGATATATGGAAGCAAGATATCAGCCTTTTTCGGACGTTGAACGACCCAAACATCATTAGCGCCTGGTGACAAGATTTCTTTTACTTTACCTAGTTCCGTTCCATCTTCTTCCACCACACGCAAACCGATGATCTCGTGGTAATAGAATTCATTTTCATCTAGATCTACAGAGTTGTCTTTTGACACTTTCAATATGCCATCCCGATATTTTTCCACATCGTTGATGGAAGGATGACCTTCAAAACTCAATAAGTCAAAATTTTTATGTTTACGATGACTTTTGACCGTTAATTCAATAGGTGCTTTTCCATCTTGGAATAATGTCAGCACCGTCCCTTTTTTGTAACGTTCTTCTGGGAAATCCGTTGTTGAGATCACACGGACTTCACCTTTGATACCTTGTGTGTTTACGATTTTTCCTACATTCAAGTATTCAGTCAACTTATATCCCCATTTCTTTTTTGTCTGTTTTATTTTAGCATGTGCGGAGAGGCAATTCTAGTTTTCTTTTAGGGTATTAAGCCAAATTTATTGCAAAAATGTGGCGTACTGTTTTTGATGACTTCTTATTTCTTGAAGCTCAGCACTTCTGTCATGGCTTCTTCATAGAAACTGCCATCTTCAATGCAGCCATAGGGTCTTGACGAGTGATCGTATAGACATTTTTCGGTTCTTGCCAACTTACTTCTACGGCTCGATTCGTCGTATCTCCCATATCAATAGTTATCTTACCAAATTGTTCAGGTGCTGGCAGCCTGTTTTCTTCCAAATAGGCTACGATTTCTTTAGCTAACGGCAAGGGTTCTTGACCATCAATATTATTCCCACGGATCCGAATACGCCAATTTCCTTCTTGCCATTCAAGGTAGCTTGAACCTGCTGCTCCTTGCTGATACCCCGTGATTTGATGACCTAAATCCATTTTCTGCCCATTTGTATCGATCTCAAATGGCTGCAAGACTTGTATCGTTTCTTGACTAGAAGCAAATCCATATTGATAGAGATAAGTTGCAATAGGCGTTTCTTGATTCAATTCGTCAGCATTCAACCTGAGGGGACGATCTGATCCGTAATATAAAATAGAATAGCCTTGCTTTGTTTGTGCCGCTGCGACATTGAGATAGCCAGAAGAAATCGGTATATCTAAAGGCATGGGCACGTTTGGTTGTTGTTCTTTCAATTGGTTTAAAGCAGTCTTTTCCTCATTATTTGAGGTAGTCCTTGTTTGTTCAGTAGATGAAGCCGTTTTAGTACTACTTTTTTCTGTACTTGTAACAGTTTCAGATGTACTGCTTGATGGTTGCGTATTGTCTGATCTTTCAGTAATCAAACTACAGGCGCTTAACAATAAGACAAACGGAATAAATAACATAGTATTTCTCATTATCTGCTCACTCCCTCCTATTATAAGGATACGCTTTCTTGCTTCTTTTGCCAAATAATCATTTCTTCAATTAATAAAAAAACAAAAAAGCTGTACTCGAAAATTCGAGTACAGCACGTTTATTTACTTTTCCTTATCATCGATGATATTCAAACGCACTTTTTTTGGTGCATTGATCCGAACACCGTAAACGATCGTGCGGATTGCTTTGGCAACACGCCCTTGTTTTCCGATGATACGGCCAATATCTTCAGGTGCCACTGTTAGGTTGTACTCGTAAAAATCTTTCGACTCTACGACATCTAACTTGACTTGATCAGGATAAGTGACTAGCGGACGAACGATTGTTAAGACTAAGTCGCTTAAATCTTTCATATCCGGTCACCTTATTTCTTTGAGAATTTAGCTTCGTGGTGTTTTTGCATAACGCCTTCTTTTGAAAGGATGTTACGTACAGTGTCAGAAGGTTGTGCACCTTTTGATAACCAGTCAAGAACTAAGTCTTCTTTTAAAACTACTTCTGCAGGGTCTTTCAAAGGATTGTAAGTACCTACAGTTTCGATGAAACGTCCATCACGAGGAGAACGTGAATCAGCTACGACGATACGGTAAAAAGGACTCTTTTTAGAACCCATACGTTTTAAACGGATTTTAACTGCCATTATTTATTTCCACCTCCATTGTTTTATTCACAAGATGTAGTGTAACAGTTTTTTTTTACCCTGTAAAGCTTTTTTTCTTTACAGCTTGATTAAATTCGATTTTTTTTAGGAAATAGCAGATTTTAGACTTCTTTTTTGTTAAAAACAAGCCACCCAGCTACGATGGATATGACGATAGAACAACATGACACTGCTAATGACTGAGTATAATCTGTAAGGTGGATTTCTTTCGTAAGATAATTTGAGGAAGAAATCAAATAAGTCGGTACATATTCTGCTACTTTAGAGAACAACCCAGCACCATAACTCAGAATGACCGTTCCCCCACTAGCCAACAGAACCGCATAATTGGAAGAAAGAAAAGCTGAATAAAATAAAATCAATGAATAAAGCCAACAGCCAAAAAAATAATAAGTAAAACTGATAAATAAAGGATGGGAGATAATCGACTGGTCCCAATAATAAATCGTGTATGCTAGCGTAATACTATAACAGCACCAATAGCTGACACTCCAAAACAGTATACCCATGATCCATTTCAACAGAAATATCTTCCAGCGTTTCATCCCTTTTGTCAGCAAGTTGATGATTGTTCCGTTTTGGTATTCGCTTGTCAATATCCCGCTGAATAAAAGAAGGAAGAAAATCAGCAACATCGGAATATTTTTATAAAATTGTGTCCATGAAGTCGTTGCATCAACTGTGATTTTCTGAACAGAAATCCCTGACTCTGCCAGAGTTGTTGACATAGTTTGCACTAAATAAGGAGTCAATTTAGCTAGCAATGGATTCATTATACCGAAAATCACTGTGAGCGCACTTAGCGTGATGATTTTTCCAGTACGCCAGTTTTCCTTCAGCTCCTTTTTGGCGAAGGCAATGAGTTGTCTCATGATTGAACGACCTCCAAAAAGAGTTTTTCTAGCGTAGGTTCTTCCATCTGGACCGATTGGACTGGCAATTGATATTTGGCTAGCAAATCCATAGCAAAAAGCATTTCTTCTTTACTTTTTTGTGGATAAGCTATACGCAGTTCACTTCGGATCATCCCTCCAGGTAAAAGCTCTTCAAATTGTTCGCACTCTTTTTTGGAAAAAAATACGATCTCAAACCCACTAGCATTTGTTTGCTTTTTCAATTCGTCCACTGATCCAGACAACACGATTTTTCCATTATCCAAAAAAGCAACTTTGTCACAGATACGCACCACATCAGATAAAATATGAGTAGAAAATAAAATCGTCGTTTGCTCTTTCACAGAGGATAAGATATCTAAGATTTCTTTTCGACCAACAGGATCAAGAGCAGAAGTTGGTTCATCGCAAATGAGTAATTTGGGCTCGTTCAACAATGCTTGAGCAATCCCTAAACGTTGTCGCATCCCTCTGGAAAATTTTTTGATCCGCTTCTTTTCATTCGACAGACCGACAAGTGACAACAGTTCATTGGTTTTTTCCTTTATCCGCTGTTTAGGCATTCCTGTGAGTTCGCCGCAAAAGATCAAATACTCAGAAGCGGTCATATAATCATAAAAAACCGGTACATCAGCTAAATAGCCGATTTCTTGATTGGTCGTTGTTTGTCCGTACTCTACTTCTTTTCCGTTCACTCGGATCGTTCCGCTGTCTTTTTTGATAAGACCTAAGATCAGTTTCATAGTTGTCGTTTTTCCAGCACCGTTTTTACCGATGAAACCAAAAATCGTCTGTTTTTCTACAGAAAAAGATAAATCATCCAGCAATTTGTTTGTACCAAAAGACTTTGAGACTTTTTCAAGTGTCAAGATAGCCACTACGCATCCTCCTTGCCAAAAATCAAATAAAGGACAGGGCCGATGAACTGCATACCAACAATAACAATAATCACCCATATCATTCGATTTCCATGTTTATATGCAGAATGTGTAAAGATATGATGAAGTACATAAATAAGTAATCCAAACTGTACAATGATTAAAGGAATTAAAAACGGAAGAAATTCTTTGATGCTCATATTACTCGCCCGCCAATCGTTTTTTTAGTTTTTCAATTTTTGATCTTTCAATTTGTTGAAAAATCGGATTTTCTAATGCACTCAATGCCCCTTCCCTGATGATTTTCGTGTCTCTTATTTGCTGTACCCCAAGATCTGCTCCTTCAAATATCTCAGTTATCTCATCAAAATACCTATCACCATGAAGGATCCTGCCTTCCTCGCTTAAAAGTATAAGTGTCAAATCCACAAACTGTTTTAAACACTTTATTACTTGTTCTTCTTTTTCATGTTTCGCATACGCACAGGCTGCAGCGTAAGAAAATTGAGCACAACTGTTGGGATGGACCGCCGTCAGGTTGAATGCTTGGATCACAGCATCTATTCTATTGACAGTTTCTTCTATAACCGGTAATTGAATGATTTGAATCAATAGATAATGAGTGGCTGAAGATACGAGATTGATTAAATGAGAAAACATACTGAATTGAGTATAGCTTACCGCTTTTTTTGTTTGACCAGCGGCTCGGTACGCTTGGATAAGTAAGGTGTCGCTTTGCTGGGCAAAACGATAAGGGTCCGCTTTTTCTTCGATTTCAGATAAAGCTTCTTCTGGTTTGCCTAACTGGAGCATGACCGCTACTTTTAACAAAGAAGCATTATTGCATAGAGATAATTCTGTTGATTCTTCAACGATTTTCGTACATAACGCTTCTGCTTCAGACAGAATTACTTGTTGTTCCTCCAGATCCTTTGTTAGCATAAAATGATTCAACCACAAAACGACTACTTGTAGAAGAAAAGGATAACATGAGTAATATTGTTTGACCGCTTTTCTACAGTCCTCCATCACATATTCAAAGGGCTCTTCAGAAAAAGCGGTGGTCCACTGCTGATAAAAGTGTCTGATTTGCTCTTTCGTCAATTGAGGATGATAGCCGAGCAGTTCATCAACAGACACATCAAAAAAACTGGCTAATTTAGGCAATATGAGTACATCAGGCATACTTTGGCCTGTCTCCCATTTGGAAACAGAAGCTTTTGTCACACCTATGAATTCAGCTAGAGTTTCTTGAGTCACGCCTTTTTTCTTTCGTAAATTTGCTACATTTTTCGATAATGATAATTCTTCCATCTTATCCCTCCTTTTTCTTCATTATATAGACTTTCTAAGAGGGTTGGCAATGGAGACTAACGATACTTCGCGATCATTTGTCAACTAAAACGAAACTTTTGCCAGTAAGTGTTTTTATTTGCTCCAGTTACTTATTTTTTGTAAGATTATTATAGATAGTTTGAAGGAGGAAAAATCGTATGACAAAAAAAATTGGATTTTTTATTGGTAGTTTAAGAAAAGATTCTTACAACAAAAAAGTAGCAGAAGCTTTTGCGAAATTGCTTCCTGAAGGGTACGAAAGTGTATTTGTAAAATTCGATGATCTGCCATTTTACAATGAGGATCTTGAAACCCCAGAAAAAGCTCCTGCTGAATGGACTCGTTTTCGTGAGGAAGTGAGCGGATTAGACGGTGTCGTTTTCGTTACTCCTGAATACAACCGCTCTGTGCCAGCAGTATTGAAAAATGCTTTAGATGTAGGCTCAAGACCTTATGGACACAGTGTTTGGGATCATAAACCAGGTTTAGTCGTTACTGCATCACCAGGTGGGATTGGCGGCTTTGGCGCAAACCACCATCTACGCCAATCACTTGTCTTTTTGAATGTGCCAACCTTGCAACAACCGGAAGCATATATCGGAAACGTTGCGAATCTAATTGATGAAAACGGCAATATCGTTGAAGGAACATTAAGTTTCTTCCAAACGATTTTAGATGCGTATCTAGATTTTTCTAACAAATTAGCAGAATAAAATCAGAACAATTAAAAAAAGAGGCTGGGACAGAAGCGTTTAACTCCAAGAAATAAGAAGGAATTCACGAAAATTGCTTTTCAAATTTTTGTGAATTTCAGCTTATTTCCGAAGGAGTTGCTTCTGCTTCCGCCGTTTATACGTGTTTAGAGCGTGAGACAAAAGTAAAGAACACTTTTGTCTCACGCTTCTTTTGTTTTATTTGCTTCTACTTTCGTACATAATGTAATTCGATAAATTCACCGAATCGTGTCGTATCTAGCAATTCAAAACGTGCTTCATAGGTTCCTTTTTGGAATAAAGGGATTCCGTCCCCTAATAATACAGGGGCAATCTGGATATACCATTCATCAATCATTTGATGTTCTACTAACGGTTTGATCAATCGACCGCCACCCACGACCCAGATATCTTTTCCTTCTGCCATTTGTAGATTTTTTAGAAAAGCAACAGGCTCTTCGTGTACGACCTCAGCATCTGGCAATTGTAATTGTGCATTGGTTGAAAAAACGAAATTCTTTTTCTCTGGATAAATTGCTTCGGTTTCCAAATATTTTTTTGCTTCTTGATAAGTTTTCCTGCCCATGATGGTCGTATCGATTGTTTCATAAAAAGCTTCATAAGTGGTTTGCTCACCTGTCGGAGTGTCAAAAAGCCATTGAAGGTCATCCGTTTTCGTTGCCAAATAACCATCTAAACTTACAGCGCCATAAAATATGATTTTTCGCATGTTTTATTCGCCCTTTCTTTATTTTCTGCCGATACGTACGACCTCTTCTTTGCGGAAACAACTGTCAAGGTGATCATTGATGATCCCGACTGCTTCTAAAAAAGCATAGATTGTCGTACTGCCAATAAATTTAAATCCTCTTTTCTTTAGATCTTTTGCTAATTCATCTGAAAGAGGACTTGTTGTCGGGACTTCTTCTTGTGAATGATAAGAAGAATCAACGATTTTTCCATTAGAAAACGACCAAAGATACTCAGAAAAACTGCCGAATTCTTCTTGAATCTTCAAGACTGCTTTAGCGTTTTGGACAGCTGCTTCGATTTTTCTGCGGTTCCGAATAATTCCTTTGTTTTCCATTAGTTCGCTCATTTTTGTTTCTCCATAATTTGCGACTTTTTGGATATCGAATTGATCATATGCTTCATCGAATGCGTCACTTTTATTTAAAATCGTCTGCCAACTCAATCCTGCCTGATTGATGTCGAGCATCAATTTTCGGAACAGCTTTTGGTCATCATGTTCAGGAACACCCCAGACAGTATCATGATATTGCCGCATACTTTCTGTTTGTTCACTCCACGGACATCTCATTTGTGCCACCTCTTCGTTTAGAGTAATTGTATCAGTAAAGAATAAAAATTGCTGATAGAAAAGCTCCGGCAGTAGACATTTTCAGTCTGTACCGAAGCTGTTTTTTTCATCTTATTTCCGTTTTTTCTTTTTCTTCTTATTTTTCTTGATCATTCGATTCATCGCCATTTTGCCTAGTTTTCCTTTGACGCCTGAACCAAACATTTGGTCCATACCTGGGATGTTCATATCCCCTTTGGACATTTGTTGCATCATTTTTCTTGATTCCTTGAATTGCTTGATCATTCGGTTTACTTCAACCACACTGTTTCCAGAACCGGCAGCAATTCGGCGACGACGGCTTGGATTCAACAGATCAGGATTTGCTCTTTCTGCTGGTGTCATAGAATAAACCATCGCTTTTTTGCGTTCAACGTCTTTTGGATCTACCTTGACGTTTTCGATTCCAGGGACTTGATTCATTCCTGGGATCATTTTGATTAGATCTTCCAGTGGGCCCATCCCCATCACTTGATCGAGTTGTTCAATAAAGTCATTGAAATCAAATGAGTTTTCCCGCATCTTCTGTGCAAGTTCTTCCGCTTTTTTCTCATCATAGTCTTGCTGCGCTTTTTCGATCAGTGTCAGCATATCCCCCATACCAAGGATACGGCTAGCCATACGATCTGGGTGGAATACTTCTAAGTCAGTCAATTTTTCACCAGAACCGATGAATTTGATTGGTGCACCTGTCACTGAGCGGATCGATAAGGCTGCCCCGCCTCGAGTATCCCCATCAAGTTTAGTGATGACGACTCCAGTAATCCCTAATTGCTGATTGAAGCTGTCAGCTACATTGACGGCATCTTGACCAGTCATGGCATCGACAACTAGCAAGATCTCATTTGGTTGAGTCAATTCTTTGATTTGTTTCAACTCATCCATCAATGTTTCATCGATGTGCAGACGTCCTGCCGTATCGATCAATACATAGTCGTTTTTCTTTTCTCTTGCTAACTCCATCCCTTGACGAACGATTTCTACCGGGCTGACTTCTGTCCCCATGTCAAATACAGGAACATCTAGCTGTTGACCTAATACTTTCAATTGGTCGATCGCTGCTGGCCGATATACGTCCCCTGCGATTAGGAGCGGACGAGCATTTTCATTTTTCTTTAAATAATTCGCTAATTTACCGGTAAAAGTTGTTTTACCTGCCCCTTGTAGACCAGCCATCATGATAACAGTTGGTATTTTTGGTGATTTATTTAACTCTGCTGTTTCAGAACCAAGTGTGATCGTTAATTCTTCATCAACGATTTTTACGATTTGTTGTGCTGGTGATAAACTTTCCAGCACTTCTGCCCCTACCGCACGTTCGCGTACGCGTTTAGTAAAGTCTTTGACTACTTGCAAGTTAACATCGGCTTCTAGTAAGGCAAGGCGGATTTCCCGCATCATTTCTTTTACGTCAGCTTCTGATACTTTCCCTTTTTTTCTTAGTTTTCCCATCGCCTGCTGGAGACGTTCAGTTAAGCTTTCAAATGCCATATTTTCTTCATTCCTTTTATTTATTCTTCGATTGCTTGAATTTGCTGTACATATTCAAGCAGTTTTTTATCTTCCGGATACTTATCTGTAATATATGCGGTCATCTTTTCTAATATCTGTTCTCGGACAATATAATCAGAGAACAGATGGAGTTTTTTTTCATAATCCTCCAAGATTTTGCTTGTCCGCTTGATATTGTCATATACTGCTTGTCGACTTACTTCGTATTCTTCCGCGATCTCACCTAATGAAAAATCATCTGCATAATATAACTCCATGTAGTTCATTTGTTTTTCTGTCAATAAGGTCGAATAAAATTCAAAGAGCGCGTTCATTCGATTGGTCTTTTCGATTTCCATTCTGCTCACCTCTAGTTTTCAGCCATTCTTCATCAGAGAGCACAGTCATTTTTTGCTGAATAAAATAAGCAGTGGCCACTCCCGCGCCATTTTTTGTTATTCCAGAAAAGCTTCCATCATAAATCGAATGGGTCCCGCATGAAGGGCTTTTTTCCTTCATGATGACTAGATCAATGTGCTTTTCCTGCAATTTTTGATATGCTTTAATCGCGCCGTTTTTGTACGCTTCCGTTACATCTTCGCCGCTTGTCGTCCATACTTTTGCTTGATCTTCCCACACATCGAACCCATTTCCACCAATGATTTCAGCAGGATCTCTAGGGATTGGCAATCCACCGATTACTTCTGGACAGACCATGACAGCTTCGCCAGTTTCAACTAGTTTCATCAATTCTGGTACTTCTTTTTTCTGTCCATCATAGCGACAGGCTAGACCGCCTAAACATGCACTGATTCCAATCATTGACTGCTCTTCCTTTCTATTCAGCAAAGTGCCTTCCTATTATACCATTTATTTCTTTTGTAAAATAGCCCCTTGTACTGATTCTATGCTAAAATATAAACAGAATGAAACCTATTTAAAGGAGATTTGAATGAAAAAAATACTAGTTGTTGATGATGAACCTTCTATTGTGACGCTCTTGACGTTCAATTTGGAAAAAGAAGGCTATAAGGTAACCAGTGCCGCAGATGGAGGCGAAGGATTAGAATTAGCATTAGAACAATCATTTGATTTCATCATTTTAGATGTGATGCTTCCAACGATGGATGGCATGGAGATCACTCAGCGGCTGCGTCAAGAAAAAAATGAAACACCGATTTTGATGCTGACGGCTAAAGATGATCAAGTGGATCGGATCATTGGTCTGGAGATAGGTGCTGACGACTATTTGACCAAACCATTTAGTCCACGTGAAGTATTAGCCCGTATGAAAGCCATATTCAGACGGATCGAACCTCGTAAGCAATCAAAAGATGAAGCTGAACCTGAATATCTATCGATTGGACAAATCACTGCTGATTTGACCAATTATCAAGTCACCGTAGACGATCATCTGATTGAACTCACACCGAAAGAATTTGAATTACTCGTTTATTTCATGAAACGAAAAGACCGTGTGATCGATCGCGACACATTGCTAGACCGCATTTGGAATTTTGACTTTGCAGGACAAAGCCGAATCGTAGATGTGCACGTTAGTCATTTGCGAGAAAAAATCGAACGAGATCCAAAACATCCAAAGTACTTGGTGACTGTTAGAGGATTTGGCTATAAGTTTCAGGAACCAAAACGATGAAATGGAAAAAAGTTTATGAACGTCTCTTCTTTCTTATTCTTTTGATTAGTTTATTTTTTGGTGGTTGGCAATTGATCTCCCATTATTTCCAACAACAGATCGTCGAACAGCAAGAAAGCTACCTGACAAAAAAAGCACAACTACTGATCCGGCAATTAGATTTCGAAAACCTCCAAGCGGCGCAAAACAAAACTGCTTTGGAAGAATTCGTCCATCAGTCGAACGAACGGATCACTTTAATGGATGCTACTGGAAAAATCTTATTTGACACAAACAATGAAACATTGAATGAACAGCGAAGTTCTCGTCCAGAAATAAAAGCTGTATTGAATGGTGGGAACCTAGGTAGCGCTTTGCGCAAAAGTACTACTTTGAATGAGGATCTTTTATACGTCGCATTACCAGTCAAAAAAGGAGGCCAGTTAGAAGCCATTTTACGTATCGCAGAACCGACAAGCGGATTTTTACCGAGAACGGAAAGTTTTCGCCGTTGGGTCTTTTTCTTCTTTCTGTCTTTCTTCCTTGTTCTTGCAGGAATGATCTATTACCTGATCTACCAAAAAAATCAGCCTTTGAAAACTGTCCTGCCTGTTCTTAGAAAAATGGTACAAAATCCAAACCAAGCAGAAGTAATCATGCAGACACCTGACCAATGGGAGGAATTGTATCAGACGATCAATGCGCTGAGCGAACAAATGAGTAAGATGTATCGAGCGTATACTACAACAGAAGAACAATTGTACACATTATTAAATGAACTGATGATAGGCGTATTCCTGATTGATGATGCTGATTCTCGTTTGCTACTGCTTAATCCAAAGATGCAGTTGCATTTAAACGTGACAAGCTATGAACCCGAACAACGGTACACAGAAGTCATCCAAGAGCCAAAACTCATTCAGCTGATTCACCAAGTGACTCCTGAGCATCCGCTGATCCATCAGGAGATCACCATCACTGAAGGACGACAGACATTAGACTTGAGCTTGCGCTACTTTACTAATTCAGAAGGTACCGGACAGATTCTAGGGGTGGCGTATGACTTAACGAAAGTGCGACGTTTAGAAAAGCTACAAAAGGATTTCGTTGGCAATGTCTCTCACGAATTAAAAACTCCTGTGACTTCACTGATTGGTTTTACCGAGACTTTACTGGATGGTGCAAAAGATGACCCGCAAACTCTGACTTCTTTTCTTGAGATCATGCAAAAAGATGCGATTCGGTTAGATAAATTGATTCGGGAAATCATCCAGCTGTCAAAAGACGGTGAGAATTCTTACGAGATCCAGACGATTTATACAGAACCTTATTTCCAGCAAATCGTTCAAAATTATCAGCCAATCATCGAAAAGAAACGGTTGACGATTCGATTGATTGGAAAGAACGAACCATTTACTACTAAAACAGATATCCTTTATCCAATCCTCAAAAATCTGATTGAAAATGCTGTCCAATACTCAAAAAACGACAGCGAGATCATTATCCGTTATCAGGCAACAGATGAATTATCGTTTTCTGTCCAAGACTTTGGTATAGGTATCGACATTGAGGATCAGGAACGGATCTTTGAGCGTTTTTACCGCGTAGACAAGGCGCGAAGCCGGCATTCAGGCGGGACCGGACTAGGGTTAGCGATTGTAAAAGACTACGTGCAGCTCCTTCATGGGACGATTACTGTAGACAGTCATCTTGGAACAGGTTCGACTTTCACCGTTACCATTCCGAAAAGCAATTAAATAAGGCCTGCTTGCAGCAATGTTTAGATGTCTAACGATCATCTACTACGCTGAAAAGCAGGCTTTTTATTAGCTAAAAATGCTGAGCCACATGTTATAAATCTTTGTCATGATGTGTAGCTGTCTTTTCTGACATCTTTACAATCAGCTCCTGGTTCATTTTCTGATAAGCATCTATAGCATAATCAGCAAAACTTTGTGTTTTTTGATTCAAATAATCCGTTAATTTTTCGGGATGATTTACTATTAATTCTCTTGCTTGTTGGTCTGTACTTGCTAACTCTTTCGATAGATGGTCTCGAACTTTTTGGCGAGTTGGTAAAGTAATATTTTTCTTGAAATCACTATAGTATGGCTTCGTCAAGATGTTCGTCAACCGATATGTCCAGTAAGCAGAAATATCATCTGGCATATCTGTTCCTTTTTGATAAGCTTCGGGTGTCTCGCTTATATTGCTATAAAATGGTATATAATTGCTTGTATCAGGAATCCCCAACGCTAACCAATGGATACCACTGATTTCTTCTGGTACATTGTTTCTTATCTGTAGAATATGAGATTCCATCGTATTCGGCACAGAGATTGGACGATACTTATCTGGCTTTGTCCCTTCGATGGTATCATATTCAGTACCATTAAAGTGTAATGTCATGATATAAGCTGTTTCTGCAATTGAAATAGGTTTATCTGGTTTGACGAACATCTCAAATGAACGGTTTGTTATTTTTTGTTTCTTTGAAGGTGTCAGTTTTCTCTGTGCATCCCATATCCTAGGAAGATTGTATTTTTCATCCTTTGACTTATCTGCAAATATGTCTCTTAAAGAAATATCCCGTTTCGTATTTATCAGTTGATTCTTTTCTAAAAAAGATTCTAAATCTGCTGAACAAAGATAAGAATCTTTGTCCTTCAAATCAAATGAATCAATTGACAACATATTAGGAATAACTGCATAACAGTCATCTGGAACTTTGACAGCTGCCCACTGATGACCACTAAGTATCTCCATATACCAGATTTCATTTTTATCAGAGAAAATCACACCATTTGTCTCTGCAGCTCCTTGCTTAGCAACGATTTTTCCTAATCGTTCTACTCCTGCTCTTGCTGAATCAATATAAGGAAGGATCACTGTCAACATAGAGTCTTCTGCGATACCATGCGCAGTATATGGATCTTTTTTCAATATCTCTTCCTTTGTCGTAGCTGATTCAGTAGCGCTCATTGCAACGTTCTTGCTATTGATACCATCTTCTTCAAATAATCCTTCTGACGTATCCCATTCTGGGGTCGCTGTGTACTTCAGCTGTTCTTTCGGAAGATCAAGGGTAAATCCATTCCCTTTTGATACAAAATGTGAAGGATTCGTATTTTCTTTTCTGACAACAAAGTGTTTGGACCAAGCCGTGTTCAGATCTTCATTTCTAGCAATCATCGTTGATCCATCTACTGAAGCATTTTTTCCTACTAAAACCGTCGTACAAGCATCAATGGAAACGGATAAGAAAATCCCATACAGTACACCTAAAAATAAACTAAATTGAAGCAATCTTCTATTTTTCATTTGAAGCATCCCTCCCAATTTTATAAAAACGCTTTCAAAATGATTATAGGACACCTGAAGTAAAGATTTAATTGGTTTTCTATAAGTTCTAGATAAAAATTTGCTTTGTTTTTTATACAGAAAGAAGCTTAGAAAATACAATTTTTTGGTTAATGTATTTTTTAAGCTTCTTTTATCTTATTAGTCATTTATTTCTTTTGAATAATCGAAGGAACCGAGGCAATTTATTTATTATCTCCGGCTCTTTTTCATTTTTACGTTCAAACAAATATTCTACCAATGTAGTCAAATGCCTAAAGATCGAATCTGCCGAGAAAAATAGAATGCTCAATAGCAAAAGCGATACAGCTGAGATACCGGTGATTGAAAACAGTTTATGCAAAAAAACCACCGAAAAAAAGATACCGCTAGCACAGAAAAGAATGATCTGACTTCTGAATTTATTCAGCGGTGAACAGATTTTATAGAGAACGAGAAATCCTACTGCAATCAAAAGCATAGTAGATGCTGTAGAAACATCTGTTTTATTTAGATTCAAAGTCACCCCGCAGATCACCAACGCACCGACTACGATCATATCTGTCAGTCCACCTGGCACAGCCTTTTCCATCACATTCATGATGAATTTCCCTTTGATTCGCTTTTTGTTTTCTTCTAGAGCAAGCAAGAAAGATGGGAGTCCGATCGTAAACAAACTAATCAGTGTGATCTGTGATGGTTCTAAAGGATAGGTCAAAGCAAAGATGACTGAAAACAGCGAAAGTAAAAAGGAGAAAATATTCTTCACTAAAAACAAGCTGGCTGATCGCTCAATATTGTTCACGACGCGCCGTCCTTCTGCAACAACTTCCGGCATGCGTGAAAAGTCAGAATCAAGCAAGACCACTTGTGAGGCCTGCATGGCGGCTTCATTGCCAGAAGCCATCGCTATACTGCAGTCTGCTTCTTTCATGGCTAGAATGTCATTCACGCCATCACCTGTCATAGCTACTGTATTGTTACGCTTTAGCAATTGAACGAAGATTTTCTTTTGTTCTGGCTTGACGCGTCCAAAAACTGTATATTTTTCGACAGCTGCTTCATATTCTTCTTCTGATAATTTAGACGCATCAACGTACTGATCAGCATGTGAAATCCCTGCTTGGACAGCTACATTAGATACGGTGAGCGGATTATCTCCAGAAATCACTTTGATGGCTACTTGCTGTTTTTTGAAGTAATCGAATGTGGCTCTTGCTTCTTTTCTGATAGGATTAGCGATCAGGATATAGCCTAATGGTGTGACTGCCTCCGTTAATACTGGTTCTTCAAGAATCCCATCGTATACACCAAAGACCAACACGCGATAGCCTTTTTCAGCAAAAGAAACAAACTCTTCCGCATATTCCGGCAACTGATCTCGCAAAACCATTTCGGGTGCTCCTAAAACATACACCTTATCTTCCAACGCTACACTGCTGAATTTTTGGACAGAAGAAAAAGGAATGACCTGGTGATAGGATTGATCAGTGGTTTTTGTAAAGTATTCTTTGACGGCTTCCATTGTTGCATTGTCTCCTGCCATCGCTTTTGCATAGTCAGCAATGCGCTCTTCCAGTTGATCTGATTGGCTGATTATTTCTTGTTTTTTAGAGACAATCACTTTTTGGACAGACATTTTGTTTTCTGTGATCGTTCCTGTTTTATCTACACAAAGGACATTTACTCTTGCCAATGTCTCAATGCTTTTCATATTGTGTAAAAGAACTCTTTGCTTTGCTAGTTTAGTCGCACTTAATGCTAATGCGATCGTCGTTAGCAAGTACAGTCCTTCAGGTATCATACCGATCAATGCTGCTTCCATTGCGACGACACTTTCTTTCATCGTGTTTCCATTAAAAAAGTAACTTTGAGAAAAAAGCAGAATACCGATAGGAATAATGATGATCCCAATCCATTTGATCAATTGATTAAGAGAAGCAATCATCTCCGACTGTTCTCCTTCTCCCATTGTCTTGGCTTTGACTGTCAATTGGGAAATATACGAATCCGCTCCGACTTTGTCTAATCGGGCGTAAGCTTTTCCGGAAACAACGAAACTGCCGGACATCAATGGATCACCTATTTCTTTGGTTATCTCATCTGCTTCACCTGTTAATAAAGCCTCGTTGACTTGCAGTTTTCCTTCCACGACCTCTGCATCTGCTGGAATCTGATGTCCAGTCTCTAGAATAACAATGTCATCTAATACAAGGTTTTCTATATCTACTGTTTGCTCTATCCCCTCTCTTATGACATTGACTTTTGCTGTATTCAATACATTCAATTCATCCAAGATTTTTTTGGATCGAATTTCCTGAAAGACAGCGATTCCTGTATTGGCTATGATAACTGGTAAAAAGGTCAAGTTTTTATAAGATTCTACTAGGCAAAGCAAAATGGCTAAGATAAGAAAGATCAAATTGAAATACGTAAAAATATTTTCCAATATAATTTGTTGGTTTGTTTTGAATGTGGGATCGACTGAATCGTTTGCTGCACCTTTTTCTATTCGTTCCTTGACTTGTTCTGCTGTCAATCCTTCTTTGTACGAGGGAAAAAGACGGATAACTTTGTCAGATGATTTTTGTGTTCTTTTCTTTTTTTTACTTCGATTTGTCCATTTATTCTTCATGTGGCTACCTCGATCAATTTCATTTTCTGGATATTTACAAACTTCTCCTATCCAGTATAGAACAGATATGAAAAGTGTTCCTCTTATTAAGCTTGCATACACCTTTCATTCCTGTCATATAGCAAAAAAAGAGCGACGACAGTTCTATGTCGTCGCTCTTTTTCTCAATTATAGGAAAAATCTATATGCGGGGAAACATAGTTGATTTTTCCTTGATAGTCACGATAACTGTAGCATATTTATCTGCTAGTTATTTGATATTTCCTTCGTGGTCACGTTCTACTTTCATCATTGTGATTGGTAAATAGCCCAATTCTTTGACAGGTCCTTCTTGGATTTCTTCTGTCATCATGTAGTCTAAGAATTTTTGGACTTCAGGGGAAGGTTTTCCGTTCGTGTACATATGTTCATAGGACCAGATTTTCCAGCTGTTATCTGCTACATTCTCTTCTTTTGGTTCTACACCGTCGATACTTAGTGCTTGTGTGGAATCATCGAGATATGAGAAGGCTAAATAGCTGATTGCTCCTGGTGTTTGACTTACAAGCTGCCGAACAGTTCCTGATGAGTCTTGTTCTTGGGACTGTATAGGTGTGGCACCATCTAGTCCCCATTTTTCAAATGTCGCACGGGTACCGCTGCCGTTTGCACGGTTCACAACGTTGATCTTTTGATCTTTCCCGCCAACTTCATTCCAATTAGTGATTTTTCCTGTAAAGATATCAATCAATTCCTGTTTTGTGATATCTTTGACACCTGTATCTTTGTTGACGATGGGTGCCATCCCAACTACTGCTACTTTATGATCCACTAGTTTAGAGGCATCGATCCCGTCTCTTTCTTCTGCAAATACATCAGAGTTTCCGATAGTAACTGCTCCAGCTTCGACTTGGCTCAAACCAGTTCCGCTTCCTCCTCCTTGTACAGAGATTTGATAATTCGGATTTTCTTGTACAAAGCTTTCTTGCGCTGCATCGACCAAAGGCTGCAATGCTGTCGAACCTACCGCAACGATTTTTACTTGTTCATTTGAGTCACTTGAATTATTTTGTGTGGCAGAGCCATCTGTATTTCCTGATCCTGAGCCGCATCCGGCTAAAAGAATTCCCATCATACCTAGAGTAAACAATACTTTTTTCATTTTATTGCTCCTTTCTTATTTACAACTAAAGTTTATCAGTCGACTGTAAATCCCTCGTATGGTTGCTGTAAAAATATAGTTAAGTTATGTAAAAATCATGTAAACGTTTTTCGGATTCTTTACACGAGAATAAAAAAGCATATGAGAAACAGGCGTTTTCCGCCGCTCATATGCTTGTTACCGATGATCCACCATCAACGGTTATTTTTTATAGATACAGATCGTTCACTTTTTATCCGGATCTCTGTCCAGAAGTAAAAGAATGTCGCAAGAATAAATGAGACAATGACTAAATAGAAACACGGTTTAATGGTCAAGAAATACATGGAGGGATATGCTGAATCCTTCAGTCCGCTCTCGCTCAAACCATTAGGACCGATGATCATGCGAGGCAACAAGGAAAACATAGATGTGAATATGAGTAAACAAGAGAAATAAAGCAGCTGCCAATTATAATGATTGATCAGAGATTTTGGCAGTAATAGACCTACACTTATCACTAAGTAAAAAACAGTCAAAGCTGGAAAATTTCTAGAAACCACAAATCCACTTCCTTGGATCAGCCCTAATATCTCGGCACCTTGCACAACAGCATTTACCCATGTAAAAGGTAGCAAAACGATAGGAAAAAACCAAAAAAATAAATAAAGCCGATCGATTACTGCTTTTCTTCTCATCAATGTTCCCCCAAACCAATTTTTCTTTCATCATACTATACAATTTTCTATCTAAAAAAATTAGGGGGAAAAACTTTTTTTTTAGAGATAATGGCATGAGAGTTTATTCATTTAATCTAGAAATAATGAAAAAGTAATTGATTATTATATGATTCAATTTACAATAAAACTAACAAAATAATAACACTTGTTAGGTGGTGACAAAATATGATAAAAACGTGTTGGAAGAATCTTCCATTGCTTTTATCTTTTGTTCCTTATGTGCATTTCGCTTTACTGCTTGATTTCCATTATCATTCCGTAAGCGGATTCATCACGTTGATATTTTTATCTCTTTTTGCTGGGTATTATTTCCAAAAAAGCAGGCGTATTTTATCTTTATTTATCGCCAATATTATATCTACTGTCACTTCCTATTTGTTTTGCGTCAATTTTGCTGAATGGCGTTACTTTTATCATCCTTTAAAACCGACCCAACTGATTTTGATTCTAGCCGGCATTTACTTAGTTCCACAAATCCTCGGGTCGTTATGGGCGGTAGCCTTATCTTATAAAAAAGCACGGCATCCCTAAAAAAACAAACCCTATATGTACAAAGAGAAGCTGTTTTTCTTCTTTTTGTACATATAGGGTTTTCTTATAATTCATGTAGAAAAATTTTCTTGATAATGATCTTATCCATCAATTGGGATTGACTGTTTTGCTCCCCTATGATTTCAGCGATGATGGTCCGATTTTGCGGTTTTCTTCTTAGCTGGTAATTGATTTTCCCGGTTTTCATCAACTCGCTGAGCATATCCACGACCCCGCCAAATCCAGTTTTTTTCGTAATAAATCCAAGTGCGACCATTCGTTCATCTAGATTTTTTGCTGTAATCGTCACACCCGTAATAAGCGAGTGCTGTAATGTTTGAGCCAACTCTTCCATCCCTTCAGCATTGGATACGACGGAAGCTGTTTTATTGACAGATTCTTCGTGTATTTCTTTTTCCTTTGGTTCCTTCAATTCCTCTTTCACTGTTTGACGAAGGACATCTAGTTCTTGCACGAGCGTTTCGTATTGTTCTTGGGTCAGCATCACACCAGCTACTTTTTCCCGATTAAATATATATACGCCAGTTCCCGCGTCTCGCGCTTGAGCAAATACATCCATCGGCGATCGTTTTACTTCTGTGATCGAAGATGTGGGAACTTCTAATTTCTTTAATTCCAATGGATTTCCTCCTTTACTAATCGCTTTTTATTATAGCATAGACTGACTTGTTTTGATCTGTTTTCCAAAGGTTTTATCGGTTTTTCCCTAACCAGTAATTGATATCCGTAAGAAGTCTTTCGATACCAAATGAAGGATGGTACAGATACGTTTTTTGATCTTCGTTATGGTCTAATGGAAAAAAATGATCTGTAATCACTAGATCTGCATAACGAGGTGGTTTATTTCGAGTGCAGACATGGATCGAAATCCGCTTTCGATGTCTTAGCGTTTTGTTCAGTACCCCGGCAAGTCTTCTTGCTTCCTGATGTTCATAACGAAAAAAAAAGACGATTTTCACTTCAGGAGGATGGACATCTAAATAGCCCCGTTCTTGGAGTGTCTTAAGTAAAAGCATTCCCCATTCAACTGCGGGGTGTGCAAGTGCTTGTTGGATTGCTAGACGAAATTGATAGAGTTTATCTTTGGAATTAGGAAACTTTTCTAATGTTTCCTGATAATAACGAACTTCTTCTTCCACCAGTCGGTCATGGATACCAATCACATAACGAAGCCATTCTTGGTAAAGTACTTTTGTCAGCTTTGATTTATTTCCACTTTCAAACTCACTATTCAGCCAAAACAGCGAATCAAGCTTTTCAGTTACGATCGTCAATTTCCGATAGTCTTGTGTCTCTTCTATCCGTTCCCACCGTTTTTCAGTAATCTGATTACAGCTCAAGCGCAAAATCGCTAGATAATTTTTTTCTTTTATTGGCAAAATCTGCTCTTCTCTAAAAAGCAATTCTGGAAACAACTCAAAGAAAAGGGTTCGACTGTCTCCTAAAATCTCGATTTCTGCCGGATCCTTTCGTTGCTTCAATAATTGGATGAATGTCTCTGAAAAGGATTGCTCTCCATCGTCTGCAAAAAAATGGGGGAAATCTTTCAAGAAACAAAATAGCAGGTACCGTATTTTTCTTTCTGAACCAAAGATCTGCGCTTTTTTATAAGAAAACGAAAGGTGATACTCACCAAACCATTTTCTCAACCGCTCTTGTGTCGAACGATCATACTCCTGTTCATAAGGTTCATTCAACAGCAGATTTTTCAGTAGACAAAAAGGTGGTGATTGGATCAGAAAAACAAAAAGGAGGTAAGGTTCGCTATATCCTTGATCATAAACTAACTGAACGGTTTTCTTATGAAGAATCAGTTGGATTGGACAGTCGCTTTCTGCCAAACGTTTTAGATGCCGATCAACTGTTTTGACATCGATTTTCAGTTCTTCAGCTAAATCCGTTTTTCGCCAGATCAGATCTTTCATTAGGTTGATTAGTGAAAATAAATTCTGTGCATTTTTTGATAATAGTTTTTGCCATCTCATTGATCATCTCTCACCTAGTTTCTAAACATATTGTTTGATCAGAAAGGGCTCTTTTCTAAAAAGATAAAAAGTCCCTTTCTATTTACTTAATTA
>NZ_JAWDJH010000008.1:0-4946 GCF_032465635.1 Enterococcus sp. 2STP
AATCAAAGACAGTAGATTTTGCACAGATAAATACGCTACACATTATGGAAATAGAATCTTAGATTAAAGGAGTGAAATAAATGAAAGATATTTGGAAGTATGGCAAGCCTGGTGGGGAATATGCCGGGAAAGTGTTAGATGATATGGTTATGACTGTCCCGTTTACTGATGTCCCACCATTAGAAGGAATTCGTTCAGATGGGGAACCTTTAACAATTGACGATCAACTGTTTGATCCTAAAGAAAACCGATGGATTGTTTTAACGAATGTATTGGATCACAATAAGCTAAATAATCTTGAAGCAGTGTATGAGGCACTGGAACATGAGAATGGTAATCTAAAACAGCTCAATGCCAAACTTATGCTAAACGATGTAGTAATTAAACAGGAAAATACTGCATTGAAAGAAAAAGCTGACAGTTTAGCACAAATCAATTCAAAGACAATGCTTGCTTCACTTCAAAATAGCAAAGACATTGAAGAAATTAAAGAGCAACTAAATCCAGGATCAGAAGGAGGCGAGTAGTATGTTTAGTTTTAGCGATGTGAAAATGATGTTTGACTGGGGCTGTTTTACAGAAGAACAGGTTCGTGAATTTGTTCCATTATGTATTACGGATGAAGAAGCGGATGAGATTATTAATAACGAAGAATAGAAGCGTACTCAAACGAGTGCGCTTTTTGTATAAAGGAGATATGGATAGTGGAAAAATATTTAAACACACTTTCAGTAATGACTGGGGTGATAGGCGGGACAATTGTTGGTTTACTGGGAGGGATGGACAATATACTACATGTTCTAATTTTTCTTGTGGGTGTGGACTTCTTGACTGGACTTGCGAAGGCATGGAAATTAAAAGAAGTGAGTAGCGAGGTCGGTTTCGAAGGATTATTGAAGAAAGTTTTAATCTTCGTGGTGATTGCCGTTGCAGTTGAAGCACAGAAAATCGTTGGAAACTCTATACCTCTAAGAGAAATAGTTATTATGTTCTATGTCGCAAATGAAGGGATCAGTTTTTTAGAAAACATTTCGGTATTCCTTCCGCTACCAGATAAGTTAAAAGAAGTATTTCAACAAATACGAAATGATACTGAAAACAAAGAACAAGGAGGAAACAAATGAAAAAGAAAGTTACTATTACTGCGATGAGCCTATTAACGGCTCTTTTTTTATTGCCAATTAATGGGTTCGCCTATACGATTAACAATGAATTTAATTTGGGCTCAAACGAAGGTAGCTCACAAGTAGCAAATAATCAGTACATTTTACTGCATGAAACGGCTAATGAAACAGCAACAGGACGCAATGAAGCGCAATATATGCAACGTTCATGGACTAGTGCTTACACTGCTTACATTGTGGGAGACGGTGGTATTGTTTACCAAGTCGGACAACCTGGTTATGTACAGTACGGTGCTGGTTCGTATGCTAATGCTAACAGTCCTGTGCAGATTGAGTTACAACACACACATGATAAAACAACTTTTGAAAAGAACTATAAAGCATATGTTGAATTGGCTAGAGATTCAGCAATGAAATATGGTATTCCATTAACATTGGACACGCCTTATAACCAACCAGGAATCAAATCACATTTTATGGGTAACACAAAATATCTGGGGCGATCATACAGATCCTTACGGTTATCTTTCTGAAATGGGTGTAAGTAAGGAAAAACTAGCTTACGATTTAGCTCATGGATTCACAGATGATAATCCAACTACTTCGGATGATAATCCAGTTATCGATCTGACTCGATCGGGTGCAGCAAATCCTACACTAACTGATGGAACAAACTATGCTCACATTGATCAGTTTGGGGAAATCGAATATGCAAACTTGCACGTTGCTGGTTGGCATATTGCTAACTATCAATACGAGTATATTTTTATTATGGATTACGATACTGGGAAAGAGCTAGCACGAGTAAAAGCTGACGGAGTATATAGACCAGATGTAAATCAAGCGTATGGGACATCTGGGGATGTTGGTTATCATGTATCTTTCAATATGCGTAATTTTCCTAATAAGAAAGTCTATGTCATGATGCGAGCAACGAATGATCCAGAGGGAAATACTAAAGGTGGAGCGCAAGATTTCCATGACAAACGTTGGTATTTAAATATTCCGCAACGATAAAAAAATAGCCCCTCGTTGAGGGGCATTACATATATCTAAAAACTACGACTATCAGTTTAAAGTTACTGTAATAGTAAATAGTATAAAAATCAATTAATAATGATTATATTAATCGAAATAGATATTATTGGTATTTGATTTATATTGTAAAAAAAAATAAATTAGCGTATTATTTATATATAATAATGGATTGTTTTACATTAAAAAAAGGTAGCTTTTGAGTCTTGGATAGGGAGACGGAACATGTATTATAAAAGATATAAGTTGTTTAAATCTCGAATTAATAATGGCATAGATGCAATTGAAATTAAAGGTGATTATTATCCCTTTGTTCGTTCTAAACTTGATGAAGGATATAGTCAGGTTGTAATTTCATCAGCTGTGATGTTAGATATCTTAGAAAAAATGTTTATTAATAAGCAAGCTAGAATAGTTACAATTGAATTAATTGAAGAAGATGACCAATACGAGCAACAAATACAACAATTGATTGCTAGCACGGTTAAGGATAGAGCATATTTTTATAACTTAATGAAAGAATTATCATTTTTATCAAAAAATGAATCTATAGAAATAAAAAGTATTAGAGTCCAGTATAGACTTGAGGAAAAGCCTATAGACATAAAGTTATCTGTTAATGGATTAATTAATGTAGGGGAGAACGAAAAAATAAAAAATGAGATATCATTCTTAGAAGAGATAATTTTGGAGAATATACCGTGCTGAAACTTGGTAGAGCACTTAAAGAATTAGTCCCTATTGCAGTTACTTTGTTTGCTGCTTTTTTTACTAGTATATTACCTATTAACTTTAAATTTATTCCTTCAGATAAAATTTATGGTATAAATTTAACGATTTATTCAGTTCTCTTCACTACTCTACTTAAAGGCCTTTTTTGGCTAGGTAGCTTATTTAAGAATAGGAAAACCTTTGTTAAAATTACATTTTCTGATAAAAAAACTAATTTTAAAGAAATTGATGAAATTCAATATGATTTTGAACCGGATGTAGATATAACAATGGTTTATTTCAAAGTTTATTTAGAAGGTAATCCTAAAAAATTTATAAATAAAAATATAGTAATATTATTACCGATGCAAGTTGAAGCCTACCCGATAGAACAATATTCGGATGACTGTAATATATCTAGTGACAAGAAACGAATTACGATAGATATAAGTAAATTATTTAATCGAAACAAGGTGAAAAGAATAGCAGATTCAAAAATTCTAGGCTTTCAAGTACTGAAGAATTATCCAGAAGTAGACAGCGGTTTAGAAGTATCAATCAATAATAATAAAAAAAATAAAATAAAACTTATAAATAATAAAGGCATATTCAGGAAGTGAGGATTTTACATGGCTTGGTTTTCTACCACTAGATGGTTAAATAATTCAGATATAACTTTAGATGAGTCTATCAATTTGTTAATGACCGATCATAAAGGGCTAAGAAACGATGGTAGTATACAGTATACTAATTTACAAAAACATAAATTATTCGATCAAAATCTTGAAATTAAGATTGAAAACCGTGATATTAAATACAATGTAATTGATTTTTCAATGAATTATACAATGCCTGGTATGACTAAGATGGATGAGCAAACATCTATAATACGTGGCATGATAATTGTATATACTGACGGTGCAAAAACTCAATATATTATTAATCGAAACTCAGATGCCCTTAAATTATTGCGTAGATTACATGGATATACTGGTAGAAATGAAATTGTTGAAAATAAATTTACTTTTAGTGATGATATTTTCATGTGGTTTGTAAAAACTGTATTTACAAAAGACAATGAGTTTTTATTTACAGATGCTCAGCAAAACGAGAAATCCTTGACTATTAATAGCATTATTGGTGTGAGAGGGGAAACTAAAGATGATAATACATTATCTGCACATGGTGATACTGTATTAAAACTTATAAGTACATTATCCTTTATCCTTGAAAGCAATTTATTAAAACAAATTATTTTGCGTTTAGAATATACTGGTCATGAGAATATGGAGTTAAAACTAAACGATAAAGGTGTAGTGTCTGTGGATATTGATTCTTATTCAGGTAATTATGAAGATTCAGAAGAAAATAAAAAAAAGGCTCAGCTATTGTTGCTTGTTTACCTAGATATTTTACCTAAATTAACTAAAATATATTATGATGAGCAAAGTGATGGAAACTGGAATATTGTAGAAAAAAATAATTTTTTTGAACTAATAGAAAATAATTTGTTTGATAGATTAAAAACAAGAAAGGAACAGGTTAGAGAAGAACAAGTAGAGGTGTTCTCTGATGAAGAGAAAAAAGAGCAGCAAGTTGGATAATTACACGAAAATCATAAAACCCCAACCAATCATCCTTGGTTGAGGTCTTTTTTTCGTTCTTCTGAAAAAGTTAAGCAAATAATAGACTAAAAAATAACCATGTGAGATAATGAACATAGAAAAAAGCTTCAGATACTCCCTCACCCTAGAGTCTTTCCCCAAAAGATAAGTATCTGAAGCTTTTTTCTTTTTATGACTTGGAAATAATAGCATAAAATAGTGTATTCTACAAATAAAAGATACATTCTAATACTATTTTTTATATAAAATAGTATTAGAAGAAATAAATAAAAATTTAGAAAAGCTTGCTAGTTAACTTAACAAGAAACAGTAATATAACATTGATTTCTTGATTTATTTTTTGATATTAAGAAGTAAATCGCTTATTGAATTATTTAATTCAGCTATGGTTGTTTGTATTAGTAACAAAGAACTTTGAGCATTGTTACTTTTTACATAAGATAATCTGTTA
>NZ_JAWDJH010000009.1:0-215826 GCF_032465635.1 Enterococcus sp. 2STP
CTTGCATGTATTAGGCACGCCGCCAGCGTTCGTCCTGAGCCAGGATCAAACTCTCATAAAAAGTTCGAACAATCTTGCGATTGTTAAGCTCAATTTGTTTGCTAGCATATTGCTTGCTTGTTAAAAATGTTTGTTGTCTTGAATTGAATCAAGACGCCCTACACGTTTGGTTTGTCTTACTTTGTTCAGTTTTCAAAGGTCTACTTCATCGGAAGCGTTTCTCCGATTTGTTTTGGTTACCGTAGCAACTTTTATATCATATCAGAGTAACAAGCGATTGTCAACTCTTTTTTAAAAGTTTTTTTCGATTTCGTTTTTCGAAATCTTTCAGCAACTCATTTATCATAACTTATCGTTTGTTATTTGTCAAGAACTTTTTTTGAAGTTTTTTCGATAAAATCAAGCTTCGCAAGCTGTTCTTTTTTAACGACTCAGTTATCTTATCATGTCGTTAGCAACATGTCAATAACTTTTTTGTTATGTTTTTGAAGAAATATTTCCTTCTGTCTTTTGGACAAGTAATAATATACCAACTAAATTTATCTTGGTCAACGAATTTTTTGTATTTTTTCAAGTTTTTTTCAATAAGCGATTATTTACTACTTTTCTTTCTTCATCGTTCGCTTTCGGCTCCATTAATGTCTGCAATATTTGATAACAGCTTTTGAACATTCGTTATTGTTTGTTGCTTTCTACATAGCAAAAGCTGCCTAAGGAGTCCCCTAGACAGCTTTTATTTGATTATCTCATTGTTGGGAATAGTAGAACGTCCCGAATGGATTGAGCGTCAGTTAGCAGCATCACTAATCTGTCAATCCCGATACCTAGACCACCAGTTGGCGGCATACCGTATTCTAATGCTTCCAAGAAGTCTTCGTCTACACCGTGAGCTTCATCGTTCCCTAGTTCACGTTCTTTTTCTTGTGCTTCAAATCGTTCTCTTTGATCAATTGGATCGTTTAGTTCTGTAAAGGCATTAGCAAATTCGCGTCCTACGATAAATAGTTCGAATCGGTCTGTGAATCGAGGATCTTCTGGATTTTTCTTCGCTAAAGGCGAAACTTCGACTGGATGTCCGTAAACAAATGTCGGTTGTGTCAACGTTTCTTCAACAAACGTTTCAAAGAATTCATTGATAACATGTCCGACTCCCATCGCTTCTGTTACTTCTACGTTATGCTTTTCAGCTAAGGCTAATGCTTCTTCCAATGTCATTTCTTTCCAGAAATCTACACCAGTTTGTTCTTTGATCGCATCTACCATATGGATACGTTTAAAGTCGCTTTCTAAGTCAACAGCTTGTCCATCATATGTGATTTTCGCTGTCCCTAGTACTTTTTGAGCTGCGTTACGGATAATACCTTCTGTCAGATTCATTACATCATTGAAATCAGTATATGCTGTGTATGCTTCTAACATCGTAAATTCTGGATTATGCGTAGTGTCAATCCCTTCATTACGGAAAACACGACCGATTTCATAAACTTTTTCCATTCCGCCGACAATTAGTCGTTTCAAATGAAGCTCCAACGCGATACGCAAATATAAATCAATATCCAGTGCATTATGGTGCGTGATGAACGGACGAGCAGCGGCTCCACCTGCCTCATTATGCAATACTGGCGTTTCTACTTCGATATAGCCATTGCCATCTAAATAACGACGGATCTCGCTGATAATTTGGCTTCGTTTCATAAATCGGTCAAAGCTTTCGCGATTACTGATCAAATCCAAGTAGCGTTGTCTGTAGCGTTGTTCAATATTCGTCAAGCCATGGTATTTATCTGGCAGTGGACGAAGTGCTTTTGACAAAATCGTGATTTCTGAAGCTTTGATAGAAACTTCGCCTGTGTCTGTTTTCATGATTTGTCCAGTTACACCAAAGAAATCTCCAAGGTCTGCATGTTTGAATACTTCATAGGCTTCATCACCTACTTGGTCTTTTCTCACATAAATTTGAATTTGGCCTTCACGATCTTGTAGATGCGCAAATCCAGCTTTTCCTTTTCCTCGGCGAGTCATCATACGACCAGCTACACTAGCGGTCAATCCCATCTCTGCTAGTTCTTCTTTTGTTCTTGGATCAAATAGTTCATGCAATTCTTCTGAGTTGTGTGTGCGTTCAAATCTTTTTCCAAATGGATCAATTCCATCTTCACGCAATTGTTCCATTTTTTGACGACGTACAAGCATTTGATCATTTAAATCTTCTACTTGATGTTGTTGTTCCTGTGTCACAAAAGTTCCTCCATTCTCATGTTAATCTCTTTCCTATAATGCCAATGAAACACAAAAAAAGCAAGCCGAACTTGGAATTTCGGCTTGAAAATTCACGAAAAACTTAGAAATCACAACGTTTGTTTCAATAGTACTTTTTCTGCTTTTTCTACAAATTGATCCAGCAGATCATTGATTTCTTGCTGATTTTCTGTCTGATTGATTGCTACTTTCACTTTTGCTGCTCGAGGAATCCCTTTTAAATAATAAGCCGCATGTGTTCTGAATTCTCTACATGCTACTTTTTCTCCTTTGAGATCTGCTAAGCGTTGTAAATGAAGTTTAGCTGTAGCAATCTTTTCGGCTGGTGTTGGCTCAGGAATCAGTTCTCCTGTTTCTAGATAATGCTGTGTACGATGAATCATCCATGGGTTTCCCAAAGCTGCCCGGCCAATCATCACACCGTCTGCACCAACATGATCAAGCATCCGTTTTGCATCTTCGGGTGTTTTGACATCCCCGTTCCCCATAAATGGGATGGTGAGATGTTTTTTTACTTCTTTTAATATTTCCCAATCTGCTTTTCCCTCATACATCTGAACCCGCGTACGCCCGTGCATAGCGATGGCACTTGCTCCAGCTGATTGTGCTGCTAATGCATTTTCTACAGCAAAGACGTGTTCTTCATCCCAACCGATACGCATCTTGACCGTTACAGGGATATCTACTGCTGAAGAAACAGCTTTAACCATTTCGTATACTTTCTCAGGATCTAAAAGCCACTTTGCCCCTGCTTCTGCTTTGATCACTTTGTTTACTGGACAGCCCATATTGATATCTATTATATCTGCAGCTGTGTTTTCTTCGACAAATTGAGCGGCTTCAACTAGGCTGTCTTTGTTCCCGCCAAATATCTGTAAACTTAATGGATGTTCTGCTTCTTCAATGTGGAGCATCTCTAAAGTTTTTTTGTTTCTGAAATGGATACCTTGGTCACTGATCATTTCACATACGACTAAGCCTGCACCAAATTCTTTGACAGTGACTCGAAATGCTGAATTTGTTATTCCAGCCATCGGCGCAACAACGACACGATTAGGGATTTCAACATTGCCGATTTTCCATTTGTGTTCCACTTAAATTCCTCCTAAGGCTTCTTTCTTCAATCCAGCTAATTCTTCTTCACTATACTTGTATTTATTGTTACAGAAAGAGCATACCGCTTCTGCTCCATGATCTTCATCTATCATTGCTTGGATTTCTTCTGCACCTAGCGCGATAATTGCTTCTGCAAATTTTTCTTTCGAACAGTCACATTTGAATTGAACAGGCATTTTTTCTAAAACGTTCAGCTCTTCTGTATCAAGCAATCCCTTCAATATTTCTTCTGGTGTCTGTCCTTCATCTAAGAGAGTAGAGATTCTTGGTGTTGTTTTTAATTGTTCCTCAATCTTGCTGATTGTTTCTTCATCGGCACCTGGCATGATTTGAATCATGAATCCACCCGCTGTCTTGATACTGTCATCAGTATTGACCAGTACACTTAGTCCAACAGCTGAAGGGATTTGTTCTGAGATAGCGAGATAGTAAGTAAAATCTTCAGCGATTTCTCCAGAAACAATTGGCGTTTGTCCAGAAAAAGGTTCTTTTAATCCTAAATCTTTTGTGACAGTAAACATCCCTTGTGTCCCAACTGCTCCTCGCACATCGATTTTACCTTCACTATTCAAAGGAAGACTGAGATGCGGATTTTTGATGTAGCCTTTCACATCTCCCTTCCCATTTGCATCTACTACGATTCCCGCTGCTGGACCATCGCCTTGGATTCTAACAGTTAGTTTATCTTCTCCTTTAAGTGTTGCACCAAGCAGCAGACTGCCCACTAATGTTCGTCCTAAAGCAGCTGAGGACGTATGCCAAGTATCATGACGTCTTTGTGCCTCCGCTACGGTATTTGTTGCTTGAACGGCGTATGCTCGTACGAATCCGTCGTGAGCAAGTGCCTTAACTAGATAATCTTTCATTTGTTATGTACTCCTTTTTCCGTTTTTAAACTCATAGTGAATCATACTAGCAACTCCTGCTTTTTTCAACTTTGGAATGCTTCTTTTAAAAATAATTCAGAATCATCTAGAAAACAGGACATCATCCTATTTACATCTTAAATAAAGAAATCTCCCGAAAACCGGTTTTTGTTCCGGTTTTCGGGAGTCCTATCAGATCAATTGACCTATATTTTTTTATTTGTATCGATCGTCTGAATGATCATCTTCTGATTGTTGAGAATCTGAATCATGTTCTGCTTTATTTTCCTCATGCAGTTCATGTTTTGCTTCTTCAAAATCACGTTTTTCTTCTGCTTGTTTTTCAGCGTCTTTTTCTTCCAAAGCACGTTTTGCTTCTTCAAAAGTTTTCGCTTCTTTTTCGCTTGGATAATCATTTGACTCAGTACCTTCAGGCATCACACCGTGTTCGAATAACGATTTGATTGCTTTGGCATCCAATGTTTCGAATTCCAGAAGTTTTTCAGCAATCAATTTATGCTGTGCACGATGAGCTTCGATGATTTCATGAGCTTTGGCATGAGCTTCCATCAAAATCTTGCGTACTTCTTGATCAATTTCGAAAGCAACTTGTTCAGAGTAAGCTTTTGTTTGACCGTAGTCGCGGCCAACGAACACTTGATGATTGCCTTCATATTGAACGGGACCTAAACGATCGCTCATTCCATATTCTGTTACCATGCTTCGTGCTAAAGCTGTCGCTTGTTCAAAGTCATTGGAGGCACCAGTTGATTGGACATTGAAGATGATTTCTTCAGCTGTACGTCCACCAAGCAAGCCTACGATTTGTTCAAACATATCTTCTTTTGTCATCAAGAACTGATCTTCTTTTGGCAAAGCGATCATATATCCACCGGCGCGTCCGCGAGGGATAATCGTTACTTTGTGGACGACCCGAGCGCGACTTAACACTAATCCGACAATCGTATGACCAGCTTCGTGATAAGCAACCATTTCGCGTTCTTTTTTGCTGATTACACGATCTTTTTTAGCTGGACCTGCAATCACGCGATCTTCCGCTTCATCGATATCAGAAGCATCGATTTTCTTTTTATTTCTTCTAGCAGCTACTAGCGCCGCTTCGTTCAAGACGTTTTCCAAATCTGCTCCGGCAAACCCTGGAGTCTGTTGAGCAACAACTTTCAAGTCAACATCATCGGCCATCGGTTTATTCCGTGCATGGACACGTAAGATTGCTTCACGTCCTTTTACATCTGGACGGCCAACTAAAATTTGTCGGTCAAAACGTCCGGGACGTAGTAACGCTGGATCTAGTACGTCAGAACGGTTAGTTGCAGCAATGACGATTACTCCTTCATTTCCGTCGAAACCATCCATTTCTACAAGCAATTGGTTCAATGTTTGTTCGCGTTCATCATGTCCGCCGCCCATACCGGCACCACGTTGACGACCTACTGCATCAATTTCATCGATGAAAATGATAGCCGGTGCGTTTTTCTTCGCTGTTTCAAACAAATCACGAACACGGCTTGCCCCGACACCGACAAACATTTCTACGAAATCAGAACCTGAGATCGAATAAAATGGTACGCCAGCTTCTCCGGCAACAGCTTTTGCTAACAAGGTTTTACCTGTTCCTGGAGGTCCTTCTAAAAGTACACCTGCCGGGATACGGGCACCTAATTCAACAAATCGGCGAGGATCTTTCAGAAATTCAACAACTTCAACTAGTTCTTGTTTTTCTTCTTCCGCACCCGCTACATCAGAAAAACGTACGCGATTAGCTTTTTTGTCTGCTTCTTTGGCTTTTGATTTACCAAAGTTCATGACACGGCCGCCACCGCCACCACCGCCGCCTTGTTGTCCCATCATCATGTAGAAGAAAAAGATGATGATCACGATCGGCAAGAAGCTAAGCAATAACGAAACCCATACGCCGCTGCTTGATTCTTCTTTTACTGTTGTAGCAACTTTGTTTTCTTTTGCCAGTTCTGTTACTTGGCTCAATGTTGTATCATTTGGCAAAATGATTGTTGTGAAATGGGTAGTAGTCGTATCTGTTGAACCCAAGATAGCTAACCCGCCGCTGTTAGCGACTGTCTGCTGTTCCTTGTATTCACCAGTGATCTTATATACACCATTTGCAGGCTGCACTTCAAACTCTTTGATTTTGCCTGCTTGTAGTTGTTCTGTGAATTTTGAGTACTCGATATCTGACGATCGCTGGCCGTTATTACCAAAAATGAAATAAACGACCATTACCATCGCTAAGATTACGAGGACATAATACAAGGCATTTTTCATCATGCCATTGTTCTTTTTGTTCATAGTTGCCCTCCCTAAGCGTCAATTTAATTTAACAGTTTTTTATCAATCCTGACCATTCTATTGTACCATAATTTAATTGAGATACAGCATTAATTTGATTGATAAACACTAGGTTTCAATACACCGATGTACGGAAGGTTACGATATGCTTCTGCATAATCCAAGCCATAACCGACAACAAATTCATTTGGTACGTTGAACCCAACATAATCTGCTTCGATGTTTACTACTCTTCCTTCGGGTTTGTCAAGTAATGTAACGATTTTGACTGATTTTGCTTTGCGGTATTTGAAAAGATCCACTAAATAAGCAAGTGTTCTTCCGCTGTCAATGATATCTTCAACGATCAACAGATCGCGACCTTCTACATTTGTATCCAAGTCTTTGACGATTTTTACTTCCCCTGACGAGACTGTTGCATTCCCGTAGCTTGAAACATCCATGAAATCCAATTCCAAATACGTATCGATAGAACGAACGATATCTGCCATGAATGGTACCGCTCCTTTTAAGACACCTACTACTAGGGGATTGGTGTTTTGGTAAATTTCTGTTAACTCTTTGCCTAGTTCTTTGCAACGAACTTGTATCTCTTCTTGTGAGATCAAAATTCTCTCAATATCCTTTTCCAACATCAGGTTCTCCTTCCAATTGCTTCTTTTTGATATTTGTAAAGAAGTATGTAGTGTATTTTATCAGTTTCTTCACGAATACTCAAATATGAAAAGGCAAAAGGTATCAAGCTATATATATTTCTTTTGGCATCTGTAATGATCCAAGCATGCTGCCTTTGTGAATTAGGTACTTTCTGATCGATAAAATATCTAGATACTTTTTTTGTAAGTTTCTCCGTTAATTGAATACGGTCTCCTGCTTTTCTTTTTTCGACATATAGTTGCACATCGGCGGGAACCCAAATGTCATGAGAAAACAGAGACCATGAATCTGTTGCTTTGATGTCCTCTGAATGTCCAGGTTTGACCAGACCAATCCATTCTGTTTCGTTCAACTGTATCCCTTGTTCTGGAATAAGCAACAAGCGCTGATCTTCTGTCTGAGTAGCGGCTTGTTTTTCTTTTTTAGCGAGTACAACAAAATGATACTCTCTTTTCAGTACCCAGTTGTTGCCGATGCTAAGCTGCCATTGACTTTTTTTCTGTTGCCACTGCTCTAAAATCGATGTCATTTGCTGCTCTTTCAAAATGACCCCTGTTTCTGAGAATACTTTGTCGAAGAAGGAGTGGAAAAAATAGTATCGTTCCGCTTCTTCCATTTTTTCTATCATTTCTGCTGAAAATTGAAATCGATCCTTTAACTGTTCGACTTCCTTTTCGATTAACTGCCCCATACATTTTTGAATGACTTGGTCTGCCCATTGAATCTGTTGCGAAAACTGCTGAAAATGTCTCATCACCTGGGTGTTTTCTTGTTTTAACTGAGGAACAACCAAATGGCGAAGCCGATTTCTTTGGACATCTAATAATTGGTTCGTCTGATCCTCAAAGTAAACAAGCTGTGATTCTGCTGCATAAGCATATAATTCTTCTTTACTGAAACTCAGCAATGGACGAACAAGCCTGCCCGTAGCAAATGGTTGTACTTCTTTGATCCCAGAAAAAGTACTTAACTGTCCTCCACGAATGATTTTCATCAACACCGTCTCGATTTGATCATCTCCATGATGAGCAGTCATCAACGTATCATATTGTTCTTCTTCCATCACGCGAGTGAATGCTTGATAACGAAAGTTACGGGCTGCTGTTTCTATGGCCGTTTTGGCCGGATCTTCCCAAACACTTACATATAAAGGGAGATTCTTCTTTTCACAATATGAGCGAAGATAAGCAGCTTCTTCTGCTGATTCTTCTCTCAATTGGTGATTGATATGGACGACGCCCAAAGAAAAACCGATTTGGCGTTGCGCTTGCAAAAGCAAATGGAGCAAAACCATCGAATCAACCCCACCTGATACCGCTGCTAAAATCCTTGATTCTTTTTGCCAGAATCTTTGTTCATTCCCGTGCCGAATAAATGACTGCTGCAATAGCGGTACTTTTTTACCGTCTTTTTCAACGCTCATTCTTTCCACACCCTTTCTTCCTAAAAAAAGAGAGCGGGAAAACGTCTAAAACGACAATTAACCTGCCCTCTGTTGATACTCTGACTAAAATAGTCGCATTATCATTATTTTCAGCTTTATTAGCTGCGGCGTCCGCCACGACCACCGCGTTTTCCTTCTGTGTTTCGCTTCAATGAAGATAAGCGGTCATCGCTATCTTTCAAAAATGAACTCATCAATGAATCGAAGTCTTCTTTTTGAGCTGAAGGCTGACTGCGAGAAAAAGATTTTTTCTGTGCTGGACGATTGCGGTTGTCACGGGAATCTTTTTGTTGAAATTTTTTAGGACGGCTTTCTTCTCCAGATTCTACAGGTTGTTCCTGCGCTTTGCGGATAGATAGTCCGATTTTCCCATCATCATTTACTGAAATAACTTTGACTGTTACTTCATCTCCTACACTTAAAACATCATGGATGTCTTTTACATATCCATTTGACACTTCGCTAATATGAACTAGACCCGTTTTTCCAGCACCTAGATCAATAAACGCACCAAAATTTGTAATTCCTGATACTTTTCCTTGCAGTTTTGCTCCTACCTCGATTGACATAAAAAAAATGTTCCTCCTAATTATTTCCCTTTTTTATATTCCTGCTTATTTTGCAGTTGTAGAACTAGTTGATTGATCTGTTTCATTTGTCGAGCTGTCTGTATTTGATTCTAATATAGGATAAACTTTTTCACCGTCTTTTGAGTAAAAGAATTTGCTTCTGGCAAGTTTAGCTACATATTCATCATCTTTCAGCAATGAAACATCTTGGTGCAGCTGATCAACGTCTGCGTTGACTTCTTTCATTTCAGTATTTGCTTCGACTCTCAATTCGTTCAATTGATGCATCCTTTGCATATCATGGAAAATCTGCACACCTATTATCGCGAAAATGACCAAAGCACCAACAAAAATTGCAGCCAGTCTGCGTCTTCGAAAAACCAGTTGTCGTTGTTGTTGCTGAAATTCAGCATACTTTTTCTTTGCATATTCCGTATCTAGCGCAGCGATTTTATTGCTTTTTTTCGTCACTTGGATTCGCTCCAATCTTTTTTGATTGTCTTTCTCATTATACCAATATCATGAAAGCTTGTCTAATCTATTTCTCTAGTGTTTCTGTGCGATTTTCAGAAATAATTTCGTACATTTTTTGTGCATCTTCTTTTTTGGTCGATTCATGTAATTCCGTAATTTTCACTTCCAATGTTTTGTTGCCGAACTGGACTTTCAAAATGTCGCCTACTTTGACGTCACTGGAAGATTTCGCCAATTTTCCGTTGATTTGGATCCTTCCTTTATCAGCCACTTCTTTTGCTACTGATCGTCTTTTGATGATTCGGGATATTTTTAAAAATTTGTCTAATCGCATATCTTATTCCTCACTTTTTGATTTTTTTGTTTAATCGTAGAATTTTCTTACCAAATGGCAACATGAGCCACTCTCTTACTGTAAACAGACGGAGACGAATCACTGCATAAATGAACACAGATGCGCCAACCCCAACGCCTATCACACTGACAAAAAAAGCAGTGGAACGATGAGTTACAGGACCAAACACTATATTCAACACACCATAATACAGCAGCAGGACTGCTGTCATACAAAGAAGGCTGATAATCAACTTCCGCCCAAAATGTCGTTCTTTCCAAAAAGCATTTAGCTCTTTTGTTTCGATTCGGACAAAATACCAAAGCGTCACACCTAATCCTAAAAGGGTAGACAGGCTTGCTCCGGCTGTTCCTAATAAACCAGTTAGAAAAGAAGTAGTCAATCCTTTTACCAAGAGCCCCCATCCTGCTCCTTTTAAAGAAGGGCGAAAAGAGTTCTTGCTTTGAGCAATACTTTGATAGGCTTGGATGACTGCAGTAAAAGCAATGGAAAAAACAAACAATACAAGCGCTGCATTTCCTGCATAATCTTTAAACAACGCATAATTGATATAAGGAAGCAGTAAGGCTAATCCCAAAGATGCAGCTAATGCCAAAGCGGTCGTCAATCTAAGATAGATTTTGGCTGTCTGCAAAAACTGACGATAGATCCGATTGGTCAAATGACGGGTCAATGCAGGCAGAAATGTCGCACTTAATGCGGTGGCAATCACTAAACCTAATTGAACCAAAGGCTGCCCTCGGTCATAGACCCCTTTTGCTATCTTCGCACCATATTCCGATAGACCGTAAACTTCCAAAGCATTTTTTACAAAGAAAGAGTCGATCAGCTGAAAAAAGATGAGTAATCCGCTATAAATCGAAACCAGACCGCCTTCTACTAGAAAGCGTCGGATCAAAGATTTTGGTGGCTGTTTGAATAATGGGAACCGGCGGAAGCTTAATACTCCTCCATGAATCTTTTGTTCATAGTAGTGAAGGATTCCATATGCGCATAACCCGCCAAAAACGGCTCCACTCATCGCTGCCGTCCCTGTTTGGTACACCGTCCATCCGAGCTTTCTAAAAGCAAATGCACTACAGACGATTACAGAAACACGAACGAACTGCTCAACTACTTGAGAAACTGCCGTTGGTTCCATCAAAAATCTTCCTTGAAAATTCCCTCGATAAAAAGATAAACCAGGCATCAGCAAAAAGGTAAAAGAAACTACTTGGATCAGTGGTTTCAATTGTATATCCCCCATCATCCAAGCAATCCAACTGCTAAATGAAAAGACAAACAACCACAGAAAGACGCCTGTCCAAAACACCAAGGGATAAAGACTTTGCAAAGCTTGCTTTCGCTCGAAAGGATTCTTTCTTTCTGCAACGTACTTTGATATGAACTGCGGAAGACCTGATAAAGCTAAAGTCATTGCTATCCCATAAATTGGATAAACTTGCTGATAAACATAAAAACCTTCGTCGCCGACTAAGTTTTGGAGGGGAATTCGGTAAAGGGCACTTAATACTTTTGCTATGAAAGAAGCAATCGTCAGTACAAATGCTCCTTGCATGACGCGCCGCATTTCTTTATGATCCAAATCGTTGCTCCTTCCTACGCTGACAGATATTTTTGCTCACGCAATGCTTTGACAAACTTTTGGATTTCCTGAAGCCACACTGCTTCTTCCATTTGGTTTGGAATCGTCAAGCGTATCACCATCTGTTCTTTTTCAACGCCTAGACTGGCTTTTAGTTTCGTCGCCGTTAGCGCTTCGAATAATTGTTCCACGCTGTAGCGTTTCGTTCCAACTTTGCTTAGAGTAAAGACGATATGCGGCTCCTGTTTCCTTATCGTTTCCAAGAGCGCTCGATCGCCATCCATTTTAATCTGTCCGATTGTCAGGAGGTGTGCTACTTCTTCTGGGTATTCTCCAAAACGGTCGAGCAGATCATCTTCCAGTTCATCTAGCATTTCTTGCGAATCAAGTTCACGAATTCGTTTATAGATCTCGATTTTCTGCCGCTGATCTGCCACGTATGTTTCAGGTAGATATGCGTCAACACCGAGGTCGATCTCAACAGTGGTCTTCTCCACTTGACTATTCTTTCCTTGTTTACGAGACACTGCTTCGCTCAGCATTTGAGAATACATATCGAAACCGACTGCATCAATAAATCCATGTTGCTGAGCACCTAAGAGATTACCTGCACCGCGAATGGAAAGATCACGCATCGCAATTTTGAATCCAGATCCCAGTTCTGTAAAATCTTTGATTGCCTGAAGACGTTTTTCACTGACTTCATTAAGGATCTTCTGCTGCTCATACATAAAGTAAGCATATGCGACACGGCTACTTCTTCCTACCCGTCCGCGTAATTGATATAACGTGGATAAACCCATATAATCAGCGTTCTCAACAAACAATGTATTTGCGTTCGGGATATCCACTCCTGTTTCAATGATGGTCGTAGTGACAAGAACATCATACTGACCTTCAATAAATTCAAAGAGCGTATTTTCTAATTGCGCCTCTGTCATTTGTCCATGAGCATAGCCGATCCGCGCTTCCGGAACGAGTTCTTGGATTTCTTCTACTTTTTGTTCGATCGTTTCTACTCGATTATATAAATAGAATACTTGTCCACCTCGTCCCATTTCTCGATGGATTGCTTCGCGGATAGCCCCAGGATTTTTTTCCATAACATATGTTTGGATCGGATAACGATTCGCAGGCGGTGTTTCGATTACTGAAAGATCCCGCACGCCTAGCATCGACATATGCAAAGTTCTCGGAATCGGTGTTGCTGTCAGAGTCAAAACATCCACTTGTGCACGTAACTGTTTCAATCGTTCTTTATGTTTTACACCAAAACGTTGTTCTTCGTCAATGATCAATAGACCCAAATCGCTAAATTCAATATCTTTTGACAAGATTCGATGGGTTCCTACAACAATATCAACTTGACCTGTGCGCAGTTGTTCGATGGTTTCTTTTTGTTGCTTTCTTGTTCTGAAACGACTTAATAGCCCGATATTTACGGGGAAACCTTCAAATCTTTCCAGCATCGTTTCATAGTGCTGCTGTGCCAAGATCGTTGTTGGAACTAAAAAGGCTACTTGTTTGCTTTCCTTTATCGCTTTAAAGGCCGCTCGAAGCGCTACTTCTGTTTTCCCATAACCAACATCACCTACGAGTAGTCGATCCATTGGTTTTTCTTTTTCCATATCCCGCTTGATCTCCGCTGCACTTCTCAACTGGTCATCTGTTTCAGAATAAGGGAAAGCATTTTCAAATTCTTTTTGGTAGGCGTCATCAGGACCAAAAGCATATCCTTTTTCTGATTCTCTTGCTGCGTATAGTTTGATTAAATCGTCAGCGATATCTTCGATTTTCGAAGATACTTTTCGTTTAGTTTTCGTCCATTCACTTCCGCCTAACTTATTGATGCGAGGTGCTTTGGCTTCCGAGGCGACATATTTTTGGATCAGATTCAGTTGAGTAACAGGAATAAACAGTTTGTCGTCGTTTTGATACAAAATAGTCATATAGTCTTGGTGAACGCCATCTACTTCTAGCGTTTCCATCCCAATGTATTTCCCGATACCATGATTGGCATGGACAACGTAATCTCCTGCTTTTAACTCATTATAGCTTTTCAATCGCTCTGCGTTTGTTACTGTTTGTCGTCTCGTTTGTTTTTTCGTCGTTTTTTGGAAAATTTCTTTTTCTGTGATAGCTACTATTTTTTCTTGAGGAAGTTCAAAACCAGCCTGCAAAGCTCCTTCAACTAATTGTACCTGTCCTCTGATCAATGCATTTTTTTCTGTTTCTACTACTAATATATCTTCATCTCGAAGCATTTGTTCTGCTTTACGTATTCTGTCCTTTGTCGGAATAAAGATCACAACAGTCTGTTTTTGCTTGCGCCAACGATCCATTTCTGTTTTCAGCAATGGCATTTGTCCGAAGAACTGTTGCATCGTCCGATATTGAAAATTATGGATTGCTTGGAAACGAAGATTTCCCATCCCTTTTTGGAAGAGTGAGAAAAAGGTTGTAGTAAATTTTTCCTTTTGAACGATTCTTTGTACATCTGCTGAAAATGACTGCTCAGAAAAAACCCGCAATTCGCTGATTTTTTGAGTATGCCATTCTGCCGCTTCCCTTTCGATTTCCCGATTTGTTTCCATGATCCGCTGGTAATCATCAACGACTAGTAAACTATTTGAAGGAAAATAATCCAAGATCGTTACAAATTCTTGGTAAAGAAGATCTGAGTAGAATTTTGCTTCTTCTGTCGGGATACCTGCTTGCCAACTTGAAGTCATCTGACCGAAGTAATCTTGTAAAAACTCGCGGTCTGCTTCTTCTGTGGTCGCAGCAAGCCGTTTTTCTAGCATTTTTTGCATTTGCTCTATTCCATGTTCCAGATCCTTTGGTCCATAGACTTGTTCACTCGTTGGAGAAACCCAGATTTCTTCCGTTTTTTCGATTGAACGTTGTGTTTCTGCTTCAAAATACCGCATAGAATCTATCTCTACATCAAATAATTCTACACGAATAGGATAGTTTGTTGTTAATGGGTAAATATCGACGATGCTTCCTCGAATACTGAATTCTCCGGGTTTTGCGACCATTTCTTCTCGTACATAGCCCATCAAAGTCAATTGGCGAGGAAGATTTTCCACATCTATCTCATCACCAACATGCCAATTCAATTGCGCCTGTAGCCAAGTTTTCTTATTCGGCAGCCGCTTGTGCAAAGCTGCGACTGGCAACAAATAGATACCTGCTTTTTTTTCTTGAAGTGCGTTGAGCGTTGCGACTCTCTCGCCTCGCGCTTCTGGAGAAGAAAAGGCCATTTCAGCAGAAAGCACTTCATCCACTGGAAATAAATGGATCTGATCCTGCGGAATCACATGTTGCAGATCTTCTGCTAACTGATTGGCATAATACAAATTTGGCATCAGAATGATCATATTTTTATTTGTTTTCTTAAATGCTCGAGCAAATAGAAGCGTCTTCGCTGAGCCAGCTAATCCTGTGATTAGTTGTCTAGGCATTTTTTCTTCTAAATTGCTGATCCATTCTTTTACTTGCGGATCTTTTCCGACTAATTGAATGATATCCATTCCTTTTCCTCCTTTCTCAATTGAATTGATTCATCGCATCCACGAACGAATGCCCTTCTATGAGATATTCGACTGCTTTAACAGATTGAAATATGCTTTCTTCTATCAAAGGCTGGTTTTCTTTGCTGAAAGGACTAAGCACATGTTGGACCACTGTTTTTTTTCCTTCTGGTCTGCCGATTCCCACCTTGATTCGATCAAAGACATTCGTATTCAAATGGGAAATGATACTTTTGATACCATTATGCCCGCCGGCACTCCCCTTTTGACGGAGCCGGATCTTTCCTACTGCCAGATCCAAATCATCGTAGATGACGACTAATTCTTCTGGATAAATCCCAAAATAAGTCATTAACGGTCCGACTGCACGACCAGATTCATTCATAAATGTCTGTGGTTTGACTAGAAGGATCTTTTCTCCATTATGAAAAAATTCGGCAACTTCTGCTTCGAATGGATTTTTTTTGAAAGTAGCTTGATGTTCGCGTGCAATTTGATCCACGACCATAAAGCCGATATTGTGTTTAGTATATTGGTATTTGGTACCTGGGTTTCCTAACCCGACAATCATTTTCATTTTTGTTTTTCCACCTAATTCTAAAAACAGCACAAAAGGCTGGACTGCTAATTAGCGGTCCAGTCCATCGAGCTTTTTTTCTTTTTTATACTGTCAATGTATAGTATACCACAAAACAAAGCGTTTCGGCTAAAAGAGAATCGTTAATAAATGATAAAGAAATTAAAAATTTCTTCAAAGTTTAATGAAATAATTGATTTATAAAAATAGTGAAATAACGCACATGTAAGCTTTTACATATAATACAACCTTGTTATCTGTTATATTTTATAGCCAAATAGCGTGACATGGGGCTTGAGAAATGTTAGCATAAGCATGGGAAAAAACAAATCAATGGAAGGATTGATACTAAATGACTGCAGCTGCAGAAAAAAAAGATCATCAAAAAGTTATTCTTGTTGGAGACGGCGCCGTAGGTTCTAGCTATGCCTTTGCTCTAGTTACTCAAAATATTGCTCAAGAAGTAGGTATCGTGGATATCAATACTGCTAAAACTGAAGGAGACGCAATTGACTTGTCTCACGCTTTGGCATTTACTTCACCTAAAAAAATCTACTCTGCTACTTACGCAGACGCACATGATGCTGACTTAGTTGTTATTACAGCTGGCGCACCACAAAAACCAGGTGAAACTCGTTTAGACTTAGTAAACAAAAACTTAAAAATCAACCGCGATGTTGTCACACAAATCGTTGAATCAGGATTTAACGGTATCTTTTTAGTTGCCGCTAACCCAGTAGATATTTTGACTTACTCAACTTGGAAATTCTCAGGTTTCCCTAAAGAACGCGTTATCGGTTCAGGTACGTCTCTTGACTCTGCTCGTTTCCGTCAAGCACTTGCGGAATTAGTTGACGTTGATGCACGTAATGTCCATGCTTACATCTTAGGTGAACACGGAGATTCAGAATTCCCAGTTTGGTCACATGCAAATGTTGCCGGCTTGCAAATCTATGAATGGGTGAAAAACAACCCTGAAATCGATGAAGAAGCTATGGTTAACCTATTCTTCGGCGTACGTGACGCTGCTTACACAATTATCGAGAAAAAAGGCGCTACTTTCTATGGTATCGCAGTAGCATTAGCACGTATCACTCGTGCCATCTTAGATGATGAAAATGCTGTTCTTCCTTTATCAGTCTTCATGAATGGCGAATATGGATTGAACGACATCTACATTGGTGCACCTGCTGTTATCAACCGTCAAGGTATCCAAAAAGTAATCGAAATTCCTTTAAGCGACAGCGAACAAGACCGCATGGCTGCTTCTGCTAAACAATTAAAAGAAATTCTAGATGAAGCTTTTGCTAAACTAGACGCTGAATAATTTTTGAATATGACGGAAAACATCTAAACGGTGTTTTCCGTTTTTTTATTTTATCACTCTTCTGGTTTCTAAATTTTTTCATAAAGAAGAGATAACCTTCGTCTTTTCGTCTAAATTATGCTATCATGAGACCGTTCCACCCTAAACTTTTACTTAAGGAGTTGTCGATATGACAAGATCTTCGCATCGAAAAAAATCGAAACATGTTGCTTTGCTTTCAGCTCTTGGTGTTCTCTTAGTGCTGATTAGCTTTTATACCTATCGCAGTACATACTACACAAAACATTTTTTGCCGAATACGGAAATCAACGGAATAAATGTCAGCGATCTAACAGTCGAAAAAGCAAATGAAAAATTAAAAGAAGCTTATTCCGATAAAAAATTAGCTATTAAAGAAGATGGAAAAGTCTGGCAGGAAGTACCAAAATCTGAGCTCGGCTATAAAGATGATTTCACTTCTGAGCTTTCTCCGATCCTAAATGAACAAAACGGATGGACTTGGGGAATGACTTATGTTTCAGCAGCGGAAAAACAAGAAATCGATCCTATCAGTCAAGACCACCAGAAACTGGATACTACCGTTCAGACATTGACAACTAAACTGACTGATCTGAATAAAGACCGGACACCTACAACTGATGCAACAATTGAAAAATCAGGCGACTCTTTTGTTATCAAGCCTGAAGTCAATGGAAATACCATCAACGTCGATGCTGCGGTCAAACAAATAAAAAGTGCAGTAAATTCCGGTAAAGATACGATTGAATTAACTGAGTTCAAAGAAAAACCAAAAGTAACCTCCGGAGACAGTTCACTGAAAGAACAGCTCGAATCCATGAATGCTATCGCAAAAGTAAAAGCTACTTACAGTATAAACGGTGAGACTTTCCAGATCCCATCAAGTGATATCATGAGCTGGCTGACCTACGACGGAAAAGTCGATTTAGATACAGAACAAGTACGTCAATATGTAACAGATTTAGGCACAAAGTATAACACAAGTACGAATGACACAAAATTTAAAAGTACAAAAAGAGGAGAAGTTACGGTCCCAGTTGGCACTTACAGCTGGACGATCCAAACAGATAGCGAGACAGAAGCGTTGAAAAAAGCTATTCTGACAGGCCAAGACTTTACTCGTTCTCCGATTGTGCAAGGTGGCACAACCGCTGATCATCCATTGATCGAAGATACGTATATCGAAGTTGATCTAGAGAACCAGCATATGTGGTATTATAAAGACGGAAAAGTAGCCCTTGAAACAGATATCGTTTCCGGAAAGCCATCTACACCTACACCTGCTGGGGTCTTCTATGTTTGGAATAAAGAAGAAGATGCAACTTTAAAAGGAACAAATGACGACGGAACACCTTACGAGAGTCCAGTAAATTACTGGATGCCGATTGATTGGACAGGTGTTGGTATCCACGATTCTGACTGGCAACCTGAATACGGCGGAGACTTATGGAAAACCCGCGGTTCACATGGCTGTATCAACACTCCGCCAAGTGTAATGAAGGAATTATTCGGGATGGTCGAAAAAGGAACACCTGTATTGGTCTTCTAACAAAAAAGAATTGATAAAAAGAACGCACCTGTACGAATCGTACAGGTGCGTTCTTACTTATTATCTCAACTATGCGCTGCTTACATTTCAGCAGCAGTAAAGACTTCTGAGACATCATCATCGTCCTCTAGCTTATCTACTAGACGTTCCAATTGCTCCCGTTGTTCCTCATTTAAATCGATCGTCGTTTGTGGGATCATCGTCAATTCTGCTTGCGCTAAAGTGAACTCTTTTTCCAGCTCATCTCGTACAGCAGCAAAATCTTCTGGTGCAGTATAAATCTCGAACACTTCAGGAGAAGTTTGCAGATCTTCTGCCCCCGCCTCTAATACATCTTCAAACATCGTCTCTTCATCCACAGCCAACCCATCGCGTTCAATGACGATATACCCTTTACGATCAAACAAGTAACTGACTGAACCCGTTTCTCCCAGTGACCCGCCGTTTCGAGTAAAAGCTACTCGGACATTTGTCGCTGTCCGATTACGATTATCCGTCAATGCATGGACTAAGATTCCTACTCCACCCGGACCATATCCTTCATACGTGATTTCATCGTAATTTGTTTCATCTACGGCACTGGTAGCCTTTTTAATCGCCCGTTCTACATTGTCGTTTGGCATATTTGCAGCTTTTGCTTTGTCCACAACAAGCCGCAGAGCTGGGTTCATGGATGGATCAGGACCGCCTGCTTTAGCTGCCATATAGATTTCACGAGAAAGTTTCTGAAAGACTTTTCCTCGTTTCGCATCTTGGGCATTTTTTCTTCCTTGGATATTATGCCACTTACTATGTCCTGACATGATTTTTCCTCCCTTGTTCTTTTGAGAATACACTTCTATTCTAGTACTATTTCACAAAAAAACAAAGCCACAGCCAATCTATAAACGCTTCTTGAATGCCGCAAAAAGCACACATAATACCACAGCAGTCAGAGCACCGATCGAATCCAACATGACATCTTGGAACATAGGTGTTCGTCCACCGGTCATCATCTGATGGAATTCGTCCAAACCTGCGTACCCTGTTGCTGAAAGCCAAGCAAGGATCGCTGTCAGCCACCAAATTTTTAGTTTAGGGAAAACACCTAAAAACAAGCTGCCACCCAAAACAAAATAAGTAGCAAAATGTGCGCCCTTTCTTAAAAAGAACTCTACAAATTTGGCATAGCCCAGATGGTCGATACTCACGATACTTCCACCATAATTAAAACGTATACCTGCTAATGTGTCCTTAAATGGCTGATTAGGAAGCCAGCTTTCTAATCGCGAAACTTGTGATTGCTGTCCGTAAGTTTGAGAAGAACTGTAAAATAAGATGGCAACGACTATAAGTGCGATCACTAAATAAATATTTCCGTTTTTCAGTTGTTTTTTTGAAGAATTCATAAGTCACCTCTGTATTTATCTTAGACTTTTTTTGAAGAAACAACAATCATTTTCATAGAGACTTCTTCTATAAAAAAGTGCTATACTTAATTTTGTATTACAATATGAAGGGAGTTTTTTCATGAGTTATTCATTAAATTGGGATCTAGATTCTATTTTCCCCGGAGGAAGCCATTCTGATGCTTTGAACCAACGGATGAAGCAATTGGAAGACCAAACGAACGAATATTATCAACGTGTAACAAAATGGTCACCTAGTTCTGACAAGGCAGAGCAGCTAAACGCGATTCTTCAATTGCAAGAAACGATTACGAACGGCTTTACCCAATGCAACAGCTATATTACTGCATTGCTTTCTGCCAATGTCAATGATTCAGATGCAAAGATCTTATCAGGTAAGCTTTACGCCATGCTTCCTCGTCTACAATCAGCCGAAACAGTATTGTCGAAGAAATTTGCAGAAATATCTGACAATGATTGGAATCAGATGCTTTCCCAAGGTTCGTTTGAAACAATCGCATTTCGTTTAAACGAGATCCGTCGTGACGGTTCACAATTATTATCAGAAGCTGAAGAGAACATTATCAACACGCTCTCATTAGATGGTCTAAATGCTTGGAGCAGTCATTATGATACGATTGTAGCCAGCATTTCGATTCCCTTCGAACAAGATGGCCAAGTAGTCGAATTATCTGCTGGCCAAACCTTCAATAAGATGATGGGCGATCCAGATCCAAAAATCAGAGAAACACTTTTCGCAGCATGGGAAAAAGCATGGAAAGAAAAGGCCCCCCTCTTCACAGATACTTTGAATCATTTAGATGGTTTCAGACTTTCTAACTATGAACTTCATGGCATCACGGATTTTCTGCAAAAACCATTAGAATACAACCGTTTGAAAAAAGAAACATTGTCTGTCATGTGGGAGACGATCCAAAAAAACAAACAACCCCTTGTTGATTACTTGACTAGAAAAGCCAATCTTTTCGGTAAAGAAAAAATGGAATGGCAGGATCAAGATGCACCTATTATTTTAGGCGATTTGAAAGAAAAAGCCTTTAGTTTTGACGAAGCAGCTGCATTTATTATCGAAAACTTTAATAAATTCAGTCCAAAAATGGCTAAATTCGCACAATCTGCTTTTGAAAAGAGCTGGATCGAAGCAGAAGATCGTCCTGGAAAACGTCCTGGTGGTTATTGTACTGAGTTACCAGAAACAAAAGAATCAAGGATCTTTATGACCTACAGCAATTCTGTTAATGAGGTTGCGACACTTGCTCATGAATTGGGGCATGCTTTCCATAGCAGCACGATGTGGGACTTGCCTTCTTTAAATCGTGAATACGCAATGAATGTCGCAGAAACAGCAAGTACATTCGCAGAACTGATCGTAGCCGATGCTACATTAAAAGCCGCAAAAACAAAAGAAGAAAAAATCAATTTGCTAGATACAAAACTGCAAAATGCTTTAGCTATGTTCATGAATATCCATTCTCGATTCATTTTTGAGAATCGATTCTATGAAGCACGGCAAGAAGGATTAGTCTCAGAAGATAAGATCACAGAGATGATGGTTGAAGCACAAAAAGAAGGCTACCAAGGAGCTTTAGCCACTTATCATCCATATTTCTGGGCTGCAAAATTACATTTCTTTATTGATGACGTACCGTTTTATAACTTCCCATACACCTTTGGCTACCTGTTTAGTTTAGGCATTTATGCTTACGCTAATCAAAAAGGGGCAAATTTCGAAGAAGAATATATCCATTTACTACGTGATACTGCTTCAATGACGACGGAAGAGCTTGCAAAGAAACATTTGAATGTCGATCTCACTCAACCAGATTTTTGGCAAGCAGGTATCGATATGGTGATGGAAGATATCCAAACGTTCATGGAATTGACAGAAGAATTCATCTGATTTCTATTTTCTCTCAACAAAAAAAGAGTTAGCCCTTTTCTGGACTAACTCTTTTTGATTAATCATTCTTACATGCTGACAGCAAAGTCAGGTGCAAACCATTGAACTGAACCAACTTTTACGCTTTCGCCTGGTTGAGGAGCATGGATATATTGTCCTCCGCCTAAAGCAATCGCTACGTGGTAAGTTCCGCCTGGTGAACCCCAGAATAATAAGTCTCCAGCTTTTGCTTGAGAAACTGATATTTTTGTTCCAGCTGATTCTTGAGGAACTGTCCAACCACCAATGTCACGACCAGTTACTTGCAAGTAAACATAGCGTGTGAATCCTGAGCAGTCAAATCCACTTGGATCTTTACCGCCCCAAACATATGGAGTACCGATATATTTGTAAGCTTCTGCTACGATTGCTGCACCATTCACACTTCCAGAAGGTGTTGGTGTTGGTGTTGTATTAGTTGTGTTATTAGTTGCATTACTACCAGTACTGTTCCCAGGATCAACACTTTGATCTGTTGATGGTGTTGTAGGCGCAGGTGTTGTTGATTCTTCTGTTGAAGATTCAGGTACAGTTGTTGACTCTTCTGTTGTTGAAGATTCAGGCACTGTTGTTGATTCTTCTGTTGTTGAAGATTCAGGCGCTGTTGTTGATTCTTCTGTTGTTGAAGATTCAGGAACTGTTGTTGATTCTTCTGTCGTTGAAGATTCAGGTGCTGTTGTTGATTCTTCTGTTGTTGAAGATTGAGCAGCTGATGATGATTCTTCAGTCGTTGAAGATTGAGCAGCTGATGATTCTTCTGTTGCTGAGCTTTGTGCAGTTGATGAAGCTTGAGTAGCTTGTGCTTGTGCTTCTGCTTGTTCGCGTGCTTCTTTTTCAGCTTTTTCTTGTGCTGCTTGTTGACGTGCTTGTTCTGCTAGACGTTGTTGTTCACGAATGCGTGCTTGTTCTGCTTCTGCTTCTGCTTTTTGGCGGTTCAAGTCAGCTTTCTTGTCTTCAGCAGTTGCTTGTTCAGCAGCTAATGAAGTTTTCAGTACGTTCAAATCAGCTTGTTTAGATAAAAGATCGCCTTTTTGAGATTCCAAAGCAGCTTGGTTTTCAGCTAATTCTTTTAGTTTAGCATCGTTTTCAGCTTTTTTGTCTTCTACAGCTTTTTTATCTTGTTTTTGTTGTTCCATCAAGTCGTTGTTTGCTTTTACCATCGTTGTCATTGCTTGAACGCGTCCGATAGCATCTGCTAATGAATCAGCATTCAATACAGCGTCAATATAGTTTGAGCTTGTATTGCTTACTTGTGCTTCACGTGCTTGTTTTTGGATTGTATCTTCACGTTTTTCAATACGTTCTTGTAAATCTGCAATATCTTTTACTAATTGTGCAGATTCTTGACGCAATGTGTCTTGTTTTGCTAATAGATCTTGTGCTTGTGTGTTGATTTCAGAAACTTGGCTTTCTAGGGCATCGATTTGTGATTGTGCATCTGCTTGTTGGTTTTTCAAGTCTGCAATCTTTTGATCTTGTTGTTGTATCTGAGAATCAAAATCGTCCGCCGCGGCAGCGATCGGTGATGCTACGGCAGTCAAGGTCATTGAACATACCATTACTGCTGATATTAAACTCTTTTTCACTCTTCATTCCTCCGACTGGCTTAATTTAATAAATATCTAAATATATTTAAGTCTTTCTTAACGATATAAAAATTGTACCATAGCAGTATGTCAGCGATATAATAGTTATGTTACAAAAATGTTTCAAAACAACCTCTAAAAATGACAAAACTGTTCGTTTCAGAAAATGATCATGAAAAAGGCATGCTAAGACGGGCTTTTTTTAAGATAACAACAATTCTTTTTTACTTTCAGAGGAAAAACAAAAAAAGAAATTATTCATCACTGAATAATTTCTTAAATGGAAAAATGAATAATACAAAAATAATCATGTTCAACAGCAGTGTAGGCCCTAAGAACCTTGTAATAAAATACGTGTTATTTACTACTGCTAGTTTAAAAATCAATTGGACCACCATCGTAAACAGTTCATACCCCGTGACAAAGATAATCATACTGAAAAATTCAGTAAAGATGTTGACGTGGATAACATCTTTCATTACATACATCAACCATACGATCAAAGGGAGAGCTACGGCATAGATACCGATAACACCGATATAGTAAACATCATAGACTGCACCGAGAACAATCGTGGTGATTAGCAAATAGCGTTTTTCAAATGCCATACTGCAACATAACAATGCCAAGATCAGAAAGTGGGCATTTGACATATAACTGCCTTTCGACCACTCTCCTAGCATTCTTGTTAAATGGCCATCTATCAACATCAAAAAGAAAAGAACGATTGGCAGATAGTACTTCATTGTTTCTTTTTTCAACATGGACTAATCCTCCGCTAGCCGTTGGACAATCGTCACAACTGACACATCATACATTTCTGCATAAGGTTTCACATAAACTTCCCGATCCAGGCCATAACTGTCTGGTTTCGTTTTGATAACCGTACCGATCGGCAAGTTAGCTGGAGAATTTCCTCCAAGACCGGATGTCTGAACAACATCCCCTTCTTTGATATCCGTATCACCAGTCAATTGGGTCACCACTAATGCATGGAGTTTTTCATCATAGTTTTTAAGCAAACCGAATGCTTCGCCATTAGCCGAAGATACCCGTACTGGAAAATGATTGGAGCTTTCGTTAGAGGATGACAGTAATTCGATTTTAGACGAAGCTGTATTGACTTCGATCACTCGGCCGATCAATCCTTTTTGCGACATGACTGCCATATTTGCTTCGATACCGTCTTTAGAACCCTTGTCTACGATCAGCATGTCCTGCCAGCTATCTGGTGAACGGGTAATGACATTTGCCGTTACTTTTTCGTAACTCGTCAGCGTCTGGTTCAAATCAAGTTCTTTTTTCAAAGATTCGATTTCTCTCTCGTAATTCTTGTTTTGCTGTGCAACGTCATCATAGCTATCGATTTTTTCTTTTAGCCGTTCATTTTCGGCATAAGTTGAAAAAAGATTATGGACAGAATCTACTCCGTTTCGCACCCACCGTACTGGGGCAGAGATTGTTTTATCAACCATTGCAACACTGTCATTAACGATGGATTGGAAGAAATTAGGCTTTCCTTCATTCGCTCGCTGTGCAGCGGTCACACTTAGTATCGTCACCACGATGATAACAATAACCAAGGTAATAATAATATTTTTATTAGGATTGAACTTCTTCACAAAGACACCTCGAATTAATTAGACTCTTGTGTTCAATTTTATCACTAAATGTCGGGAAACAAAAGGCAAGTTGCTCCTCTTAAGCTTTTTTTTAGTAAATAATAGATTCTGTCATTTTTAGCCTGAAAGACAAAACTTTTCCTTTTGTTCATTGGTCAGTCTTTGCTTTGAATAACTGCAATCATACCATCTGAAAAAGAAAATTCAGCGGTATCTGAAAGAAACTCGTTACTTGCATAAGATATCGGGTATTCAACTGCTTTATTTTCCAATACATACTTACTGCCTTTCAATGTAAGAGCCGAGACGGGCGTCAAACAGCAATAAGCTAGATACTTCATACTTGGAACCTGTCTTACTATATGCTTTCCAGGCAAATAATAAGCCAAATAATTTTGACGATCTCTAATAATAAGCTGATGGGCAAACGGTTTGAATCGAGGTTCCAGACCTAACCAGAGATTGGCTAAAAGATGATCCAATCTTCCGCCTGTGGCGCCGATCAAAGTGACTTCAGCTTGCGGATAACGTTCAAATGTCTTTAAGATCCCCAATTGTGTATCTGTATCGTCTTTTTCTGCGGGTGAACGGGCATACTCTTTGGCTTTTGCAAATACTTCCTCCTGCTCTTCGTTCGACAATGAATCAAAATCACCTACTGCCAGATCTACTGGGTAGCCTGCTTGAAGCAGATACAGCGCACCACGATCTATTCCGACATAGGCATCGTATTTGGTCAGTAGAGGCTGCGGCCAGTTTTCCGGATTACCTCCAGCAGCTAATAAAATTTTCATTTAATTTAATGCCTCTTTTAACCGTTCGATTTGTCCGACTGGATTTTCGGCTCCATAGATATATGATCCTGCAACAAAGACATCCGCCCCTGCATCTTTACAGATTTTTGCTGTTTCTGGAACGATTCCGCCATCTACTTCGATTGCATAAGACCAAGTGTTCTCTTTACGTAGATCAGCGAGTTCTGTGATTTTTTCTACCGTTTCTTCAATAAAGCTTTGTCCGCCAAACCCAGGATTGACAGTCATGACCAGCACTTGATCAGCCAAAGGCAAAACATGTTTGATCATGGAGACTGGTGTCCCCGGATTAATAACTACTCCAGCTTTGACACCTAAGCTTTTTGTCATTTGGAGTGCCCGATGGATATGAGGAGTTGCTTCTACATGAACAGTAATGATATCTGCTCCAGCTTTCGCAAATGCTGGAATGTAATTTTCCGGATCAACGATCATCAGATGGACGTCTAGCGGTAATTTAGTGACAGGTCGGATTGCCTGAACAATATTTGGCCCTAACGTGATATTTGGGACAAATTGGCCATCCATGACATCTACGTGGATGTAATCTGCGCCTCCTTTTTCTACTAACTCAATATCTCTTTGCAAATTGGCAAAATCTGCGCTCAAAATGGATGGTGCTATTTTCATTCTTGGTTCCTCCTATTTTCGTTTACCTTCTTTTTTCGTATACATGGGTTTTCTTTTCTCGATTTCTTGTAAGAATTGCAAATAATTATCGTAACGTGTCTGTGCGATACCACCTGTTTCTACTCTATGTTTCACTTCACAGCCAGGTTCTTTGGCATGCATGCACTCCCTAAATTTGCAATGGGCAGAAGCTTCCACAAATTCCGGAAATTGTCTTGGCAATTCTCCTGCTTCGATAGTCAAAAAGTCAATCGAGCTGAATCCTGGTGTATCTGCTACTAACCCACCGTAGATAGGGAGCAGCTCCACATGCCGTGTTGTATGACGCCCTCTTCCAAGTGCATCAGAAATCTCTCCTGTTGCTAAATTCAGTTCTGGAGATATTTGATTCAGTAGTGTTGATTTTCCTGCTCCAGACTGTCCCATGAAGACCGATAGCCGTTCTGGAAAGTAACGGATCAATTCTGTCGTGTCACCCGCATGATTGGGTACAATCACTGGGTAGCCTATCTTAGTATAGGTTTGTTTGATTTCTTCGATTGTTTTCGGGTCGTCTGACAAGTCGGTCTTCGTCAAAAAAATGAGCGGTTCGATTGATTCATATTCCAAGGTAACTAGAAAGCGGTCAAGCAGATTATAAGAAAATGCAGGTTCCACGATACTTGTGACAATGATTCCAAGATCAACATTTGTGACTGGCGGGCGAACTAATTGATTTTTTCTCGGCAAGATTTCCAGAAGATAGCCGTCTGTTTGATTTTCACTCTCAAAGATTACCTGATCTCCGACAAGCGGCGTGATTTTCCGATTCCGGAAATTCCCTCTTCCTCTTGTTTGATAGGTTTCTCCGTCTGCGTATACATAGTAAAAACCGCTGATTGCTTTTCTGATTTGTCCTTTGATAAGTGCCACCTCCGTTTTTGTTTATTTTACCATATGAAGAGGAAAGTAGGTGTCGTTCCACGCAAACTTCTCAAAGTAAAAGGCTTGAAAACTAATCAAAAGGGATAGAAAACACAAAAAAGGGACTGCGACACAGTCCCTTCGAATAAACGGTGTTCCAGAAGTAGCTTCTGTCACAACCTCTTTGTTCTATTTTATTAAAAACTTATTTTGAGCTTTCTGAGGTACTATCTGATGAACTTGTGGTGCTGGAAGATTCTTCTTTGGAAGAGCTGCTCGTACTGCTAGAGCTACTTGAGCTGCTAGAACTGTCTGAAGAATCTTTCTCAGAACTAGAAGACGCTGGGTCTGGTCCTTTAGAGTAAATCACGTTTACAACCATTCCTTTGGTAATCGTCGTACCTGCCCCTGGCACTGTACGGATTACTTTGTCCTTATCCACCGTGCTTGAATATTCAGAAGTCTCATGACCGATATATTCTGCACCAATACTAGCCAAATAACTTTGTGCTTCGCTTTTTGTATAGCCGGAGATGTCATTCAGTTTAGGTTCTGTTCCTTGGCTTACGACAAAACTGATGTAAGTTTCTTCTGCTACAACTTCACCTGAGGCTGGATCCTGGCTAATGATCGAACCCGATGGCACAGTGTCGCTATAGTCATAAGTAGCACTAATGTTATTGATATTGAATCCTTGTGTAACAAGCCAATTACGGACAGTTTCGTAGTTTTCTCCTACATGACTACTCAAAGTCACTGTTTCTGGTCCTTTGCTGACTGTGAAAGTAATCGTGTCTGTTTTAGGATCGACTTCTGTATCTTCTGATGGAGATTGCGAAATGATCATTCCGCTTTCTACCTCTGAACTGAATTCCTCTTCTTTTTGAATCAAATCAGCAGAAAATCCTAATTCTTTCAAACTTGCTTCAGCATCTTCATAACTTTTACCACTGTAATCATCTAATTTGATTTTTTTCGTGCCACTGCTGATATAAAGAGTGACTTCGCGTTTTTGCTTGACTGTCGTTCCCGCTGCTGGGTCTGTCTTCACCACATTGCCTTCTTCGATTTTGTCATCTGCAATTTCTTCTGTTTTTGTTGCTACTTCTAATTTCGCTTTTGCGAGTGTTTCTCTGGCGGAAGCTTCAGAAAGATCAGAAACATCAGGAACAACAACTTCTCCCCGTCCGCCAGAAGCAAAGAATACAGCTGTTCCGATTCCTAAAACAGCGAGGACAGCTAACAGAATCAGCCACCATTTTTTCTGCCCTTTCTTTTTAGGGTCAGGCAGAACTTCTTCCTCTTCCGGCAATGTTTCGTTTCTCGGTTCGTCTTTTGGCAGAGGCATAGATTTGAATGAATCCGGCATTGGTGTATCTGCCGCAAGCGGTGTGATAACTTTTGTTTCGTTATCCATCGCATGAGGTTGCCATTTTTCTTCGTTTGCACGAGCTGGTGATAATACTGTAGAAAGATCATCAGACATTTCTTCGGCTGACTTGTAACGGTCTGCAGGTTCTTTAGCCGTCGCCCGTAAAATCACATTTTCCAGTGCTTGCGGTACATTTGGATCAAGTGCCTTTATGGATGGAAGATCATCTTGGAAATGTTTTAAAGCAATCGTCACAGCAGATTCACCGTCAAACGGCACGCTACCTGTCAGCATCTCATAAAGAATGATCCCTAAAGCATAAATATCTGACTGCTTCGTTGCCATACTCCCTCTTGCTTGCTCAGGAGATAGGTAATGAACAGATCCCAGCATCGTATTTGTCTGTGTGATCGATGTTTCAGATAAAGCAATAGCAATCCCGAAATCCGTGATTTTTACTACACCTTCGTTATCGATCAATACGTTTTGGGGTTTCAAATCTCGGTGGATGATTTGATGGTTATGAGCTAAAGAAATAGCAGAAAGAATCTGCTGCATAATATTTACTGCTGTTTCATAAGGAACAGGATAATGTGTTTGGATATATCGTTTCAAGTCCATTCCTTTGACGTATTCCATCACTAGATACTGCATATTGTCTTCTTCACCAACATCGTAAACACTGACAATATTTGGATGAACGAGTTCTGTTGCTGCTAAAGCTTCTCGCTGAAATCGTCGAATCGCGGTTTGATCATTTTGAAAGTCGAATCGTAAGACTTTGACTGCTACATCTCGATCCAAGATCAAATCGTGCGCCAAAAATACATTAGCCATACCACCACTACCGATATTCCCCGTGATTTGATAACGGCCATTTAATTTTTTTCCCAACTCGATCATACACTGTCCTCCTTATATTCGATAAGAAGAACGGTGATATTATCCGCTCCGCCTGCTTCATTGGCACGATCAATCAGCTCAGTTACTTTATGGGATAACGGGCCTTCTTGATTAATGATCGTTCCTATTTCTTCTTCAGATAGCATATTCGTCAAGCCATCTGAACATAACAGCAAGCGATCTTTTAGTTGCCAAAGATGAGTAGAAACATCTACTTCGACTGTTCCTGGCATGCCGACAGAACGTGTTAAAATATTCTTTCTTGGATGGTTCACTGCCATTTCTTCGCTGATTTCCCCTGATTTGACTAGTTCGTTAACTAAAGAATGATCCTCTGTCAATTGCATGATTTTATCTTCGCGAATCAAATACGCTCTGCTGTCGCCAACATTCGCAATCGTGAACCAGTCATCTGACAGAGCTGCCGCTACGATTGTTGTTCCCATACCGTTATATTCCGGCTGTTCTTGTCCTCGCTGATAAATCAGCACATTTTCCTCTTGGATCGATTGAATGAACCACTGGGCGATTTTTTCATCGTCGGCAGCTTCTTGTTCTTCCCAAGCTTCGCCTAGATTTGTTACCGCCATTTGACTAGCAATGTCTCCAGCACGGTGGCCACCCATCCCATCTGCTAATACAGCAAGCTTGAGACCTGAACGGCTAGTAAATACACTGGCATAGTCTTGATTGGTGTTACGTCGTCTTCCTACATCTGATTGATATTCAATCTGCATTTTTTCACCTCATTACTTTTTGCGCAAACAACAAATGAAAAATCCATCTGTGTAAAACTGATGCGGATACAAAGTCAACATTTTCTCTACGATTGATGATTGTAGCATAGGATCGGTCAAAACATCAATCCTCTCAAAATCAGGGTGTGTTTCCAAGAAAGCAGAAACAACGTCTTGGTTTTCTTCTTTTAAGATCGTACAAGTACTATAAGTCAGAATACCGGAAGACTTTAAAGCTGGTGCGCAGCTTTCTAAAATTTCCAATTGGATTTTTGGTAAATTCGCTAATTCATCCGGCTGTTTTTTATAACGGATATCTGGTTTTCGCCGAAGGAGCCCTAGACCTGAACAAGGCGCGTCTACTAAAATCCGATCGAACTGCTCTGGTTCAAACTGCTTGCTGACTTCTCTAGCATCCATCTTTTGAGCGTAAACAGCAGAAGAGACACCCAGACGTGTTGCATTTTCTTCAATGAGTTTGACTTTGTGTTCATGTACATCTAAAGCAATCACTTCCCCACCACATGAAGGATCCAAAAAAGAAGCAATATGTGTCGTCTTACCTCCGGGTGCTGCACAGGCATCTAAGACATGATGTTCAGGCTCGATTTGCATAGACGGCGCTACAAGCATCGAACTTTCATCTTGGATCGTCATGACGCCATCGTGGAACAATGAGCTAGAAGCTAAATGCCCTTTTTTCGCTACTATACCGTATGGACTGACTTGGCTTTTTTCAGCTGTGATCTCTTCTTCTTGCAAAACAGTGATGGCCTGATCTCTGGAAAGTCGGCGTGTATCTACTCGGGCACTAGCATGGCTAGGCTGATATAGCGATAAACCGAGCTTTTCAGTTTCTTCGTAACCGATTTGATCCACCAACCGCTTCGTCATCCATAGAGGCAGGCTGATTTTGACAGAAAGTCTTTCGATAGGATCAGTAATGCCTTGCAGATCTGGTGCTCCTTGACGCTGATAATTCCTCAAAACACCATTTACAAATTTTCCTGTCCCAGGATTTCCTTTTACTTTCGCGATTTCGACCGCCTCGTTTAAAATAGCATGTGCAGGGACTTTATCTAAAAATTCTAATTGATATACAGAAAGATAAAGAAGCGTCTTGACCCAGTCATCCACTTTTTTTGCTTTAGCGATCAATGGTGCAACGTAAAATTCCAATAGTCGCTGATGGCTAATCGTACCGTAGATCAATTCTGTAAATAGACCCACATCTTTTTGATTTAGCTCGCTTTGTTTGATCATCTCATTCAACAAAAGATTCGAGTAGGCGCCGCCCTTGTTCACTCGCTCTAATGTCAGTAATGCCATATATCGTACAGATTTTTTCATTTTTTTAGGGATTTTTTTCATTATTTCACCTGCTGACCAATCTGAACTTGCTGACCGCTTCCGTTAAGAAAATCGTGTACGGCTTGTTTTCCTTTACCAGCTGGCTGTAATTCATTGATGGCTAATACGGTCTGTTTACCGCAAGCAATCCATAGATTTTTTTTGTCTTTTCGGATGATCGTGCCTGGTGCTTCGTCTGTACTTTCTGCCAGTACTTCAACCGATAATAATTTCCAGCGTGTACCTTCATAGGTCGTGAATGCAATCGGCCAAGGACGCATCCCGCGTACTTGGTTGTCAATTTCTTCTGCAGTTTTATGCCAATCGACCGCTTCTTGTTCACGTGTGATGTTTGGCGAAAAAGTGGCTTTTGACTCGTCTTGAGGAACTGGTTTTTGTCCATTCAAAATATTAGGCAATGTTTCTAGCAATAGCTTTCTTCCTAAAAGGCTGAGCTTTTCAAACATCGTCCCCACATCATCTTGTTTAGTGATTGGCATGCTTTCTTGCGCATAGATTCCGCCTGCATCCATTTTTTTGATCATTTCCATGATCGTTACACCAGTTTCTTTCTCCCCGCTCATGATGGCATAATGAACAGGCGCACCTCCCCGATATTTAGGAAGTAAAGAAGCATGGACATTGATTGCCCCTAATTTTGGCACTTGCAATAACTTTTCAGGCAAGAATTGACCAAACGCCGCAGTGACGATCAAATCAGGCGCCAATTCAATGATTTCTTCCATTTCTGGCGAACCGGAGATTTTCTCTGGTTGCAACACACGGATACCGTGCTTTAGAGCAGCTTCTTTTACCGGTGTCGGCGTAATTACTCGTTTCCGCCCAACTGGACGGTCGGGCTGTGTGACTACTGCCTGGATCTCGTAGCCTGATTCTATCAGCCCTTCAAGAATTGGCACAGAAAAAGCAGGTGTGCCCATAAATACTAACTTAGTCATCAAGATGTTCCTCCATATATTCTTCAAGTTCTTCTTCCGGGATCTGCTGTACCATTTTCTCAATGAACAGAATACCGTCTAAGTGATCGATTTCATGCTGGAAGGCACGGGCTAAATAGCCGAAAGCTGTCACTTCTATCTCTTCTCCATCTCGGTCATAATAGCGTACAGTCACTTCATCTGCTCGCTTGACTGTTCCATAGACATGCGGAATACTGAGACAGCCTTCTACGTCCATGCTTTCACCTTTTGCTTCAATGATTTCTGGGTTTATCAGTTCGAATTTTTCGCCTTCATCTACTTCGATCACAGCGATTCTCTTGTTTTTTCCTACTTGAGGAGCAGCAATCCCTATTCCGTCATTCGCAATCATCGTCTCATATAAGTTGTCTAACAAAGCAATCGTTTCATCCGTGATCACGTCGATTGGCTGAGCAGGTCTTTTTAATTTATCATTAGGGTGGATCAATATAGGATAGCGCATAAGTTGGTCCTTTCTTAAATAAAGTTTAATGGTTCGTTGTCAATTGCCACAAAAAGACCTTGCCGCTGTTCTTTCTGGCTTCCATTCAAGATTTCATCCAAAACATGAGGAAGATTCGGCTCATGTTTATATTTGATGATCAGTTGATAATAGTATCGATTTTTCACTCTCAAAATCATGCTGGGTGTTGGTCCTAGTAACAAACTTTGAGGACTTAATACTTCTTTTAGCTGATTGGCAATCTGAAAGATTTTCTTTGCCGCCACTTGTTCTTCAGGATGGCTGGCAGTTATTTTCACAGTAAAGTAATACGGAGGGTAACCTCCACGATGCCGTACATGCATTTCCTGCTGATAAAACTGTTCATAGTTTTGTTTTTTAGCCAATTCTATGGCGTAATGCTGAGGATTGAACGTTTGGATCACGACTTCACCTGGTTTTTCCGCTCGTCCTGCTCGTCCTGAGACTTGGGTCAGCAATTGGAATGTATGCTCGCTAGAACGAAAATCCGGTAAATTCAGGGAGGTATCGGCATTCAACACGCCAACTAATGTGACTTCTGGAAAATCCAAGCCTTTAGCGATCATTTGTGTCCCTAATAAAATATCTGCTTCTTTTGCACCGAATTTTTGTAAAATCTGTTCGTGTGCCCCTTTTCTTCGGGTGGTATCTACATCCATACGCAAAATCCTAGCTTGCGGATAAAGTTCTCGGAGTTCCTCTTCTACTTTTTGGGTGCCTGTCCCATAGTAGCGGATTTTGTTGCCCCCACAATTGGGACAGCGATTAGGAATAGGTTCTTCGTGTCCGCAATAATGACAGCGCATCGAACGTGTATCCATATGCAAGGTAAGAGAGATATCGCAATTAGGGCATGGGAGAACAAATCCGCAGTCTCTGCACATCACAAAAGACGAATATCCTCGACGATTGAGCAATAGGACAGTTTGTTCTTTTTTGTCTAACCGATCTTGTATCTTTTCCTGCAAATTAGCAGAAAAAGTAGAGGTCCGATGATTCTGAAACTCTTCACGCATGTCTACGATCTCAATAGCTGGAAGTTGTGCAGCTGCTTTGGCTCGGTGGTTCAACTGCAATAACTGATACACACCTTTTTGAGCTCGTGCTCTTGATTCCAAAGAGGGTGTCGCACTTCCAAGGACTATTGGGCAATGATGGTATTTACTGCGCCAAATAGCTAAATCTCTCGCATGATAACGCGGCGTCTCATCTTGTTTATAACTTGATTCATGTTCTTCATCGATAATGATCAATCCTATATTTTTCAGCGGAGCAAAAATAGCAGAGCGTGCGCCTACTACTACTTGTGCTTCTTCCCGCTCGATCTTGCGCCATTCATCATATTTTTCACCTTGGGAAAGTCCGCTATGTAAGACCGCAACTGATTCACCGAAGCGTCCTTTGAATCGCTCGACCATTTGCGGAGTCAATGCGATTTCAGGCACTAACATAATAGCCGTTTTATTTTCTGACAAAACATCAGCGATTGATTGAAGATATACTTCTGTTTTTCCACTACCGGTGATTCCCTCTAGCAAAAAGACCTGATCTTTTTGTTGCTGACCTGCTGTGATGATTTGTTCGACAGCATTTTTTTGTTCTGCATTCAGTTCCAATGCCGTCGTTTGGTCAAATACTCGGTCTTGATAAGGGTCTCGATAACGTTCTGATTCTACAAACTCCAGCCAGCCCTTTTCTTTTCCTTGATTCAAGACAGCAGTACTGATTTCTTTATCTTTGAAATAAGCGATTGGTTCTTCTTGGCTCAGTTCAGATAAACACAAAAGAAGCTCTTTTTGTTTCTTGGCATTTTGCCGTAATTTTGCCCATTCTTCTTCGATTTGCTTTTCAGTTAATAGGGAACGGACCAAACGAATCGTTTTTACTTTATTTCGTGTATGGACTTCGTATTTGATATCTACTAATTGCTCTTGGCGCCAACGAATCAACTGAGAAAGGCTGCCTTCTTCTGCTTCTTTCCAGGAAATCACTTCCCGTTGACCAAACAATGCCTGAATTTCTGGTGTATCTGCCAAAGGATAGATCAATTTATCATATTCTGCTTTCATCACACTCGGAAGCATCGTTTGTAGACAAGTGATTTTGAATGCATAAGTGATCTTTTTCATATAATCAGCTAATGAAAGTAATTCTTCATTGACCACTGGGGCAAGGTCCAGCAAACGGATCACTGCCTTCAACGATGGGTTAGCTGATTCTTCTGATTTTTGGATAGCCATAACAAATCCTTGGACATGACGATTGCCATTACCAAAAGGGACCTCTACCCGCATCCCGACTTGCAAAGCTGTTTCCATTTCAGAGGGAACCAGATAGGTGAATGGCTGATCGGTCTGCATAGTAGGTACGTCCACAATGACTTCAGCTGTTAATGTCATGGTTCGTTTCCTCCTTTTTTTGTCTTTTCATATCAAGCGACAAAAAGTTCCTTGCCTATTTTACTAGAGATCGCTGGATTTGTCTTATTTTCTGCCAAATCCTAACAAAAAATTAACAGCGGATAAGAAAAAAAAGAACTGTGTCAAAAAGTTCAGACACAGCCTTTTCTACCAGACAATAAGTGGCGAATGTTTGAAAAGGAAACAGCTGGGTTTGCTTTTCTTTTTAGATGTTCGCTCTACTTTTCTTTATTACATTTTTTGCTCTTCGCGGATACGTGATTCCAATTCGTGTTGTTCACGTTCTTTTTGAGCTTGACGTTCCTCTTCTTCCATCTTCAAACGTTCACGTTTTAATTCAGGATGAGGATCATTGACTACATTCCCTGCATCGATTTCTTCTAAAGCTTGACCAACGCTTTTTACTGAATCAAAAGAATCTAGTGTAGGTTGTGCACTTGCATCCAACTCATGCGCGCGTTTACTTGCTAAAATTACTAGAGAATATTTTGAATTTACACGATCTAATAGTGAGTCAATTGAAGGTTTTAACATCATAAGACTACATCTCCTTTAACATTTTAATATATTTACCGATTACGCGATCTACTCGAAAATGTTCACTGGCAATAATGTGTTTGATTCGTTCAACTGCTAGCGGCACTTCATCATTCACAACAGCATAGTCGTAAAGAGCCATCATTTCGATTTCTTCTTTTGCAACTTTCATTCGTTCTTCGATTACTTCATCTGCATCTGTTCCTCGGCCTACGATCCGTGATTTTAATTCCGCTAAATCTGGCGGAGTCAAAAAAATGAATACACCATCGGGCACTTTTTCTTTGACTTGTTTTGCTCCTTGGACTTCAATCTCCAAGAAAACATCTTTTCCTTCATCCAATGTCTTGTTGACATATGACAAAGGCGTTCCATAATAATTCCCGACATATTCTGCGTATTCCAGCATCTCTCCAGCTTCGATCATTGATTCAAACTCTTCTTTGCTTCGGAAGAAATAATCAACGCCTTCGACCTCCCCTTCACGCATTTTACGGGTAGTCATTGAGATTGAATACTGAAAATCATTATCCTCACTCTCAAAAATTGCTTTTCGTACTGTGCCTTTTCCTACACCGGATGGACCAGACAACACGATTAATAATCCACGCTCTGACATGACGACGTCCTTTCAACTAGTCTTTTTGTACTTATCGTTTATTTTGCACTTTTTTTCTGCAACTTTCAAGGTTATCTTTAATTATAGCTAGAAATTGGCAAAAAAGCTACCCTGCATCAAGTAATAAGAACAGCCAAATAAAAATGGCTTCTCACATTTTTGCATAAATTTGGCTTCATACCGAGAAAATGTTTTTTGAACATCACTTATTCAAAATAAAAAAAGATTGTGACACGAATTTTGTCACAACCTTTAAATGTATTCCTAGAGCAAAGAAGCTAAGCGTAGAAATGCAATTCTGATTATTTATTGTATTTCTTTGTTCAACGTCCTTGCTAAAAGCCCATATTGGACAAAGTATTCACTACACCCATGATCTCATCTTTTCGAGAACGTGCTTTTTCTGTCGGATCTTCTACCTCTTCTGTGTCGATTCGAACAATAAATTTCCGATTCATCGTCACGTAAGCACCGTCGTTGATCAAAATAAACAGTTCGTTCTCAGTATAGTCTGCACAGGCATCTTTCCATACGTCAAAGCCGTTTTTTTCAGAAGGGATATCCCGTTTAACAACAGTTTTTCCACTTAATTCGTGGAACGTTACGTCATAGTATTTCATTGTCTCTACCTCTTTCGTCATTCAATATTTTGGACCTGTTCTCTGATTTTTTCTAAGATCGTCTTGGATTGGACGACTTGATTTTTAATTTCGATTGCATTTGATTTGGAACCGATCGTGTTGATTTCCCGATTCATTTCCTGGATCAAAAAATCTAATTCTCGCCCTACAGGACATTGCGCCTCGATAAGTTCATCTAGTTTTTGGACATGGATCGCCAAACGGTCCAGTTCCTCGTGGATATCTCCACGTTCCAGCAAGATAGCCAACTCCGTCAGCAACCGTTGCTCATCCACTTTCGCTCCAAGAAATTCCTCCAGCTTTTTTTGATACCTTAATTGAAATTCCTGTTCATAGATGTCTACAAAACTATTGAGTTTTTTTAGTACTTGTTTGAATTCTTCCGTGTTCTTTTTCAGCACTGAAGCTAAGGCTTGTCCTTCTTTTTCTCGACTGGCTTCAATAGAATCAAGTGCACTTTTCAATGTATCTAGAGCTAACTGTGCCAATTCTTCCATGCTCTCTTCCGGTTTTTCTTCTACCGTTACGAAGTTTTCATCCAGCGCGAAGCGTTCCGCCAGCCGACGAATTGACACTTGATTTTGACTCCCGTATCGTTGTTGAATCCCGTCTGTCAATTGGGTGATAAGTGAATCAATCAATTCCCAGTTGATGACGATCTGCTTTTCGTTTTTGCCAATATAAGCTAGATTCACAAATACCTCGATCCGTCCGCGGCTTAACTGCTGTTTGATAAGCTGACGAAAATCGTTTTCAATAAAGTTCAGGATTTTAGGACTTCGTATTTGGACATCTAGAAAACGCTGATTGACACTTTTTATTTCGATATCTAGCTGATATGCTTTTGTTTCGCGGATGGCTTTGCCAAAACCAGTCATACTTTTCATTCGACAGGGTCCTTCCTCATTACATATTTTCTATTGCTTTTTGCAGTTGTTCAAACTCTTCGTTCGTCAGTGTCAGCCCTTTCCCCATCTTTTCATGGTCGGGTGCCCAATCTCGAAGATCGAATTTCGGCGGACGACCATTCCAGCTAACTAAGTTCAGCTCTTTACGCCATCCTTTGTTGTTTTCTGATAAAACAGCGATTTCTTCTACGATTTCATATGAAAATTCTTGTGCCATGGTTGTTCCTCCTTGAGATAATATAAATATAGGATCAGTAATGTGTCAACTGGCTGTTCAAGCAGTTCACGCTGCAAACGATCCTTACATTTTTCTTGCAGCAGTTTTTCAAAATAAACGGCTTTCGTGCGTTCATTTTGTATTTTCTGCTGATATTTTCGATACCTCCGCCATTCTTCTGTACTTAATTGACCAACTTGTGCCAATAAATCGTCTGGCATACTTTTTCTATCTTGTTGGCAGATCATTTGAAACATCCAATCTACTTCATAGACTTTGTTTGGCAATAAAAAATGTTTTTTTGCTAAAAGTTCCAGCATCGCCAGTCCGCATGTTTCTGGTTCGACCCTGTTCTTATATATATTACGCAGTTTTTGCCAAAATTTTATGGTTTTGAAAAAAGATAGCTCTAACTGAAGTTCTTTTATTAAGTAAGATAAAAATCCACGCCAGCATGTTCCTGCTTGTTTGACAGAATCAAATGTATACCAATTCCCGTAGTAACAGCCTAATCGTTTTTTCATTTCCAGATAGCCTAATTGTAAATTTAATTGGTTTCTTTGGCTATCAAAAAGCAGAAAGCTGCCAAGCGTCCACAATGTTTGACATTTCCAATGGATAAACGTATCTGGCACACGGATTCTTTTCGCTGGCCCTGGTCCTTGCACATCCACGACAAACGCCTCTGTTGCGCCTTCGTTAATCGCGATGTCAATAGGAATTTTGTTACGATATCCACCATCTGCATATTTATTTTTTCCGATCTTTCGGTAAGCCATAGCAGGATAAAATGAAGCAGAGGCAAGTATCCAATCTGGTATTTCTTCTGTTTTTGTTTGTTGGATAGCAGTCACTACTTCCGCTAGTTCTGGCAATTTAGTAGACACCGTGTATAAACGTATTTTGGAATTGTATTTGAGCAAAGACAAATCTAAATTTTCCTTGACCAGCTTTTCCAATGGCGCAGACGAAACCCCACCTTCAACTAGTGCCGTTTTCGTCATTTGGCGTCTTTCTTGATAGAAACGTTCACGCAAGTCTTCTACGTCAGCCATTTCTGGTAACGCAAGCACTTGTCTGGTTGATAGCTTTTTCCATAAACCCACAGCTTTTTCCATGTCTCCTTGTAAAATCAATGCGCCGTTCAGCGCACCTACCGAGGTCCCAGTGATGATTTCAAATTGGATGTTATGTTCCTTCAGCGCCTGCCATACACCAATCTGATAGGCACCGTGTGCTCCCCCTCCTCCTAATACAAGTGCTGTGTGATAGACCAGCTTTTTATTTAGTTGCATGGTTCCTTGATAGCCGTTTTTATGAAAAATACGCAACCATTCTTCTGATAGAGGAGATTGAAATAAAAAACAACAGTTTTCTTTAATAAAAAAACGAGCGCAAGCTTCCATATGCTGAAAAAGTTTTTGCCATTCAAAAGTTTCGCCTTCAATCAGCAAGTTATTAAAAATAACATCTTCTCTACTTTTATCAATAGTAAAATAGATGGTATATTTTTTTGATACTGCTTCAAAGGCACATTGCTTTTTTGCAGAACGCCAAAATGCTTCTCTACTTTCTTGATGGCTTTGAAAAAACGGAAGAGGTTGTTTTGCTTGGTTGATACGCGAATACAGCGACATTTTCTGTGAAAAGTAAACTTTTTTTATCTCCATCGCTTTCTCCTTTTTCTTCAAGTATACCAGTACGTCGAAAAAAGTTCATGAGTATCGTATTCGACTTTGGATATTCCATAAGAAAACAATTCATAAAACCACCTTTAAATAAAAAATACAAAAATTAATTGAAAATGAGAGTATTTTCAATGAAAACGTGATTTTGTAATGGAATTTTAAAATAAAAGAAACAAGCTTTTTTTATGCAAATGTTGTAAAATAAAAGAGATTAAGAGGAAATAAGAGGAGGAACATGATGACTGAGTCAGTTTATGTACATATTGATACCACAAGTAATGCTGTTTTAACAAAAGGACTGACTGCTACTGATTTTGCGAACAGTATCGTGCATTTTCCTCAAAACTTGCTTTTGCTTGATCCATCTGCTTCTGCTGGAGAATACGAATCTCATACAGGACTGAAAGTAATCCGTGGTACAGAAAATATCCAGCGTTTCTTTTCCTCTTCTCGAAACAGGCGTGGATTCGATGAATTGAAATGGATCGACTTTACTGATTTAACGATGCTGAAAGAATTGACACCTTTAGAAATTTCAGAATTGTTATATTTTGGCCATATGAAAACACACCTCCACTCACCATTTTTTTATAAGCTACAAAATAATTTCGTGTACTTCGATCTGAACGATCAGTTGAACCGAATTTATTATCGCTATTTAGATGAATTTTACAGGATTTTTGCTAGTAAATTAAGTTCTATCCTGTCAGATAAGATCAATGTAAAAAAATCCTTTTTTAAAAAGGAAACTCCTGTTGAAAAAATCAGTGTGGAATTATTGAAAGAAATGCGTAATTTAATGCAGGAAGGGATCATTTTTTCTTTTGATCAAGTTGGTTTGATCGATGACGAATACCGTATTCCTATTTATGTGATTGAGGACTATATTTGGAAATTGAAAGGTACTCGGTATCGGGAAGAAGAAGTCGTCGCTACTTTAATCTACTCTGTCAACGATCGGCGCTGGCAATTGGTAGAAGATGCCGGTCTTTCTTATCTGCCATTGAAGTGAATCTATTTCTTACCGAAAAACAAAAAGGAAACAAGGAACTTAGGACATGATTCTGTCTCAAGTTTTTTGTTTCCTTTTTTATTTAAAGATTCTGTCGTTTATCTGGCACAAAAAGCGATGGAATCGTTTGTTGGATCCCTAATAAAACGATCATCGTCACAATCGCTGTGCTCAACCCGCTAGCACCATTCATTACGAAAGAAAAGAGCCAAGGATTCATCCCCCATAGTGCATAGGCTCCCCAGAAAACAACTCCCGCAATAAAATGCCAAAAATATCTGGAAAGTGCGCCAATCAATGCACCAAACACTATGTTTTTTCTGATTTGTTTCGTATTTCCATCTGCATAGCTTTTTTGGACATTTGAAGCCATGAGCCCTGCTGCACCTGCAAAAGTATAAGCAATCGGATACTCAATCAACACTTGAACGACACTTAAATAATAAACTTGTCCCAACGGAAAGTGTAAGATCCCCCAAATGAAACCTGCCAGCATCCCTGCCTTTGTCCCTCTTCTTAACGCAAAAAGAGTCAATGGAATCTGCCCTAATGAAATAGAAAAGCTGCTGCCGATCTGGATTGGTATCAATGACAGCACCATCGCTAACGCTGCAACAATCGTTCCTTCTACCCAAACTCTATTTTTTCCCATAAAAAAACTTCCTCCTTTGAATAAAAAAGTCACAAAGGAGGAAGCAGCTTTCGAAAATCTTCAAACAGCTGTTTTTTCACAATTCCTACGCTCGCATAACCGAAACAGGTACGAAGGGTTTAGAAATAGATTCAATCTCAGCCCAATTGGACTCCCCTTTGTGAGTTTATTTATTATTTATTTTTTGTTTCAAATAATGGACTAACTGGTTTGTTTTCATGGATACGTTTGATTGCATCTCCCATTAGTCCGCCAACACTTACTTCATCGATTTTATCGATTTTACGATCTTCTGGAAGATAGATCGAGTCTGTGACAACTAGTCGCTCGATAGCTGAATCTTCTATTCTTTGTAAAGCAGGACCAGATAATACTGGATGGGTACATGAAGCATACACACTTGTTGCACCAGCTTCTTTCAAAGCATTGGCAGCCAATGTGATCGTACCTGCTGTATCGATCATATCGTCGATCAGTACACAAGTTTTGCCTTTGACTTGACCAATGATGTTCATTACTTCTGCAACATTTGCTTTTGGACGGCGTTTGTCGATGATCGCAATCGGAGATTTCAAGAATTCCGCTAATTTACGTGCTCGTGTAACGCCACCGTGGTCTGGTGAAACAACGACAACATCGTCGCCTTTGATTCCTTTTTCCAAGAAATAATTAGCAATAAGTGGCGCACCCATCAAATGATCGACTGGAATATCAAAGAAACCTTGGATTTGGACTGCATGAAGGTCCAAAGTCAGCATTCGTGTTGCACCGGCTTTTTGGATCATGTTTGCTACTAATTTCGCTGTGATTGGTTCCCGTGCACGTGCTTTACGATCTTGACGCGCATAACCATAATAAGGCATGACTACGTTGATTGTTTTTGCACTTGCTCGTTTCAGTGCATCAATCATGATCAGCAACTCCATCAAGTTATCATTGACTGGGCTGCTCGTTGATTGGATCACATAGACATGCGATCCACGAATACTTTCTTCAATGTTTACTTGAATTTCTCCATCACTAAATTGAGTAACAGATGATTTTCCTAACTCGACACCGACTGCTGCTGCAATTTTCTCTGCTAATGGGCGATTGGAATTTAACGCAAAAATTTTTAATCTTGGGTCAAAGTAATGTTTTGACATGGGGACCTCCACTTTCTTTTTCACAACTCTAGAATTCTACCTAATAAATAGTAGTCATATTTTTTAAATAAATCAAGTGATTTTGCAAAAGTCTTAGTTTAGATAAGGGAGTTTTTTTGCATATCCTTCTTTATTGACTTGTCTTGCTCTCGCAATTGCCAGCGCATATTCTGGAATATTGTCTGTAATTGTTGACCCGGCAGCAATCGAACTGTTTTTAGCTACCTCGACAGGTCCGATGATATTCGTGCTAGAACCAATAAAGCTGTGGTCGCCGACAGTCGTATGATGCTTGTTCTTTCCATCATAGTTGACGAAGACAACACCACATCCGACATTGATCTCTTCTCCCAACGTAGCATCACCAACATAAGTCAAGTGACCGACTTTCGTTCCTTTGCCGATTTGAGCATTTTTCACTTCCACAAAGTTTCCGATATGGACGTTTTCGCCAATTTCAGCTTTTGGTCGTAAATGTGCATAAGGTCCCACATCTGCATGCTTCTTGACATGGCTGCTTTCAATGACTGAGTTTTCAATGACGACGTGATCCTCAATCCTACTGTCTACGATTTTTGAATGTGCCCCGATGACACAATCAGAACCGATGACTGTATTGCCTTGGATTTGTACACCTGCTTCAATCAATGTGTCTGGACCAATCTCTACGCCTGCATCGATGTATGTCGTTGCTGAATCGACAAAGCTTACGCCATTGACCATATGCATCTGGTTGATCCGCTTTCTCATGATCTCATTTGCTTTAGCTAACGCGATCCGATCATTGACTCCCATTGATTCTTCGAAATCATCTGTTTGATAAGCAGCAACTGTATTGCCTTCTTCTTTTAAGATTTCGATGATATCTGTCAGATAGTATTCACCTTGAGCATTGTTTGTTCCGACTTTGCTTAACGCATCGAACAAAGCTTCGTTGTCAAAACAGTATGTTCCTGTATTGATTTCTTGTACAAGTGCTTCTTCTGGTGTTGCGTCTTTTTGTTCCACGATTTTTTCTACGATCCCAATATGGTCACGAATGATCCGACCATATCCTGTTGGGTTTTCTGCTTGTGCCGTCAAGATCGTCGCACTTGCATTTTTTCCTTGGTGATATTCAAAAAGATTGTTCAGCGTTTCAGTAGTCAATAATGGTGTATCGCCACTGATAACTAACGTCGTTCCTTTTTTTCCTTCCAAGAAAGAAGCGGCTTGCAAAACAGCATGTCCTGTTCCCAATTGCTCCGCCTGTAACGCATATTTACTGCGTTCTCCTAGTTGTGCTTTGACTTGTTCTGCTCCGTGTCCAACGATGGTAATCACTTCATCTGGTTTCGTTTCACTGACCCGATTGATGATATGTTCTACCATAGGTTTACCAGAGACGGGATGTAAAACTTTATATAATTTTGACTTCATGCGGGTACCTTTCCCTGCCGCCAAAATAATTGCATAACGTGCGTCCAACTGCGTCACTCCTAAATATAGTTTGCTGATTTCAGTTTATCCCAGTATACCCATTTTTTCAACAAAACAAGTGATTTTCTTTCACCACGGTGTTCTTTGGATAAAAAAATAGATAGACCATAAAGGGCCTATCTATTGGGTAACCGGTGCTCTCCTGCCAACTCCTCGGTATTAAGCCAAATTTATGAAAAAATGTGGAAAGCCATTTTCACAAAATTTTTCTTACTACTCGAAACTAAGCGGCTTTTTCACAACCTCTTATTCTGAAAAATAATTTCCCGGCACAACCGTGATATTTTTCGTTTGAGTATCTACATCTTTGACATAAAGCAGTGACGTATAATCATCGATAGCGCGATGTCCGTTGAATTTCGATTCGGCAAATACAGTGATGCCAACAAGTTCTGATTCGAATTCTTCGATCAAGCTCTTCATTCCGTTAACTGTTCCGCCGCCTTTCATGAAATCATCCACTACAAGGACACGTGAACCACGTTTCAAGCTTCTCTTAGACAATTCCATTTTTTCAATTCTTTCAGAAGAACCGGACACATAGTTGACACTTACTGTTGATCCTTCTGTTATTTTTGAGTCTCGGCGTACAATAACGAATGGTGCATTCAGATAATAGGACACAGCTTGGGCAATAGGTACGCCTTTTGTGGCTACAGTCATTACAGCATCGATTTTTTCACCAAGGTATTTAGAAGCAATGATTCTCCCAACTTGACGCAGCAGTTCAGGTTCTCCTAACAAATCAGAGAGATAAACATATCCTCCTGGAAGCAGACGATCTTGTTCTGATAGACGTTCTGCTAGAGATTCAATATATTTTTTCGCCTCTTCATATGAAATTTCAGGGATGAACAATACACCACCTGCAGCACCTGGGATTGTTTCCAAGGTACCATACCCTCGTTCTTTAAATGTTTTCTTGATGATTCCCAAATCTTCACTGATGGAAGATTTAGCAGATTCATAACGTTCGGCAAAGCTTGTTAAGGAAATCAATTCATGCGGGTGATTCAATAAATACTGTGTCATGTCAACCAGACGTTCACTGCGACGTACTTTCACCTATTCCAACTCCTTTTAAGAAATTTTATCGTTTTACATTATATAAGTTTTTCTTCAAAAATTCGAGCATTTTATGAAAAAATAAGAAAATAGTTCGGTATTTATTAAAATAAAAAGAAGCCTATAAAAAATTTTTCGTTTTTATCAGGCTTCTTTTCTTTATCATTCAGTTATTTTTTCTTCTAAAGGCAACCAATATTCGTTTGATGATATTTACAATCAGGAACAAAGCAATAAAGACTAATGTGATTGTTGCTCCTGGAGGGGTATCTAGATAAAACGAGCTAGTCAATCCTGACAGCATCCCTAGAAATCCGACACAAACACTGATAGCAATCACAACATTGAAACTTTTACCTAACCGCATACCGATTGCTGCAGGAAGAACCATGATTGCGGATATCAAAAGTGCACCGGCAATCGGGATCATCACAGCAATAGCTACACCAGTAATCACATTGAACATCATTGACATCAAATGAACGGGTAATCCATCTACATGAGCGGTATCCTCATCAAAAGTCAGAACATACATCGGACGTTTGAATAAAAAGAACAATATACCGATCGCAACGAATAAGATTCCTAAAAAGATGACTTGCTCCCAAGTAATGGTCACGATCGAACCAAACAGATAAGATTGGATGCTTGTTGCAGAATTCCCGCCACTCAGATTCATTAATACTAAAGCTAGCGCTAAACCGCCAGCCATTAAAATGGCAATGGAGATTTCCGAATAGGTTCGGTAGATCGTTCGCAGATATTCCAATATCACAGCTGCTAGCACAACGACTAGCATGGTCGTAAGTGTAGGATTAAGGTTCAAAAAGAATCCTAACGCTACCCCTGCTAAAGAGACATGGGAAAGTGTATCAGCCATCAGCGATTGTCTTCTGATCACTAAAAACACACCTAGCATCGGGGCGATCCCCGCTATGAAGATAGCCGCAAGAAAAGCTCTTCTCATGAATTCATATGAAAGCAACGCCATTGAGAATCCTCCTTTCTCACCAGTCGGATCTGTCTGTCCGCATACTGTTTGATATCTTCATGATCATGAGTGATCATTAGAACTGATTTCCCATGGACATGGGCACTATGTCGAAGAAGGCGATAAAACTCATTTCGAGACTCTTCATCCATTCCTGTTGTTGGCTCATCAAGGACAAATAAGTCAGGATCAGTAGCAAAAATACGTGCTAAGCTGATCCGCTGCTTTTGTCCGCCAGACAATTCACCTATCCGCCGGTTTCGCATATCCCACATCCCAACAGCTTCTAGAGCCCGCTGTACATGTTGATGATCTTTTTCAGAGAGACGCTTGAACCAGCGGCCTCTTGGGTATCTTCCTGATCGGACTAATTCGATCACCGTACTTGGAAAACCTGCATTGAAAGATGCAACTTGTTGGGGAATATAGCCGATACTTAATTTTTTTCCCTCTTGATTTTTCTCAGCAATCTTTATCGTTCCTTTTGAAGGTTTCAGTAATCCTAACGATGCTTTCACCAAGGTTGACTTGGCTGCTCCATTTTCTCCAGTCAAAATGACAAATTCACCCGCGTCTACATGATAGGAGACATCTTCTAGTACTGGTTCATCATCATAATAAAAGGTCAAATCAGATATTTCGATGTAACGCACCTTATAACCTCCATTCTAGACTTAATTGATACTTTCTTTTAAAGCTTCCAGATTTTTTTCCATGACAGAAATATAATTTTCGCCTGCTTTGATTTGTTCATTGGTCAAGCTTTCTAAAGGATTCAACACCTCTAACTTCACACCCGTTTCATTCGACAATGTCTCTGCCACCTTCGAAGAGGCGTTTTCTTCAAAGTAAATCACTTTGATGTTGTTTTTCTTCACAAATTCTTTTAGTTCAGCTAAGCGGCTTGGTGTTGGTTCCTGATCTGGCGAAACACCTGAAATCGCCACTTGTTCTAAGTTGTATTGATTCGCTAAATAAGCAAAAGCAGCATGCTGAGTGACGAATGTGCGGTTTGTCGCATTTTTGAGTTCTTCGGAGTATTTTTGATCCAGTGCTTCAAGCTTTTTGATATAAGCATCAGCATTCTTCGTAAATATTTCCTTTTTATCTGGATATTTTTCGCCTAATTCTCCAGCAATTGTTCTGACTTCTTTTATAGCTAATACCGGATCGAGCCAAACATGGGGATCATATTCATGCGCATGATTATGTCCTTCTTCTGATTCTTCGTGTTCATCTGCTTCTTGAGATTCTAAGCGGTCAATTCCTTTAGCTGCTTCGATCATCAAGGTCTGTTTGCTGTCCACTGAATCCTTCAACGAATCCACGAAAAATTCCATGTCTGAACTATTATACACGAAAACATCTGCATCGGAAATTTCTGCTCTTTCTTTTGCGCTTGGTTCAAAATCATGAGGCTCCGTTCCGGCAGGGATCAAAAGTTTCACGTTTCCTTCGTCCCCTACGATCTCTTTTGTAAAATCATATATCGGATAAAATGTCGTAACGATCGTCAAGTCTTCTTTTTTATCTGCTTCCTTATTCGTATTTCCACATGCTGCAAACAATAAAGCACCTATCATTACCGTAGCTGTCAAAAGATATTTTTTCATCTATATGCTCCTTTCAAATAAACAAATCGTAATTTTACGATTTATCAACGTGAATTAATGTATCAAAATAAAAAAACGCCGTCAATAGAAATCCATCAATTTCTGATTTAAACATGGATATTCTGATTAAATCGTAAAATGGATGAGTTAACACTCATGTTTAAGCTGTTCATTACAATAAAAAAACTGAAGAATCCTATTTTAGGACTCCTCAGTCTTTCCTTACCTGTTTTACTTCTTCTATTTTTATTGCAAGGTTCGTACTAAATAAACTTCTTCACAAAAACCCTTTAACCCATTATATACTCTCTGCGCTCTTGAATAATGTTGGCACAAGGCAAAAACGGTTGGTCCGCTTCCACTCATCAATGCAGCATCTGCTCCGTACTTGACCATACGTTCTTTGATTTGATGGATGACTGGATGCCGGTTTCCCGTTACATCTTCTAAACTGTTTCCCATTTTTTTGATCATCTGCTGATAATCTTGCTCTCGGATGGCTTCAACAAGTCCGTGGATATCTTGATGTTGGATAACTTGCGTATCTACTTCCCTAAACACTGTACGTGTGGAAACACTCATTCTTGGTTTGACCAACACAACCCAGCACTGCGGCATAGAAGGTAATACTTGGATTTCTTCCCCTTTACCTCCGACAAAAGCCGTACTTCCATATACACAGTAAGGAACGTCTGTACCAACTTCCAAACCGATCTCTGCTAGCTCTTCTAATGAACAACCTAGATTCCATAATTGGTTGATCCCTCTTAAAGCAGCTGCACAGTCTGTACTTCCTCCGCCTAATCCAGCGGCTACTGGAATATTCTTCTTAACAAAGATCTTGACACCGGTTTTGATATTGTATTTGTTTTTTAATAATAAAGCAGCTTGATAAACATTGTTACGCTCATCTACCGGTAAAAATGCTTTATTTGTTTCTACAATGATTTTATCTTCTGCTATTTCTTCAAAAAATAGATGATCTGCCAAGTCTACGCTCGACATCACCATTTCCAACTCATGATACCCATCTTGCCGTCTATATAATACATCCAGTCCTAAATTTATCTTGGCTGGCGCTTTTTCAATCAATTCCATCCTCTCACCCATTCGAAAAGTCTAAGTCGCAAGTATTCTATCATAGGGAAAAATAAAAGTATAGCTTATGTCCGCTTAGCTGTTGATTTTGTCATCGTTTCAACAGCTTTCATAGAATTTTCTCTTCATAATCCAAATAAACTCTAGTGATTCTTATAATTCTGTGAGCACTTCTTCTGCCAAACTCGGCACATTTCCTTTTTCTTTCCCTATCAGACTGAGCAGCTGCATGGTAGCAAATCCGAAATTACTTCCTTTCCGATATGCAAAGTAGCGACCTTCCCAATGATCGACATATTTTAATTTCTTTTCATAAGCAGACTGGAAGGAATAGAAAAAATTACCATAATTATATACGATATGCATGACTTTTTCTTGAAAGAAAGAAAAATCTGTTTCTCCAACATTTGCTAAAGGAGCTAATCCTAGATTTGCTTCCAGATAGCCCATTTTCTCGTATACAATGAACAAATTAGCTAATAGATAATCCGCTAATTCTTCAGGCTCTTCAGGCAAGATTCGCAGCAAATCATACCCCGCTTGTTCTTTCGTCATCGGTTGAGCGGTGATGAAGCCTACGACTTTTTGATCTTTACGGACAATACCGACGCCACTAGACAATACATAGGATTCATCAAATCGTCCCACAGAAAAGTATTTTTCTCGTGCCCCGTGAAGCCATTTTTGTGAAACTTCATTTACAGCTTGATGTAATTCTTCTGGTAGTTGGTCGTACCAAGTGAAATGGTATCCTTCTTTCATCAAACGTTGATATTCAAGTTGCTGACTCAGCCGAGACAAGTCTTCTGTCTCTAGATCAACAATTCCTGCTTCACCTACTTTCGTGAAATGAAAGCCCAATTCGTGAAGCATCACTACGTAGCTTTCTGATATCTTATAAAAAGCAAGCTGATAACCTAAACAATCTGCTCGTTTCATGAACTGATTCGTTGCTGCCCGCATCATTTTGGGATTACCAATTGGATCTCCTAAAACAAAGCATTTGTTCCCTTTGATTTGATAGCCAAAAACGACTTGGTCTTGGTCGTCTTTTTGGTAATAAAAATAACTGTATCCTGGCAAGCGAAGCTGATGGCTTGTAGCTGTGCCTCCATATGTTTCCAATAAACGGTCAAAACGTTCTTTTTCGTACTCAATGCCAAGCGTCGTAGGATCTTCTGCTAAGTATTGATAAAGCGCCACTAAAGCTAGCAATGAGATGCCCAAACCAATGAGCCCTGAGAACCACACATCATCTGAAGGAAACAAAATAAAATGGTTACCTGTTATCCGTCCAACTAAAAAGCGTCCACTATGATAACCTGCAATTGCGTAAACAATAAACAAGAAACCGAACAAGCTAGCATCAAAGAGTATCGCTCCCCAAGAATAAACGAATTTTGTTCGATAAAATTCTTTTCTAGATAACCACACAGCCAATAGAATCAAGACATATACCAATAACAATTGCCAAGATAATGTACGTGTGATCGTATTTAAAATACCAAAAGCTAGTAAAGCGATCGTAGGCAGAAATGCCTTTTTGACTTTTACTGAAAGTGCTCGAGCAAGACCGAGCAATAAAAAGCCCACTAATAGGTTCAATGTCTGGTCTAAAAAGTTGAACGAGAACGGCAATAATACCTGAAACAGCCGACTGATTGCAGACAGATTAGTGATCGTTGACAGGAGTACCATCATGATCCCTGCAAAATATACAGCACTTACGAGCACGATATGCGCAACCTTTTGGAAAAATAATCGCGGTATATTATCTAAAAATCGATTGATTTTGACTCCTGTATGTGTGATGAACAATAGAAGTCCCGTCAAAAAAGGCAGGACATAATAAAACAACCGATAATATAACAACCAAACTACTGCTACGTCTTGCCGAACAGACAATTGACTCATTCCTAAGATCATCAAAACATCAAAAGTCCCCATTCCACCTGGGACCATTGTCAACATTCCTATCAGCGTCGCAATCATGAACATAGGATAGATCGAAAACATGGAAATATCTATTCTCATCAACTTGCCGATAGTCAGAAATACCGCAAGTGCCCCTGTCCATTGTCCAAAAGATGCCAGTAGCAAACCAAGCAAGCCTTTTGGATAAAACTCAGAGAACAAGGTCTTTCTCTTTAGGTAAGCAAAAAAGAAAATGACTGGCGCTAAAAAACTACCGCCGAAAAGCCAGATCCAATAGCTCCGAAAAATACTTTCTGACTGAATAAAAAAGACATCAATAAATGTAAGAAATGACCATACAGACAAACCAGTCAGCATAAATAGTGCGACTTTTGAAACAGTCACTAACACCATTTTCCTATTTGTCTGCTTTCCATAAAAACTAGCCCGAAGACTTGCTCCTACCACACCACCAAAACCGGCGAGATTGTTGATCGTGTTTGTTACCCACGCAGCAAGAAGAAACTCTTTTCTTTCCATTTTTGGTTTTCCTTGTTTTTCTAAGACTCTGATCGTCACCCAATCATACAACAACATCGGAGTGACACCCAGCAGTCCAGCCAGAATCATGAGCAGGATCGTCATATGGCTTTGTTGTCCCATCCTTTGCCAAATATCTTGCCAACTCATGCCATTAGCAATATTTGCGACTTGATTTGCCACAAAGACTAACACGGAGCCGAAAAAAATCAATTTTAAAATCAGACTATGTTCCTTTATCCATTGCAGCATCAAGTATCGTTTATTTTTCACATTTTCCCATTCCTAACTTGTATACTTTTGTGTTATACCCCAATGTTATCTTATTTATTTTAATTTTTCCACTTTAGACCTGTTCTTTGCTTGCGATCATAGAAAAAGAAAGATATCCTAATGCTAAAGGAGAGGATAACATGAAAGTAGGATTTATCGGTACAGGGAATATGGCACAAGCTATTATTGATGGTTTATTGAAAACAGGAACAGTCTCGAAAGAAAAAGTGTTCGTTTCCAGTGGTCATTTTGAAAATGCACAAACATTCGCTGCTGAAACTGGCGTCCATGCGTGCAAAAGCAACCAGGAAGTTGCATCAAAATCAGATATCGTTCTTTTAGCCGTGAAACCAAAAATCATTGAAAAAGTATTGAAAGAACTAAAAGAATACAGCCAGAAGGTCTTATTCATTTCTATTGCTTCAGGAAAATCATTAACAGATTTAGAAACAGCGCTTGAAGATCCTCAGGCCTCCATCGTACGTGTGATGCCGAATGTCAATGTCAGCGTAGGAGCAGGCGTTTCTGCGATTTGCAAAAATGAAGCTGCCACGGATGAACAGCTTCAACAAGCCACGATAATTTTTGAAGCAATCGGTAGCGTCTATCCTTTAGCAGAAGCAGATTTCAGTACATTCATCGGACTTGCTGGCAGCTCGCCCGCATTCATTTATATGCTGATCGATGCGATGGGACGGACTGGTGTATTAAATGGTTTGTCCAAACAAACAGCAACTGAAATTGCTGCAAAAGCAATCATGGGTTCTTGTCAAAAATTCCTTTCAAGTGATAAAAATCCATGGGAACTTGTAGACCAAGTTTCTTCTCCTGGTGGTACAACCGTTGCCGGTGTAGTTGCCCTAGAAGAAGCAGGATTCATCCCAGCAATCATCAAAGGAATCAATACGACGATCGAGAAAGATCTTGAGATGTTGAATAAATAATAATAGCAATGTTTTTTCGTGCCTTACAAAAAAAGAAGAGCTGCGGCTTTTGCCGCGACTCTTCTTTTTTGTTTACTCTTATTTAGCATAATCAGTTGCGCGAGTTTCCCGAATAACGATTACTTTGATATGTCCAGGATAATCCAGCTCTTCTTCGATTCGTTTACGGATATCGCGTACTAAACGAACAGCGTCCAGATCCGAGATTTCTTCTGGTTTGACCATTACCCGAACTTCGCGTCCAGCTTGAACTGCGTAACTTGATTCTACACCGGCGAAGCTGTTCGAAATATTTTCCAGACTTCTTAAACGACGGATGTAGTTTTCCAATGATTCACTTCGCGCACCAGGTCTTGCTGCTGAAAGCGCGTCTGCTGCAGCTACAAGGACAGAGATAACAGAAGTCGCTTCCACATCGCCATGGTGAGAAGCGATTGCGTTGATGACTACTGGGTTTTCTTTGTACTTGGCAGCTAATTCCGCACCGATCTCAACGTGAGATCCTTCAATCTCATGGTCAAGTGCTTTTCCAATATCATGGAGCAATCCGGCACGTTTTGCTAATTGGATATCTTCGCCAAGTTCTGCTGCTAAGATACCAGCTAATTTTGCAACTTCAACCGAATGCTTCAAGACGTTTTGTCCGTAACTAGTTCTGAATCTCAGACGTCCGATGATCTTGATTAGATCTGGATGAAGTGTATGGGCACCGACTTCAAATGCTGCTTCTTCCCCGTATTCACGAATACGTTCATCCATTTCTTTACGAGATTTCTCGACCATTTCTTCGATTCGTGCTGGATGGATTCGTCCATCTTGTATCAGTTTTTCCAAGGTCATTCGTGCGATTTCTCTTCGGATTGGATCAAATCCGGAAAGAACAACTGCTTCAGGTGTGTCATCGATGATCAAATCGATACCAGTCAGCGTCTCAAGCGTTCGAATATTACGACCTTCTCGTCCAATGATACGACCTTTCATTTCATCATTCGGAAGGGTAACGACTGAAACAGTCGTTTCTGAAACTTGATCTGCTGCGCAGCGTTGAATCGCTAATGATAATAAGTTTTTCGCTTTGCGATCTGCTTCTTCTTTGGCACGCTGTTCAGATTCTTTTACCATTAGAGTTAACTCATGATTCAGCTCTTCTTCAGTCGATTTCATGATGACATCTCGTGCGTCCTCTTTTGATAAACCAGCAATTTTTTCTAGTTCTTTTTGTTGATCTTCAATCATTTTTTCAACGTCTTTTTCTCGCTCTTCAATTAATTGCTGTTTTGAACTAAGTGCTTCTTCTTTACTTTCAAGTGAGTTCTCGCGTTTTTCTAACGAGTCATCTTTACGATTCAGCGTTTGTTCGCGTTGAATCAAACGATTCTCTTGAGATTTTAATTCTAACTTACTTTCTCTCAGCTCACTTTCAACTTCAGAACGGTATTTCTGATTTTCTTCCTTAGCTTCTAACAATGCTTCTTTTTTTAGAGTTTCTGCTTCTTTCTTTGCACTATCGATGATCCCAGCAGCTGATGATTGTGCACCAGCTATTTCTTTCTCGTGACGTGACTTTGCGACCATAAACCCTAAACCAAGACCGACAATTAAACCGATGATAGCGAGGAGAATGTTGAATACCATAAAATCCACCTCCATACTATCTTTTTCATTTTTATCATCTATACAGCTTCTATGATAAATTATTCTAAACTTGTCAATATGCATCTTCGCATATATGTGTACAAAAAACATGCACAACTTTATTCTAATGTTTGTACCCCGTAGTGTCAACTTTAAATAAACAAAGAAACGGCTTTCTGGTTATTCATTAAACGGTGGTTTTTAGAATAAATGACACTAGTTTCATATAGGTAAACCTTTAAGTTGAGAAACTTTTTCACTAAATTACTTTTTGTAGTCGAATAGATATTTTTTATTTTATGTAGCTACTCGTATGATTAAATAACTCAAGATTTCTTTGTTCTTTATTCAATAAAAAAACGGCAGGTCAAGGAGAGTATCTACTCTTCAGACCAGCCGTTTTTATTTATGTTGTTTATTATTCTTCTTCTAAAGGTAATTCTTCTTGGCCTTTTGTATCTTCTGGGACAGCCACTTCTTCACCAATGCCATAAGCTGCTCTAACTAGAGCAGAAACTTCTGCCATCATTTCAGGATGATTAGCCATATAGATTTTAGCATTTTCTCGTCCTTGGCCAATCCGATCTTCTTTATAAGAGTACCAAGCACCGCTTTTATCAACGATGTCTTTTTCTACTGCCATATCTAGAAGTTCTCCTTCTTGTGAGATCCCTAAACCATACATGACATCTACTTCAGCGATTTTGAAAGGAGGTGCTACTTTGTTTTTTACGACTTTGATCTTTGTACGGTTACCAACAATATCTGTTCCTTGTTTCAATTGTTCTGCACGACGTACTTCTAAACGGATCGTTGCGTAGAATTTCAATGCGCGTCCTCCAGGAGTGATTTCTGGATTCCCAAACATCACGCCTACTTTTTCACGGATTTGGTTGATGAAAATAGCGATTGTTTTTGTTTTGTTGATCGAACCAGAGAGTTTACGCAATGCTTGAGACATCAAACGTGCTTGTAACCCGACATGTGAGTCACCCATTTCGCCGTCGATTTCTGCTCGTGGAACTAAAGCAGCAACTGAATCGACTACTACGATATCTACAGCCCCACTTGATACTAAAGCATCAGCGATCTCCAGACCTTGTTCTCCTGTATCAGGCTGTGAAAGAAGTAGTTCATCGATATTCACACCTAATTTTTGTGCATATTGCGGATCTAACGCATGCTCAGCATCAATGAAAGCGGCCGTTCCGCCATTTTTTTGTACTTCTGCAATAGCGTGTAGCGCCACTGTTGTTTTACCTGAACTTTCAGGTCCATATACTTCGATGATACGTCCACGGGGGTAACCGCCGACACCTAAAGCGACATCTAACGCAAGAGAGCCACTTGGAATTGTAGAGATTTGTTGGTCGATTTTTTCGCCCAATTTCATAATAGAGCCTTTACCATAGCTCTTTTCAATTTTTTTCAGTGCAGCATCTAAGGCTGCTTTACGATCATCTGCCAATACGATAATCCTCCTTATATTTACAAATCAGAGCAACATTTCATTATCCTTATCATATCGTTTTTAGTAATAAAAAGCAAGAAAAAACCGAACAAATATTCGCATTTATCATTTTCTTAAAAGCTGTTTTCTCAAAAGATCAAATCCTTGCATAACCGCATTATATCTGATAGCCGCACGGTCTCTGGCAAAGTGATATTTTTCTGAAACCACGCCATCTTTAGATGAAATTGCGATCCATACTGTTCCTGCAGGGTGACCTTCTAATGTGTCCGGTCCAGCCACTCCGGTGAAAGCTACACTGTAATCTGTTCTTGCTATCTCACGTGCTTGAATGGCCATCTGCTCCACACATTCTTTGCTGACTGTTCCATATTTTGCTAATAGCTCCGGATCAATCTCCAGAAAACCAGCTTTTGTTTGGAACGAGTAGGTAACGAAGCCGCCTGGAAATACTTCAGATACACCAGCAATATCGCCCAATGCGGCTTGGAAGGCACCGGCTGTCAAGCTTTCCGCCGCTGTTACAGTCTGCTTGTTTGCTTTCAGCAGTTCCACTACGACTTTTGCTAGCGAATTATCATCGCCATATCCATAAAAATATTCTCCTACTCGTTCTTGAATCTTTTCTTCCAATGCTAAAAGAGCTTGATTTCCTGCCTGAACATCCTTTGTTTTCACTGTTAGACGCAATGTCACTTCATTTGGTTTGGCATAAGGAGCGATCGTTGGATTGATCTGTGTCTCGATCAGATCTTTTAGTTCAGTGACCAGTCGCGATTCACCAATCCCATAAAAGCGCAAAACTTTAGAAATCAGTTTTTCTTCAGAAGGAAAACGTTCCTCTAGTAATGGACGTACTTGTTCCACAAACATTGGTTTCAACTCATTAGGCGGACCGGGAAGAAGGATATATGCGTGTGTATCTGTTTGATAAAAAGTCCCTAAAGCAAGCCCTGTACGATTTGGTAGAGGAACCCCGCCTTCGATGATTTGAGACTGTTGCAGATTGTTTTTGGTCATTTTTCGATGGGTTGTTTCAAAATATGCCAATAATTTTTTGTATCCTTCCGTATTTTGTATGAGAGACTTACCGAGGTGAGCCGCAGTTGCTTCTTTTGTCAGATCATCTTCTGTCGGCCCTAATCCGCCACATAAGAGTATGAGTTCACTTCTTGTTTCAGCTAGAGCAATCAACTCTTCTAAACGCTGCTGATTATCTCCTACGACTGTCTGATAATAAACTTCGATACCTAGATCAGCTAGCTGTTCTGACAAGAAAGTGGCATTCGTATTCACGACTTGTCCTAGTAAAAGTTCTGTTCCGACAGCTATTATTTCTGCTTTCATTACTTCCCGCTCCCTTATATAGTATACGCTGTACTTATATATTTTTTTATTTAAAAAGAGGGCAAGGCTGATCCATGGACCAGCCTCTCCCCAGTTCTTTTTTCATTATATGATCAAATTATTTTCGCTTTATCAAGAACCGACGAATCTGACCATCCACAAAACAATACCTACATTGATCCTTTGAACACGCCGCTATTTTTGATGAAGTAATCCGCACCTGAATAGATAGTAAAGATCAGACAAGCATAAAGCATGATTTGGTCTACTGGAATACCGATCAGATTGAATGGGATATTATTGATAAACAGCAAGATAATAGCAACCATTTGTGTAGCCGTCTTGACTTTTCCCGGCCAAGCAGCAGCCATGACTTCTCCATGTTCGACAAGTAGTAAACGTAAGCCTGTGACGGCTAATTCGCGGCAGACAATAATCGCGACTACCCAACCTGGGGCCTTTCCCTGGTCAACCAACATGATAAAAGCGGTCATAACTAGCATTTTATCTGCCAGTGGGTCCGCAAACTTGCCAAAGTTAGTGACAAGACCTCGTGCACGGGCAATTTTTCCGTCTAACCAGTCTGTGATGCTGGCTAATGCAAAAATAACTGCGCCTACTAGCTGCGTAACAGCCAGTGTGGTGTCCCCTACGTTAAGTTGTCCCCAATCTAACGGTAATCCTACAACCAAAATGAAAATCGGGATCATACAAATTCTAAGTACAGTTAATTTATTTGGTAAATTCACATTATCGACTCCTTTCTTCCCTATTCTACGTGACTATCCGCGAAGTTTCCACCGATATTATTTACTTTTCCGAACGAATTTATTCAACGGAGCATTTTTATTGAAATTGATCTTTTGGAAATAACGAAGAAGGACCGCGACACAGGTTTGTCACGATCCTTCTTTTTTATGCCTACAAGTAAATAGATGAATAAACTCATTTATACGATCACTCTACGTATTGGAGAGTCAGGTTCACATTTTTAGGACTCTGATTGTTTTCCCCTGGATTAACTGGTACGGATTCTCCATTCGCTTTGATCGTCGCATTGCTTGCTGCACCGATCGTAATGGTCGCATTGGCCGCTGTTTCCGGTAACACGGTACTTTGTGTTTCATTTGCTGCCAGTGTGCCTTGATAAACATAAGCATTGTCTACTAGCACACCGATCCACACACGATTGACAGCGGTAAACTCAAGAGTGACAGGCTTGGTAGCATCTGTAATATTTACTGCGATGGCACTACCGGAATCCTCTCCTGCAGCTATTGCCATTTTCTTTTCTTCACTTGATTCTGTTGTTGACTCTACTGTAGAAGACTCTTGGGTCTGCGTGCTTTTCTCTGAGGAAGAGGACTCCTCGACTGATCCTTCTACTTTGAGCGAAGAAGCTGTATCGCCGATTATTGGATCAGCTTGACGATCTTGCCAAGTCATATAGCCTACGACAACGACGATCGCCAAAGCAACCAATCCTAATAAAATGACAGGAAGACTTGTCCAAAAACGACTTGGATGCGATTCTTCTTGATGTATTGCTTTTCTGGAAGTACTTACTGTTTCAGGCTGCGGACGTTCAGGGACCGATCCTGTCAATTTGCTTTTTCCATCAAAAACATCGACTAAATGGTCTCCATCTTCTCCTACAGCTTCAGCGTATTGCCTAATAAACGCCCGTACGTAAAACTTACCAGGCAATTGATCAAAATCATCATTGTCGATTGCTTCCAAATAACGTTTTTGAATTTTTGTAATCTGCTGTAATTCATCTAAAGATATCTTTTTATTCAGGCGTGCTTGCCGTAATTTTTCTCCGATGGTTTCAAAAGCCACTCGTTCATCTTCTCCAGTCTGTTTGATTCTCCGAAGCATCTGCTGTTGCAACGAAAGACGTTATGTTTGGTGGCTGTGACAAAAGTCGTGTCACAGCTCCTTTTTCCGTATAAACGGCGTTCCAGAAGTAGCTTCTTCGGCAATAAGCCGAAATTTCACAAAAATTTGAGAAGCAATTTTCGTAAATTCCTTCTTATTTCTTGAAGCTGACCACTTCTGTCACAACCTCTTTGATTACTTCGTTTGATTTTATTTTAATATAAGTTGATTAAAAGAGAGCATGATTTGTTTTATTTTCTCATTAATATTTCCAACACATCTAAGAATACCATAAAAGCTGGTTTTGGAGGAGGTTCCTGCTACAAGTCTAAAACGAAATTTAAGACTTTTCTCCATAAAATACTGGTTTATTTTGGTCTCATATAAAACTCACTGAAGGCCTCTTCACTTATAAATGCTTCTCCAGCTGCCAGTACGTCTTTCATTTGGATCGAATCGATGATTTCAGGAAGATCAAATAATGTTCGATCACCAAATAAACTTTGCGTAAATTGATTAGCAATATATTCGATTGAATTCAATGATTGGAAATATTGTCCAAGCATTTTCTTCTTCAGCAAATCGAGATTCATTTCTGACACTTCAGGATCATCAGCGAATCCAAGAATGATTTCTTTGACTTTTTCTGCTGCTTTCTCTGGTTCATCCGTATCTCCGCTGAAGTCCGCAAAGTGAAATTCACGATCCAAGCTGAATTCAAAACCAAAGCTGTCATCGATAATTCCTTGATTGTACATAGCTAGATAGTTTCGAGAAGTATTACCTAAAATCATTTGAAACAACAGATTGATAGCTGTTTTATAACGTAGTAGTTCTGTTCCTTCTTGCGGCAATGTGTCTAATCCTTTAATACCCAGTACAAATTTATCTCGTGTGATGGCTGCTTCCAATGCACTTTGTTTGATGATTTCTTTTGTGTTTTCTGGGAAATACCGTACAATTTCTTGCTTTGGCGGGAAATTTTTTGCTTCTTGGTTTTCCCGAATAAGTTTCATCAATTTCTCAGGCTCCATCTTACCAACTACAAATAAAACCATATTGCTTGGCTGATAAAACGTCCGATAGCACGTATACAAGTCTTGAGCTGTGATTTTGTCGATACTTTCAACCGTGCCCGCAATATCAATATGCAACGGATGTGTAGGATACAAGTTATTTAGTATACCAAAAAACATCCGCCAGTTAGGGTCATCTTCATACATTTGGATTTCCTGACCGATGATTCCTTTTTCCTTGTTTACAGTTTCTTCTGTAAAGTAAGGTGCTTGTACGAAGTCGATCAGGGTCGTCAGATTCTTTTCTACCTGATCAGTCGTAGAGAACAGGTAACTAGTTTTCGTGAAACTCGTGAAAGCATTAGCGGAAGCACCTTGCTGTCCAAATAATTGAAAGACATCACCATCTTCTTTTTCAAACAGCTTGTGTTCTAAGAAATGAGCGATGCCATCTGGGACTTTCACTTTTTCTTTTTCACCATAGGGAATAAATTCGTTATCGATCGAACCATAATTCGTACTGAACAAACCATATGTCTTGTGATAGTCGTTTTTAGGTAACAAATACACGGACAAACCGTTGGGCAGTACTTCATGATAAAGCGTTTCATTGATTTGCTCATATTCTGTTTTATTCATTTGCATTTCCTCCTGCTAAAAAGAAGATTGCTTGCAATTCGATTTGCTCAGCTACTTGTTGTATCTCTTTGATCGTTACACTCTCCATACGTTTCAACCATTCTTCATCAGATAATTTTGTTTCCGGCAGCCAGCTGTCTAAAAAAGAAGCTTCGATTGCCGCTTGCGGAGAGTCTAGAGAAAGCAGGTATTGGTTTCTTAGCATCGCTTTTGTCTGAGCTAGTTCCAAATCTGTTATTTTACCGTTTCGCAAGCTTTCTAATTGCTCGTGAATCAGGCGAAGTACTTGATTTCGGTTTTTTTCATCGATACCGGTCTGGACACTCATGAACCCTCGGAATGTATCCACACTGCTAGAGGCATAATAAGCTAGACTTTCTTTCTCTCTCACATTCATGAACAGTTTGGAGTGAGGAAACCCGCCAAATAAACCGTTGAAGACCATTAGCGCAAAACGTTCTGGCTCATCATAATACACATTTGTCTGATAAGCTAGATTCAGCTTTGCTTGAACGATTGGCTCACGGACTTGTCGTTCCTTGACGATATTCACTTGAGGCTGGGTATAAAACAATTCTGGATGAGCTGTTTCACGCGGCTCAAATGGTAATTGCCCCACAGCTTCGGCTGCTTTGTCCGGATCAACATCGCCGACAACAAAAATGTCAATTTGATCGTTCGCCATCATTTCTTGATAGTAAGCCGCTAGCGAACGAGCAGTGATCTTGTCTAGTTCTTCCACTACGCCTAAACTTGGGATTTTTTGTTCCGGGCTGTTTTCAAAATAAAGTTCTTGCAGTGCATAGGAAGCAAAAGTTTGTTTATCTTCCTTCAAACTTTCCAAATAGAGACGCAGATTGTTCTTTTCCAAGTCAAACGTCAACTGATCAAACTGTTGATTTTTGATATTTGGATAAAATAAAACCTCTTTTAAAAAATCCACCGCTTGAGAGAAAAGGTTCGGATCATTGACATATTCGCCGTTCACAAAGCTGATTCCTACGTTTAGCCAATGCAAGTTCCCTTTTTTCCTTACTGATAGTCCGAAGCTTGCACCATAAAGCTCAGCAAGTTTCGCACTTAACTTTGTCTGATCCGGATAATTCAAACTATTTGTTTCCAGCATACTGCTGAGTAGTGAACGTTTTGTAATGACTTCTTGTTGCAGACGTGCAGTAAAACGGATAAAAATCCGAATCGTTTTGTATTGTTTTGTTGGTAAGACATGAAGATTCACGCCTTCTGCCAATTGATACACCATATTTATATGCTCCTTTTCATAGATGATTGCCTCTTACTCTTTTAGTAGGACAATCGGCCTTTTTTACTTATGCATCTGCTTGAAATATATAAGTTCAGGCAATTCGCCGATTTTTCTAAATGATGTTACACTTTATAGTATAGCATAGAAGTTTTTTATCAAAAGGGACAGACGGCTAAAAGCGTATATCGTTTTTTTATTTTTTATTTTTCGATATACTAAAGACATACAAAAGAAGGGAGGGTCATTCATGATCAAAGAATTCAGAGAGTTCATCATGCGTGGAGATGTCTTGGATCTTGCTGTCGGTGTTGTTATCGGGAGTGCGTTTACAAGTATCGTAAACCAAGTGGTACAAGGATTAATCACTCCGCTAATTGGTTGGATTGTCGCTATGATCACAGGAACTTCTGATTTAGAAGGAGCACTTTCAATTCTTGACTGGTCGCCGACAAAAGGTGTCACGTTTGCGTTTGGTAACGTTATTAGTGCTATCATTACATTCCTGATTACTGGTTTTGTCTTATTCTTAGTTGTCAAAGCGGCAAACCGTGCGAAGAATTTACGCGCCAAAGAAGCAGAAGAAGAAGTGGAAGAAACACCTACCGCAGAAGATTATCTTAGTGACATACGCGATCTTCTTGCCAAACAAGTGGCAGAAGACAATACGCATCCGGTAGAGCAAACAAATCTTTCAGATACTTCTAAATAATGAAGAATCTAAAAAAAAAGAAAGCCGATTTTCAGTGTCGGCTTTCTTTTTTTAGATTCTTAACTTGTTACCTGTTCTTTTTTCATGTCGATATGCGGAATATCATCTTCCAAATACACATCTGAGATTGCCTTGAATCCAAAAGACTCATAAAAGGCCTGTAGATATTCTTGTGCACCGATCACAATTGGTTTTTCTGGAAATTTTTTCTGGATCATGTTGATCGTTTCTTGGACAATCTTTCTTCCTAAGCCGTCTTTACGGTTATTTTGATGAACAAGAACGCGACCAAAATGGATGCTCTCTGCTTCTTCATATACCCGCGTGTAGGCAAGGATCTTCCCATCAGTATCTTGGAAATACGTATGCCAAGCTTGTCCATCGATATCATCAACTTCTTGATAAGGGCACTGTTGCTCCACAACAAAGACTGCAATCCGTTCTTTGACGATTGCATAAAACTCTGCTGTCGACAATTCTTCAAATTTCTTTACCTGGTATTCCACTAAGTAAACGCCTCCTACTTTTTTATTATTAGCATACCGATTCATACACAAAAAAGCAAACGAACCTTACGAATCTCAGGCTCGTTTGCTTTTTAAACTGCTTCAGTTAAAAATTCGATCTCAACTGTCCGAGTAAGTACATCTGAATAGCTGTAAGATACTCGTTCAAAAGAATTTTCTTCAGGATCCAAGTCAACAACGAATACTGAAGGATAGGTTTCTGTTAAAACGCCGCGGCGTTCTGTTTGACGCTTTCTTCCTGTCTGAGCAACCAACATGATTGGGCTGCCGATACGACCTTCTAAATCTTTCTTGATTGAAGCTAAAGTTGTTGGCATACAGTTCACCTCTACTACCAACTATACCACATATTTTTAAAATTTTCAAGTTTACCATAAAAAAAAAAGAAATGCAATAAAAATAAATAAGAAGCTCATTAAGATTTTTCTAAATTATTCCTCATTATAAAATTTCAAGTGTTTTTTTATTTTGAGTTTTACCCTTCCATATGCACTCATCACTTGCTTGTGATCCATTGACAAACATTCAGCCATCTCCGCAAAATCAACCCCTTGCATGTAATAATGAAAAATTTGTGCTTCTTTTTTTGAAAATCGGATCTCGCAATTTTCGATTGCTTCTTTTAATAAAAGATGCTGAATTGCTAAAGGTTCCTGCAAGGTGATCTCTGCTAAAAAATCTGGTCCTTCTGTCTCTATTTTTTGGTCGATCGAGACTTCGTCTTTTTGGTCACGGCGCTTCAGCGCGTTCTGTTTTCTCAATAAAGAATAAATTTGATTGCTTATGATACTTTTATAATAACTTCCAAAGCTGACTCCTTTGCTTTTTTCGTAAGTTCTCAATGCCTGATATAAAGCGATCCTCGCTTCTTGTTCCCAATCCTCAGTAACATAATTTCTTAAATAATAGGTGTTTTTCAAACGTAGTAAGAGTGGAAAATATTTTTGATACAGGGCAGCAAATGCTTCTTCGTCACCATTACGTGCAGCGCGCAATAACTCCTCAGACATAAAATAATTCCTCCATAAATTCGTTTATGGAGGAATCTTATCATCAATGATTCATCGAACTGATTAGAACGATATGTTATTTATTTTTTCTCATTAAATCGTCCAATTTTTGGGACAATTTTTTTAACTGCTCTTCATTCCACGGAGAATTACGTCGGAAATCAACAAAATGCATATCTTTATTTTCTTGGGCTATTGTTTTTTCCGTTTTTTTAATCGTTTTATATAACTCGTAAGCAGAAGTTCGCAACGCCCCCTGAGAAAAAATCATCCACTGTTCTGCTAGATCGCTTGTCGCCACTGTTACTTGTGTCAAACGATCATTCAGCTGCCCAGCGATTCTCTCGATATAACTGTCAGCCGTTTCATCTTCTTTCGTAAAAACAACATCCAACTGATATTTCCTATAACTTTGCTGGATGCCCGGTACTAATTGAGCATCGAAGACAACGATGACTTCCAGTCCTTCATATTTCGCATAATTTGATAAACGATGCAAAAGAGCTTCTCTTGCATCTGCCATTTTGTCCTGCTTTTTAAGCTGGACCAGTTCCGGCCACGAACCGATCATATTGTAGCCATCTACAATCAACAGCTGTTTTTTCATGACCTACTCCCCCTGACGTTGGGAAAAAGCCTGATACATCAGCAATCCAGCAGCAACACTGGCATTTAAACTTTGGACGTGCCCAGTCATTGGAATCGTCAGTAATTCATCCATTTCTTTTTTCAATCCTGTACTCATTCCTTTGCCTTCATTACCAATGACTAAAGCAATGGATCCTTTGGCATTCCATTTTTGGAAGTTTGTGCCGGTCATATCTGTGCCAAATACCCAAAATCCTGTCTCTTTGAGCTGTTGCACAGCTTGTACCAAATTCGTCACACGTGCAACAGGCACATATTCCACTGCACCAGTGGAAGTCTTTGTTACGATAGGCGTGATTCCAACTGCTCGGTGTTTTGGTATGATCACACCATCAACGCCACTTGCGTCTGCTGTCCGTAAAATCGACCCAAAATTGTGTGGATCTTCGATACTATCCAAAATCAAAAAGAAGGGGTCTTCTTTTTTCTCTTTTGTTCGTTCAATCAGTTGGTCAAGGGATAAATATTCATAAGGTGTAATCGCAAGAACGACTCCTTGATGCACGCCATGATCGCTCAAAGTTTCTAATTTTTGTTTAGGGACCCATTTGACCGGTACAGCTTGCTCACGTGCGATTTCTTTCAGTTCTTCTACTTTTTCTCCTCGTGAATCTTCTTGAAGAAAGAGTTTATTCCCTCGCCCTTGTTGTAGCGCTTCTACTGCGGCGTGGTGTCCAAAGACGAAATTATCTTCTAATGCTTCTTCATTTTGATCAGAAACTGACTGATTTCGTCCAGTTTGCTTTTTATTTGGATATCTATTTTGTTTTTTGTCTTCAAATCCACGTTTCGATTGATGTTTGTTTGTTCTTTCTTTACCCATTTTTTTCACCAACTTTCTGAATACACCAGCGGATCAATTCTTCCATCCGCTCGGTTTGTTTTGTCAAATGCAGATAACCCATCAGTGCTTCGAACCCTGTTGCGACCCGGTAAGTCGTAACGTCAGCATTTTTTGCACTCGTATGGCTTTTGGCATTTCTTCCTCTGCGATAATAAAGCTCTTCTTCTTCTGTCAAAAGATGTTCCTCCAGCATTTGCTGAATCAAAAAAGCTTGTGCATTCGCAGAAACATAATTCGTTGCCGCACGATGCAGCTTATTGGGTTTTGTTTCTCCTTGATCGATCAGGTGGTCGCGAACATAGATTTCGTAAATCGCATCTCCCACGTAAGCCAAGGCTAAACCGTTCAATTGTGTGTAATCTCTCATGCTTCTCTTCTCCATCGGGTTCCTTGGGGTGTATCTTCTAATAAGATCCCTTTTTCTTTCAACAAATCACGGATTTCGTCGCTTCGGGCAAAATCACGATTGCTTCTTGCTTGATTTCGTTCTTCGATCAATTGTTCAATCTCTTCATCCAATAATTCTTCTGCTGTAAATAAAATACCGAAGATCGAAAGCCATTGCGAGAATAAAGCTTCTCCCTGTGCCAAGACAGTGGCAGAAACTTCCGGCTGGTCTAGATAAGTGTTCAGCCATTTAGCAAGCTCATAGACCACTGTGATCCCATTTGCTGCATTAAAATCATCGTCCATTTCTTCGATGAATCGCTGTTCCAAATTTTCTAACAAAGCGATTTTATCCGCATCATCTGCCAAATTCTCTGAGGCAGTTTCTTGGCGGAATTTCAAATTGTCAAACGTATTCTTCAGTCGTTGTAAATTGGTGGCTGCTTCTTTCATCGTCGTTTCACTGTAACGGATCGGACGACGGTATTGTGTGGTCGCCATGAAGAAGCGCAAGACTTGTGGATCGACGTTTTGGATCATTTCATGCACAGTGATGAAATTCCCTAGAGATTTACTCATTTTTTCATCGTCTTCGCCAATCGTTACATAGCCATTGTGCATCCAGTAATTAGCGAATTTTTTCCCTGTTTTCGCTTCACTTTGTGCGATTTCATTTTCGTGATGAGGAAATTCCAAATCTTGCCCGCCACCATGGATATCGATCGTTTCGCCTAAATGTTTTGTTGCCATGACGGAACATTCGATGTGCCAACCGGGACGTCCTTTGCCCCATGGCGAATCCCAAGAAATCTCGCCTGGTTTTGCTTGTTTCCACAAAGCGAAATCTAATGGGTCTTCTTTTTGCTGCTGTTCTTCACCAGTACGCTGACTTGCGCCGACTTCCAATTCATCGATGGATTGGTCACTTAATTTCCCATAGTTTTCAAATTTACGGGTACGGTAATACACATCACCTGAAGATTCATAAGCATAGCCTTTTTCAACCAACACTTGAATAAATGCTAAAATATCTGGCATATGGTCCATGACTCTTGGATGCAGTGTAGCAGGCTCGACATTCAACGCTTTCGTATCTTCTTCAAATGCTCGGATGAAACGATCAGCGACTTCTGGTGCTGTGATGCCTAATTCGTTTGCTGTACGGATGATTTTATCGTCTACATCCGTGAAATTCGATACAAAATCGACTTTATAGCCTCGATATTCAAAATAGCGTCGAATCGTATCGAAAGCAATGGTACTACGAGCATTTCCGATATGGATATAATTATACACAGTCGGTCCGCAGACATACATACCGACATGTCCCTTTTGTATAGGGATGAATTCTTCTTTTTTTCTGGTCAATGTATTGTAGATTTTTATCATTCTGATCTCCTCACTTTTTCTCCTTTGATTCGAACGACTTTTGCTGGTACTCCTACCGCTGTAGCATCGTCTGGAACATCTTTCAACACAACGGCACCTGCACCGATTTTTGCGTTTTTTCCGATCGTTACCGGTCCTAATATCTGCGCATTCGCAGAGAGCATGGCTCCTTGTTTGACCGTTGGATGTCTTTTACCTGTTTCTTTTCCCGTACCGCCTAATGTTACGCCATGGAACAAAATCACATCATCCTCGATTTCTGCAGTTTCGCCAATGACGATCCCCATTCCATGGTCGATGAACACACCTGTTCCAATCGTTGCTCCTGGATGGATTTCAACACCTGTCAGGAATCGCCAAAATTGAGCATTGATCTTCGCCAATAAAAAGAGCCGATGCTGATATAAAAAATGAGAGAAACGATGCCAAAACAAGGCATGAAAACCAGGATAGGTCAAAACGATCTCCGCTGTCGAACGTGCAGCCGGATCGTTTCTCTTTGCTGCATCAATCGCTCGGGCAAACCAACTCATGACTTTCCACTCCTTTCGTAAGTATTTTATGTAGGAAAACAGCTTCTTATAAAGAAAAGAAGCGCCTTTTAAATAAGTTTCCTTATCAAAAGACGCTTTCCGCGTGGTTCCACTTTTCTTCATAATCAACGATTATCTCTGACAGGTAACGCCTGTTATACGTTCTTGGCTACTTCGTTTCCTGAAAACAGTTTCTCCTGTTTTCTGTGTTTTCGCCAAGACCACTCCCAGAGGCATTTCGGCAACCATTCATTGATACCTTGCACCACCCGGTATCTCTCTTGTAATGATCAGCTGCTTACTTTTTTCTGTTCATCGTGTTTAGTTCAGTACTTGATTTAAATGTGCTAATGATTTTTCACGACCAAGCAATTCGATCGTTTCAGGCAATTCTGGGCCATGCATTTGTCCTGATACAGCTACACGGATCGGCATGAAAAGATTTTTCCCTTTTACGCCAGTTTCTTTTTGAACAGCTTTGATGGCAGCTTTTACAGTTGGAGCATCTACTACTTCCATTTGTTCTAGCTGTGCTTTAAATGCATGGAGAACAGTAGGAACTGTTTCACCAGCAAGTACTTCTTTTGCTGCTTCATTCAATACAGGATGTTCATTGAAAAATAGCGTAGACAGATCAACGATTTCTGCAGCATAGCTCATTTGAGGTTGATACAGGCTAACGATCTTCTTCACCCATTCGATTGTCTTTTCATCTGGTTTTTCTGCTACACGTCCATCAGCGATTAGATAAGGCAGACACATGTCAGTAAATGCATCTAGATCCATTGCTTTGATGTAATGGTTGTTTACCCATTGCAGTTTTTTCGCATCGAAAGCTGCGGGTGATTTACTTAGGCGTTTTGGATCGAACATTTGGATCAATTCTTGGTGATCGAAGATTTCGTCTTCGCCCACAGGTGACCAGCCCAATAATGCAATAAAGTTGAACATTGCATCTGGTAGATAACCTAATTCGCGATATTGTTCGATAAATTGTAAGATTGATTCGTCACGTTTGCTTAATTTTTTGCCTGTTTCACTGTTGATGATCAACGTCATATGTCCGAATGTTGGTGGCGTCCAGCCAAATGCTTCATAGATCATCAGTTGTTTTGGTGTATTGGCAATATGGTCATCTCCACGTAAAACGTGAGTGATTTTCATCAAATGATCATCGACCGCAACAGCAAAGTTATAGGTTGGCATACCATCGCGTTTTTGGATGACAAAGTCGCCGCCGATATTATCGGATTCGAACGAAATAGCGCCTTTTACCATATCTGTAAATGCGTATTCTGTATTGCGAGGCACACGGAAACGTACAACAGATTCTAGACCTTGTGCTTCTTTTTCTGCTTGTTCTTCAGGTGTCAAGTTCGCACATGTTCCTGCGTAATGAGGCATTTCTCCTCTTGCGCGTTGTGCTTCCCGTTCTGCTTCTAATTCTTCTTCTGTGCAATAGCATTTGTATGCTCGATTGCTAGCAAGTAACTGATCAATCAGCGGTTGATAGATTTCTTTACGTTCAGATTGACGGTAAGGGCCGTATTCTCCAGGATTTTCAGGAGATTCATCCCAATCCATTCCCAACCAAGCAAGGTTTTCCAACTGGCTTTTTTCGCCATCTTCGATATTACGTTTTTGGTCAGTATCCTCAATACGAATAATAAAGTCTCCATCATTGTGGCGGGCAAACAAATAATTGAACAATGCAGTTCTTGCATTTCCAATATGCAGGTGCCCAGTTGGACTTGGTGCATAGCGTACGCGTACTTTCGTCATTTTCTTCCTCTTCTTTCAAACTAGACTTTGACTAACAGTAAAAATTCCGTCAGTTACGGCTTCTCAAATATCATTTATTTAAAGCCACTCAGCACAAATTTTACCTTTTCTAAGGTAAATAGTAAAGCCAACTGGTTGAATTTCCTTACCAGTTGGCTGAATTTCTTTTTTATTTTGATTGTTTTGTCTTTTTCTCTGTCTCTTTTTTATTGTCGATCCCTCGTCCTGCATGGGCAGGTTTAGCAAAGATCATACGTCCAGCAGCTGTTTGAAGGGCGCTTGTCACAACGACTTCGATACGTTCATTCATGTAATGCTGTCCATCTTCTACGACAACCATCGTGCCGTCATCAAGGTAGGCTACCCCTTGCTGGCGTTCTGTTCCGGCTTTTACTACTAGAACATTCATCGTTTCGCCAGGAATGACGACTGGTTTCACGGCATTTGCCAACGCATTGATATTAAGAACAGGTACATTTTGGAATTCAGAGACTTTATTCAAGTTATAGTCATTGGTTACGATGACACCGTCTAAAAGCTTGGCTAATTTGATCAACTTGCTGTCTACTTCGCTGATATCTTCAAAGTCTCCATCGTACATTTCGACAGATATACCTTCTTCTTTTTGCAAAGCATTCAAGATATCTAATCCGCGACGACCACGCACACGTTTCAAACTATCCCCTGAGTCCGCGATGTATTGTAGTTCGTAAAGAACAAAATTAGGGATCATCAAGGTTCCTTCTAAGAATCCAGTCTTTGTAATATCATAAATCCGACCATCAATGATCACGCTTGTATCCAAGATTTTATATTTATGGAAATTTTCTCCTGATTTTCGTTCTAACAGTTGGCTCTCCACTTGGCTAGCTGTTTCTTGCTCGATTTTTTTACTTCGTGAACCAAAGACTTTCTTCCATTCTTCGATTCGTGTCGTTCCCATTCTCAATCCCAAATAACCTAAGATGATCATCAGTAAAATCGGCAATACACTATTGACGAATGGAATTTCCATATTGTAAAGAGGGGTTGAGATCACAACGCCTAAAGTCAATCCGATGATCGCACCGATCGCACCGAAGAGAAGATAAGTCAAACTGACCTCGCTTAGTTTTTGTTCTACTTGTTTGATAATAGCTGAGATATGTTTGGCCAACAGCAAAGATAATAAAAAGAAAATAAGTGCGCCTAACAAGCTGTTGGTAAATGTATTATTCAGCCACCCATTTGACTGTTGACCGATTGCCTGCCAAGCTGAGGGTAAAAATGAAATACCCAAGCTTGCGCCGACAATGATCATCAGCAACGTAATGACACGTTTTTGCATCGTTTTTCCTCCGTTTCGACAATCATTTATTATTTAGCGGAACACACGCTTCAACGTTTCAGCCAAAGTTGCTACTCCAACGATCTCGATTCCTTTTGGCGCTTCCCAGTTGCCTAAGTTGTTTTTAGGCAGGTAAACTTTTGTGAAGCCGAGTTTTTGGACTTCTTTGACCCGTTGTTCAATATGACTGACACGTCTGATTTCTCCAGTCAGTCCGATTTCACCGATGAAACATTCCGTCGGCTGTGTTCCTTTTTCTTTGTAGCTTGAAGCAATACTGACAGCGATAGCTAAATCAATCGCTGGTTCATTTAATTTTACCCCACCTGCAGCTTTTAAGTAAGCATCTTGATTCTGAAGAAGTAGTCCAGCTCTTTTTTCCAGCACTGCCATGATCAGAGATACACGATTGAAATCAAGACCTGTTGTTGTTCGCTTAGCATTTCCGAACATAGTAGGTGTGACTAATGCTTGGATCTCTACCAAAATTGGACGTGTTCCTTCCATTGCTACAACGATAGCAGAGCCAGTCGCACCGTCTAGGCGTTCCTCTAAGAAAATCTGTGAAGGGTTAGCGACTTCTTCCAATCCATGCTCATGCATTTCAAAAATCCCAATCTCGTTCGTTGAGCCAAATCGGTTTTTTACCGCTCGTAAAATTCGGAAACTATGATGTTGTTCACCTTCAAAATATAACACTGTATCCACCATATGCTCTAACATTCTTGGACCGGCGATCGAACCTTCTTTCGTAACATGACCGACGATAAAGATGGCAATCCCATTTGTTTTAGCGATTTTGAGTAATTCTGCAGTGGTTTCTCTTACTTGGCTGACGCTTCCTGCCACACTTGTGATGTCTGGCTGCGTCATCGTTTGGATGGAATCAATAATAACATAATCAGGGGAGATATGTTCGATGGCACGACTGATTTCATTCATATCTGTTTCAGCGTATAGATAAAATTCTGTGTTGATACTTCCGAGGCGCTCCGCGCGTAATTTTATCTGTTCTGCGCTTTCTTCGCCGGATACATACAAGACTTTCCCGCCTATGGCTGCTAATTGCTGAGAAACTTGTAATAGCAAAGTGGATTTACCAATACCTGGATCACCACCGATCAAGACCATGGATCCCGGTACCACACCTCCACCTAGCACACGGTTCAGTTCTTCTAATTTCGTTTTGACCCGAGGTTCTTTTTTAGGGACGACGTCTGCGATTTTTGTTGGTTTCGCTTTTTCTCCTGTCAAACTTGTTCGCGTTCTGCGGTCTGTTGTATCTTGTTCGATTTCTTCGACCATCGTATTCCATTTTCCGCAATTTGGGCAGCGTCCCAAGAACTTAGGCGACACATACCCGCAATTTTGGCAAACAAATTGTACTTTTGATTTTTTTGCCATTGTACCGCCTCCTTTTATTCTAACCATGAGACATTAAATCAAGCTTAAATTTCTTTATCGTTTTATTTACTGGAAGAACCAAATCCGCCTTGACGTTGAGCAGTCGTTTGATCTTGATCTGCTTTTAAAAATGGCAAGAAGATCCCTTGACCGATACGCTCACCTTTTTTGATCACTACATCCTTGAAACCAAAGTTGGTGAATTGGAACATGATATGGCCTTCATTTGCCTCATTATTGTAATAATCGCTGTCAATCACACCCACGCCGTTCGTCAACACTAAAAACCGCTTCAACGGATTGCTTGAACGGTTAGCAAGCTGCAAAAATTCATCTTCTCCCATGTAGGCTTTGATCCCAGTAGGTACGAGGATCGGTTTCAACTGTTTTTCATTTTCTGATACGTCTTTTTTCAATGTATCTGCGACGGTTTCCAATCCTTTTTTCCAGCCTGCTTTCCAGATACTTGGAATCACGACCTCTTCTGCTGCTTCAAAATCATAGCCAGCAGCATGATGTGTAGCGCGCTGCGGTAGATTGATATTTTGCTCTTTATATTTAGAAATAACTTCAAATCCTCTTTTTCTCACCGGTTTTCCTCCCTAAATAAACTACTCCTATTCTAACATATTCGAGGCTATAAAAGACTCTCTTTACAAATTCTTCAAGAAATTCTGCTATCCTAAAGTCAACCATTAACGCGTTCTTTTACCGAACAACTGCAAGTTGTACAAAAAAACTATTTTTTACATGACTTTACTCGTCAAAACAAGTAGAATAGAACGAAATTAATGAGTGGATATTTGATTGAGGTGTCACATGCGTAAAGAAATAAAAAATGCAAAACGAATTATTGTCAAAGTAGGAACAAGTACATTGATCTATCCCAATGGAAACATCAATCTTGCAGCGATCGATCAGTTAGCTTTTGTCCTTTCCGATCTTAGAAATCGTGGAAAGGAAGTGATCTTAGTCTCATCGGGAGCTGTAGGCGTCGGTATGCATAAATTACATTTGTCAGAACGTCCGACTTTGATCCCTGAACAGCAAGCTGCGGCGGCTGTTGGTCAAGCCGAATTGATGAATATCTATAATCAAAGATTCAGTGTATATAATCAGCAGACAGCACAAATCCTCGTGACAAGAGACGTGGTAGATTACCCTGAAAGTCGTAAAAATGTGAGGAATACATTGGAACAGCTTTTGATCATGGATACGATTCCTATCGTGAACGAAAACGATACTGTCGCAGTAGATGAATTAGATCATCTGACAAAATTTGGTGATAATGATCAGCTGTCAGCAATCATGGCAAAACTTGTCGCGGCAGACCTTTTGATCGTTCTTTCTGATATCGACGGTTTTTATTCAGATAATCCGACTACAAATCCCGAGGCTCAGATGTATCGCTATATCGATAAAATCGATGAAAAGATTCTGGCACAAGCAGGTGGTGCAGGCAGCACCTTTGGAACAGGCGGTATGCAAAGTAAATTAAAAGCAGCTTCTAGGATATTTGAAGCAAACAGTGCAATGATTCTAGCAAATGGGAAAAATCCGGCAATCATTTTTGATATTCTTGCAGGAAAAGAAGTAGGTACTTTATTTAAGGAGGACTTGAAATGACTGATTTGATGCAATTAGGGCAACAGGCAAAAGATAGTGCGCAACAACTAGCACTTATGCCTACAAACCGTAAAAATGAGCTACTTGTTCAGATGGCGAAAACCATCAAAAAGAATCAACAAGCGATCATCGAAGCAAATCATAAAGACTTAGAAAAAGCAGTCGAAAACAATATCAGTGAAACGATGCAAGACCGCTTGCAGCTGACACCTGAGCGAATCAATGCCATGGCTGCAGAGATCGAAAAGATTGCTTCGTTAGACGATCCTATTGGAAAAGTAGATGAGATGTGGACGAACACCGACGGATTGAGAATCGGCAAAAAACGCGTGCCCCTCGGCGTGATCGGTATCATTTACGAATCTCGTCCAAATGTCACGACTGATGCAGCCAGTCTAGCGTTCAAATCAGGGAATGCCGTTATCCTTCGCGGTGGCAAAGAAGCATTCTTCTCGAACCAATTACTGGTCCAGCTATTGCAGCAAGTACTGGTCAGTGCTGGCGAATCTCCTTATGCCATCCAGTTTGTCGATGATACTTCTCATGAAACTGCAGAACAGTTGATGCGATTGACAGAATACTTAGATGTGCTGATCCCTCGAGGCGGAGCAAAATTAATCCAACGAGTCAAAGAACAGGCAACGGTACCTATCATTGAAACAGGTACAGGAAATAATCACGTATACATCGATAAAGAAGCACAGTTGTCTATGGCAGTGAAAATCATCGTCAATGCAAAAGCTTCCCGTCCTTCTGTCTGCAACGCGGCAGAAACATTACTGATCCATTCTGAGATCGCACCCTTTTTCTTACCAGCCATTGAAAAAGAACTGGTAGAACACGGCGTCTCTTTACGTGCGGATGCTCGTGCGTTAGAATATCTAGAGACAGCTGCTTTAGCAGAAGAGGCAGATTGGGATACTGAATATCTAGATTATATCCTTGCCGTCAAAGTAGTCGATTCTTTAAGTGAAGCAATTGCGCATATCAACCGACATAACACCAAGCATTCAGAAACAATCGTGACAGATAGCTATTCGGCTAGTCAGCGTTTCTTGAATGAAGTGGACGCGGCGGCTGTCTATGTCAATGCCTCCACTCGTTTTACAGACGGATCGGTATTTGGTTTTGGTGCAGAGATCGGCATCTCCACTCAAAAGCTACATGCCCGTGGTCCAATGGGGTTAAATGAATTAACTTCCACAAAATATATCATTTATGGCGATGGACAAATCCGCGAATAATGTTTCGTGTGAAACATTATTCACGCCTTTTGCCTTTTACTGTAAAGGTTCTATCCAACTAGAAAGGTGTCAATATGTTTGAAATTTTAATGATTTTTTTTATTTACCTTATTTCTCTGAATATCGCTGCTTTTCTAGGAGTCGGTATTTTATCCCTTTTTTTTCAGTTCAAAAAACGAAGCATAGGGAGTCAACGGGAAAAATGGGCGCAGTATTTTGACAAAATTGGGCCAAAAGGTTTGGTTGCTCGCTTACACATCAGCTACATGGTTGCATTATGCCTGTTAGCGGCAGTCAATTACTATTCTTTTTTCGATCATTCAATTGCCTATACGATTACGTTGCTGATTGCTGGGATCTTTCACTTATCTTATAAATATCAGCTGAATAAAAACCACTTGAATCGGACTTTCCGCTAAAAAATATCCGTACGATAAGTAGGGTGCTTTGAACATCGGCAAAAAACTGCCGAACTTTTTAGAGCGTGGGACAAAAGTAAAGAAAAACTTTTGTCCCACGCTCTAAACACGTATAAACGGCGGGAGCAGAAGCAACTCCTTCGGAAATAAGCTGAAATTCGAAAAAATTTGAAAAGCAATTTTCGTGAATTTCTTCTTATTTCTTGGAGTTAAACGCTTCTGTCCCAGCCTCTTTCCATATAAACGGTGTTCTCCTACCAGCTGCCTGGTAAATCGGTTTCCTCTTCGTTAAGAAGTGAAAATCCGTCAAATGTTTCGCCATCATAATAACGAAGCAGCTCATCCATGGACAAGTTCATCGTTTTTTCTTTTTCTTCTTCCGCTGATTCTGCCAATAGCTGTTCCCGATAAATCTGATACATACCAGCTATTTTTTGCTGCATCGCTTTTCTAGTTTCACCTTCCGCGTTGATCATTGGCAATTCTTTGATATAGCCACGATAAATCAACCGATCATCTGAAAATTCAATGGGTAATTCAACGAGTGTCAACCCGACTTCCTGAAAATATTCTTCCAGCATCTATTATCCCCCCATTCTTTTTCTTAAATGAATTTTAGCTTACCTACTGAAAATTTTCCAGTTTCATTATTTTGAGAAAAAAAGGGAATGTGACAAAAATCGTGTCACATTCCCTTTTTCCGAATAAACGGTGTTCAAAAGCCAGTTTCTCGGTATTAAGCCAAATTTATGCAAAAATGTAGAAAGCCATTTTCACAAAATTTTTCTTAATACTCGAAACTAAACGACTTTTTCACAACCTCTTCCTTAAACGGTGTTCTCCTGCCAACTCCTCGGTCACAAGTCACAATATTCAACCAACATGAGAAGCTGTTTTTTGAAATTGCTCCTTGTGACTCGGAGCTGAACGGCAGGTTCACGACCTCTTGGTAAACGGTGTTCAATCAGCTGTCCTTCGGTATTCGCTCAACAAATGGCAAAATATGAAGAACTATTTTTCCGTTGCTTCTCTAATACTCAGGTCAAAGCGCTGATTTCACAATCTCTTCCTTAAACAGTGTTCAAAAGCTTGCATCTGCGGTAATAAGCCCAACCAAACGAAAAATATGAGAAGCTATTTTTGTTTGGCTGTTCTTATGACTTGATGCAGGACAGCTTTTTCACAACCTCTGATTTCTTATTCTTCTTCATTTGTAGCAAAATAATTACGGTGATAAATGATACAACATACACTGATAAGAACAATGGCACCTGCAAAATAAAACGCATAGCTTTCACCAATATGTTCGCCGATCACACCTGCAATAAATGGTGCTAAAGCTCCACCGAAAAAGCGGACAAAACTATAGCTGGAAGAAGCAACGTTTCGTTGCAGACCGGGTATTTCCATAGCAATCGTCGTCAACAATGTATTGATGATTCCTTGGAAAAATCCTGCTAACACAATGCTGATCGGTACAAGGACTGGCATAGAAGTTCCAGCTCCTAATAACAGCAAACAAATAATGAATAAGACAAATGCAGCTAAAATCGTCCGATAAGTCGTAAACTTCCGCTCAAGAGCCGGTGCAACGAAAATCGAAGCAATAGCCAGAAGCACACCCCAGCCAAAAAATACAAAACCGACTTCTAATTCAGAATAGCCAATCAATAAAAATGGCGCATACGCAAGTAAAGTAAAGAATCCGAAATTATATAACAATGCGATCAGTCCAACTGAACGAAGTTTATGATTGCTTAACGCTTTGACACCTTCCCAAAGGCCTACTTTTCTCTTTGGTTTCTCAGTTTCAGGTAAAAGTACCGCTAGGGCTATAAAACCGCAAAACATCAAAAAGGCTACCCCAAAAAATGGATAACGCCATGAACCGCTGCCCAAGACCCCACCGACTAGCGGGCCAACAGCCATTCCGCAGCCAAGTGCTGCTTCATACATCATGATTGCTTTTTCTGTGTTACCGACTAAAATACTGACGATCGTTGCTAAAGCAGTAGAGACAAATAAAGCATTACCGACTCCCCAGCCAGCACGTAACCCAATCAACATACCGATATTGCCAGATAATCCACCAAGACCAGCGAATACAACGATGATAAACAATCCGGTCATCAATGTTTTTTTCAAGCCAATCCGACTAGATAGGAAACCTGTAAATAGCATCACCACACCAGTGACTAGCATGTAACTAGTAAATAACAGGGTTGTTTCAGCTGGCGTAGCGTTTAACTGTGCAGCAATCGTTTTTAAGATCGGGTCTACTAGGCCCACTCCCATAAAAGCGATCATACAGGTAGCTGCTACAACTAGCGCCGAACTTTTCCCCTTTGTTTCTTCATTTGTTTGTTCTTGTATATCTATTTGATTCTCCAATATTTCCATCCCTTTCTCTCTATTAGCATCATACATGATTTATTTTACATGTCAATATGCACATGTAAAACATGGAAACTTTACTGTGATATAATAAAGAAAATAAGACGAGAGGTAGGATTTTTATGAATACTTTAGCCTATATATTATTATGCGTGCTTTTATCCAAACCGCGTTCTGGGTATGAATTGAAGCAGCTGATCACGATTTTTTGGGAAGCTCATCACAGTCAGATTTATACGACGCTTGCCAAGTTAGACCAGCAGGGTTATGTGACCGTTTTGGACAAAGACGAGCACTCTCAAAAAAAGATCTACCACTTAACTGATGAAGGACGTGCCCTTGTAGAGGAATGGATCAAAGAGGAGACCCCAGCTCCTACGCAAAAAGATGAATTTTTAGCAAAAATCTATGCTTTTTCAACACTCGACAAAACAACAGCTACTGGACTGCTATTCACTAGAGAACAACAGCTGAACAAAATCATGCAAAAAAATCAAAAAAAATTGAATGACCTCTCGCTAGACAAGAGACAAGAATTTGGGCGTTATGTTGTGATCCAGCGCCGAATCATGCTTTGTCAGCAGGAACTCCAATGGTGTCAGCAAGTAAGAGAACAAATGCAGCCGTTTTTTGAGTAATGGATAAACAGAACCTTTCTAGATTTATCTATTAAGCAACGAATCATCTTCACTAAAAGAACGATACAGCTGAAAAAGAAAAACGATCCGAAAGACAGGCAAAAACCTATCGTTCGGATCATTTTTCTTTCTAGAACTGCATTGAAGGGACTGTGACAAAAAGCAGGTCACAACCTTTTTTTCAAATAAACAGTGTTCCATCATTCATTGCTTTGAATGGCTTTCAACACACTTCTTGAAAGTGGGCCAACGATGATCAACTGCAACGGTAAAGCGGCAATCACATTCATTTTCCAAGCATTCATATAAGCAGAGAATAATTGATCAGGTATTCCTTGTTCCATGATCACACCAAACAAAGACATACATGTGACCATTCCTAAAACCATCAAGCAGGAAATAGTTAAGATCATTTGGATCTTGCTTTCTGGATTTACTGGTAGTTTAAAGGCAATTTTTTTCGCCAGCACACCGATGATGAAGACATCCAAAATGAAAGCCACCACGAATCCAGGCACTAGACCAATCAACAAACTTGATAAATGAAGATCTTGATGCAACCATAAATTATACGCGCTCATCCCCAAGACCATCAAAAAACACATCATTGTTGTAAAAATTATTCCTTCTTTTTTATTTGTAGGCAATCTGTACCACTCCTTTAAATTTGTCACGAAAATCATCGTAGCACATTTAAAAATTTCTCGTAAGTACTTTTTTTATTTTCTGCCCTTTTATTTCATAAACTTCATCAGCCGTACGTTCGACAAAGTAGGAATCATGAGAAGTAAACAAAATCGTTCCCGGATATACTTGCATCAGCTGCTCTAAAGCTTCGATCGTTGCCATATCAATGAAATTAGTCGGTTCATCTAACAGCAACACATTACTTGGCTTAGTAAAAAGCAAAGCAATCGTCAAACGGGTCGCTTCTCCCCCACTTAACGTACACAACGGTTTCGTCAGAGTTTCCTGAGCAAACCCTAAGTGATTCAGCAAACTACGGACAAGCGATTCCGAAAACTCTGTTTGTCTCATGACAAAACGAATGACGGATTCTTCAGATGTCATTTGATAATCCTTTTGCTGATAGACTTGAAAGCTTACTTTCGGCGAAAGGAGGATTCCTTCTCCTTGTTTGCGGATATGTTCCAATAAGGTTGTCTTACCTGAACCATTTTCGCCGACAATCGCGATTTTTTTACCTAAAGAAAATTGAAAATCGCTATTTATCAGTAATATTCTTCCGTTTCTTTCCAATTGGATATTTTGTCCCATGATTGGATAACGATTGTGGAGTGCAAGAGATTTTGGTACTGGAAAACGGATTTGTTTCATCTGTTGCGGCTTAGTTGTTTCTCCTATTTTTTGGAGTCTTCTCTCTAATGTTTTCGCATTCTTTTGGATGGCTTTTTGTACACTGTCTTTTTGTTTAGAGGAAGACAACCGATCCGGTCTGATTTGTTGCTTTTTCTTTTTACTAGACACTTTTTCCAACTTTTCCGCTTGTTTTTTCTTTTCTCGGATCGATTTTTCCAATCGTTTTTTCTCTTTCATGATCGACTCTGCTTCTCGTAGCTGAGTCTTTTTCTCCAATTCCTTTTGAGTGAGATAGGCACTATAATTCCCCGAAAACTCTCGGATTTCTCCGTCTTTTACTTCCCAGATTTTCGTTGCCAGCTCATCTAGAAAATAGCGGTCATGACTAACAAAAATCAGCGTGCCATAATAATAACGAAGCTCTTCAATCAGTCGATCCACACTTTTTCTATCTAGATGGGTCGTCGGCTCGTCTAGAAGCATCCCTTGTTCATAAGAAGAAAGAAGACGTATCAACTCGATCTTTCGTTCTTCCCCTCCACTCCATTTCCGTTCCGAAGTTTCTTCCAGTTTTAACTGGAAATGACTGGCTAATTCCAAATTCAGATCCTTTGTTTCAGCAAGATAGGTTAATTGTGGCAGATAGTTGAAAGTGATCTCTGTTTGGATTTTCCCTTGATTGGGGATAAGTTCTCCGGCTATCAGTTTCAGCAACGTTGATTTACCGACTCCATTTTCTCCTATGATCCCTATCCGATCTTGCTGATAGACACGAAGAGAATCAATAGATAATTCTAACTGGTTACCAAAACGAACTTGCAGGTTTGTTATATTTATTGCTAAATTTTCCATATGTTTTACACTCCTATTTCATGTAAAACAACAATTATCGATACTAAAAAAGAGCAGAAAAATCTGTTTGCAAAAAAACTGCATAACATCTTTTCCTACTCTGAACGAAATAACTATGACTAAATCATCAAATCTGTCATAGCTTTCACCTATTCTACTGTCGTTCGAAAAAATGGACATACTCCACCCATGAAATTGTTGTTTATACATGTCTTTTGAATTTATTTAGTTGTTATTCAAAAGTTCAAAACGTAATTTCATCGATGCAGTCATTTTTCCGACCTCCTTTTTTATTAGGTTACCACACACGATTCAAAAAAAGCAATAGCTACTGAATAGTAACTGAAAACCTTTTATTTGAACGTAGTGATCTTTTCTGGTGCTAAACGAACAGACTCATAACCTTCTTCTACCGCTTTTCCTATTGATAAAATAATAACTGGAACATAGCGGTCTTTATCCAAACCAAATGCCTCTGCCAACTGATCTGCTTCGAATCCACCAATTGGATTTGTTTCATAGCCATGATCACGTGCAACTAACATGAATTGCATAGCCGCTAAGCTAGAATCGACTTTGACTACATCGTTCATTTCTTCTCTTGAAAAGCTCTTGTAATAAGGAATGATCGCAGCTAATTGTTGATCTCTGACTTCTTTTGGCATCTTCCCTGATTCGTAAGCTTGGTTATAGATTTCTTCGCCATATTCGTAACATTGCATATCGCCAAAAATCATGACCATTGCAGAAGAAGTATCATTTTGTCTCGTATTGAAACGGATCAAAGGACGCAAGATTTCTTTTGCTTCCTCGCTTTCAGCGACCACAAAGCGCCATGGTTGCATGTTGACAGAAGAAGGAGCAGTCGTCGCTTCTTTGATCATTTCCAGCATTTCTTCGTGTGGGATTTTGTATGTTTCATCATATACGCGAACGGATCTTCTACCAGTCATAATTGTTGAAAAATCATTTTTTTGTTCCATTATTATTAACCTCTTTCGTTTCTGTTGTTATATTGCAAAGTTGGGTATTCAATTTATCTAAAAGTGTTAGGAATTGTTTCATTTCTGCATCGCTGAAAGCTGGGGACAGCACGGAACCTGTATCTTTATGGTCCATTTCACAATGCTCGATTTTCTGCTGGGCTTTTTCTGTCAGCGCTACGTACACTTCTCGGTTGTTCTGAGGATTTCTCTGACGCGAAACATAACCGTTTGCTTCTAATACCTTCAGATGACGAGTAACTGCTCCTTGATCAATCTGCAACTTTTCTTGCAAACTGCTTTGCAGCAATGGATTTTCTTCTTTCAGTCTCATCATGATCTCGTATCTAGTAAGACTTATACCGATATTTTCCTCAAAGATCTGGACGATTTTTTGATCGGCTAATTTGATTTGATATAAAAGGTGGCTAATCTCTTCTAAAGACATAATTTCCTCCTCCCTAATAATTGACTAGTCAACGATTGACTTGTCAATAATAAAATAAAAAAAGAAAAAAGTCAAAGAATCAGCTGTGAAATTAAAAAACAAAGGCTTTCAATAGAAATGAGTGTAAATAAAAGAAATCTCTTGTAGAATGAAAAGAAGGAACAATAAAAAAGAAAGAGAGGACAATGATGTGAGAAAAAGAATAGTAGCCGCAGTATTTCTCTTAGTGAATGCGACATTGTTACCTAATAGTCTCGTATTTGCTGATACCGTTTTGTCAAATGTTCAAACAACAGAAACATCTGCCCTATCAGAAGATGAAAGCGCACCATCCCAATCAAGCTTATCTGGAGAGAATTCCTATCAAAATCTAGAAGATAGCTCTTCTGCAGTAGAAAATTTTACACCGCCCAAAATCTCTGGAAATCCCTCTTTGCAAGGAGCAAATGGTAGATTTGAACAAATGAAACCTGATAAAATCCACCTTTCAGCTTCAAAACAAACAAAGGAATCGTTCATTCAGCAGCAATCTGCTCATAGCTACATTGATGCGCAAGGTGTGTATGAGATTGTCTCTACTGATGTCCAGCTACACGATGGACAATGGGTGGATAAAGGAACGATCCAACTAGTCATACCGACAGAACCAACAGAACAAGTCACCAATTATTTGGCCTATTATGTAGCAAAAAAAATCAAAACCTATTCTTTACCCTTGGAAAAATCAGCAGATTTCTTGATGTTTGACGATTCGATCACTCTAGACAAGGAGCATTTTCTTTCTTCCGTACGTGCGTATTACTCAGAAGTTGCAGCTGATCCTATCATTCAAACACATATAAGTATGACAGAAACCTATACGATTCTGAATGAAACAGATATTTATCCTACCTTCTATCGCCAAGAAGAACATCAAAAAATATCTGGACCAGCCCTCATCACAGATAAAGTAGCGTTATCGGATCAAACGACTTGGGTACATATCCAAACAGCAAACTATGAAGGATGGGTAGCAGCAAACTCTGTAACTGCTCATGAGCCAAAAACAGTTCCAGTTGAAGCCTCACAAGGTCAGCTTTCTGAATCAGCCGTTGCCTCTCTGTCACTTGATCAAGCTTGGCTAGAACAATCAGAGGAAACCATTTCACATTCAGAAAGTTATCACGTACAAAGAGCAGTCCAAATCAGCGATCAAGTGTTTTATGCGCTGACAGCAAAGGATTCTTCAATCGTTTTTGTCCCACAGAAAGAATTCCAACCAGCGGATCCAGTATCAGCAGAGACTGATTCCTCAAATGAACAGATAGGAACAGCTGAAAGTACAGCATCTGATTCAAAAGAAACAACTGATTCTTCTTTCCAGCCGCAAAACAAAGTGCCACAGACAGATGAATCTACCTTGCGTACTGCACCATCTATTACTTATAGTACACATGTCAAAAATCGTGGTTGGCTGCCAAATGTTTCTAGCGGTCAACTTTCAGGAACAACAGGTCAATCTTTACAAGTAGAAGCTTTTCGTATCCATCTTTCATCCTCCCTCTCTGGTGCTATTGAATACACCTCTTATGTCCAAGGTTCAGGATGGCAAAATTGGGTAGCTAACGGCGCTATTTCTGGCACGACTGGACAAGTCAAACAGATTGAAGGAATCAATATTCGATTAACTGGACAATTAGCAGCAACTTACAATGTTTATTATAGAGTCCATGTACGAAATTTTGGCTGGCTTCCTTGGACAATGAACGGAAATCCTTCCGGAACACTTGGATACGGTCATCAAATCGAAGCAATTGAAATCCAATTATTGGACAAAAACAGTTCCGGCCCTGCTACTAACGGTATTTCTTATATCGAAAAGGAACCATCCGTATTGGCGAATACTCACGTAACCAACAGAGGATGGTTAGGCCAGACAGATGCTGCTAATCAAGCTGGTACGACTGGCCAACGGTTAAGTCTTCAAGCAATGCAACTGCGTTTATCTGAAAATACAATTGGTGGCGGTATCACTTATCAATCCCATATCGCTAACAAAGGTTGGGAAACCAACTGGGCACAAAATGGCACGATTTCTGGTACGACTGGACAAAATCTGCCTATTGAGGCGATCCGCATCAATCTGACTGGCACAATCAGCACCCGATATGACGTTTATTATCGTGTACATGCACAAGAATTCGGCTGGATGAACTGGGCAAAGAACGGTGAATCAGCTGGCACACAAGGCTATGCTTACCGTGCAGAAGCGATTCAAATTGTATTAGTAAGGAAAGGAGGAGCCGCACCTGGTGCAACTACTCGCGCCTTTCGTATAGCTCCACCTAGAATCACGTTGCAAGGACATGTATCGAATATTGGCTGGGTAATCCAAACGAGCCTAAACAACTCGATCAGCTACGCAAATCAAGGAAGACAATTTGAAGCGATTCGCGCAAATTTAGGAACATCCAGGTATACTGGCGGTATCCAATATGATTCACACATAGCTGACAGCGGTTGGACCAGAACTGTATCCAATGGAGCGATTTCAGGAACGACTGGACAAAATCGCTCTCTTCAAGCCTTTTCCTTTCAGTTAACAGGAGAACTTGCTGAAAACTATGATATTTATTATCGTGCCTTTGTTCGTTCCAGAGGCTGGTTAGGCTGGGCATCAAATGGACAAAAAGCAGGCTCTGTCAGAATGAATTTACCTGTTGAAGGTATCCAGCTGACCATTGTTGAAAACGACCGGCGGCCAAGTGGTTATCAGCCAAACCAACTGACGATTCTAGGACAAGTGAATGATCAGACACCTCAGGGAAGATTCATCAATTCCGTCAGCCAAAGTGCGAATCGTATCGCGCCTGCTCATGGCTTGTATACTTCTGTCATGTTGGCTCAAGCGATCCTAGAAACAGGATATGGCACAAGCTATCTAGCTCAGCACGCGAATAACTTCTTTGGGATGAAATTCAAAGACGGCGAAGATGAAGGAAAGTATGGCTATATCTGGCATATATCTAACGAAGTAATCAATGGTGTCGTTGTCCCTGTCAATTCAAAATTTCGGGTCTATCAGTCCACTGACCAATCCTTCTTAGATAACGCCTTAAAATTAAGATATGGTATTTCTTGGGACCCAAACCGATATGCGGGGACATGGAAAGTCAATGCACGTTCTTACAGAGATGCTACCCGTGCATTAACAGGAACATACGCGACAGATCCTGATTACGGTCAAAAATTGAATAATCTGATCGAATATTGGAAGCTGGATCAATTTGATTGAACGGGTATAAAAAGAGGTTGTGACAAGAATGTTGTCACAACCTTTTTTGAGTAAACGGTGTTCAAAAACTTGCATCTACGGTAATAAGTCCAGCCAAACGAAAAACATGAGAAACTGCTTTTGTTTGGCTGTTCTTATTACTTGATGCAGGACAGCTTTTTCACAACCTTTTGGTAAACGGTGTTCAATCAGCTGACCCTCGGTATTAGCTCAAAAAACGGCAAAATATGAAGAACTATTTTTCCGTTTGTTTCTCTAATACTCAGGTCAGGACGCTGATTTCACAACCTCTGATACACGGTGTTCCAGAAGTACCTTCTTCGAGAATAAGCCGAAATCTCACAAAAATTTGAGAAACAATTGTCGTCAATTCCTTCTTATTTCTTGAAGCTGACCACTTCTGTCACAACCTCTTTTTAATAACCATAAAATCCTATTCCTTCATATCTCCAGCCCATTGGCGTTAGCCAATCTCTTTCTTTCGCACTTAAGGTATAGTGATGGGTACCAGTTTTTTCATTTGGATTGAATAGTCGATAGATTGGCTTGGAACCACCAGAATAAAAACTTAGACCTTCATAGCGCCAACCGATTTTTGTTAAGGAGTTGATCTCAGATTGCGCCATTGTGTAATGATGGTCTCCGCTGTAAGGATTGTATAAACGGTAGACAGGCTGTCCACTGTTTGGTGCTTGCCAAGCAATTCCTTCATATTCCCAGCCTACAGTTGGCAGATAATTTTTTTCGCCGGCATTCAATGTATACAAATGCTCTCCTGTATGACGATTATATAAACGATACATTGGAGAAGTTGAAGTTGGTGCTGTATCATACTGCGTCAGATTGTAAGTCTCGATTACATTGTTTAGTGTAGCACCATAATTAGGCGCAGTGGCATAACGACCGGTCAACCAAGCTGTAGCATCCTTGTAAGAGTTCGTATTGCTTTTCCATGCACCAGAATAGTAATACACGCCCGGCTGGAAAGAAGTCGTCTTCAATACCGTCACATTATCTTGTAATGATTCTTTGTACGAAGGATATTTTCTAAAAGCAGCATTTACCGTGATCCATTGTCCATTGACATATTCCGAAGTAGGCATCGTAACAGATTGGCCATTATAGCTTCCTTTGATTCCAAATAGATTGTAATTAGGAGCAGAAGCCAAGGCACTGTTCCCCCAGCCGCTTTCAACGATTGCTTGTGCAATCATGACTGATGCGTATAAGTCATTGGCACTTGCCAAGCTTTGTGCAGTGGATGCAATACTATCAATGAATGCTTGCTGAGAATTAGCAGATGAGCGGGCAGAAAAAGCGTAGCCAGTATAGTTTTCGAATTCAGACAAATCTGCTTGATGGGTATGTGTCAATGTTTGCCCATCTGTCAATTGGTTCGTGATTTCTTCCGCATTCTCTGGATTTTTCTGAGCTTCTGCTGATGTGCTTTCTTCCGTTTGCGGTTGTTCTGTTGTCCCTGTGGTTGATTCTTCAGTTGAAACCGTATTTTCGGAGACATTAGCTGACTGCAACGTACTTTCTGTATCGTTTTCAATTCCTATTTCTGAAGAACTCGTTGTCTGAGTTGTGACTGTTCCTGTCGTTTCTTCAGCTAGCACGGTTGTGTTGGCAACTGCTAGATTTCCTAAAAGAATAACGCTAAATAATAAATTCTTTGCTTTCATCTTTTTTCTCCTTTGGATATGAAACTTTTCCTAAATAACAGTGTAACTAAAAAAGTAAAAGTAAGTCAATGTCCATTTTTAAATAACTTTTGTTCCTTTTTGATAAAATCGCTTTTTCTACATAAAAAAACGTGAATGAAGAACCTTCTTCATTCACGCCTTATTTAGTTGATCATTTGAATAACCAATAACAAGTAATTCTCTCTGGATATTATCCGTTATGAATTATACTTCCTGTGTCGTCGGACGGATGATCATGTTGCTGACAGACATCCGGTCTGGCGTTTCTATCGCAAATGCTACAGCAGATGCTATATCTTCAGATGTTAATCCCCATTCTTTTTGCGCTTCATGAAGTTCACGAGCGGCTTTTTTGTCACTGATCGTTTGATATAATTCAGTTTGAACAGCTCCTGGAGAGATGATCGTAGATTTGATGTTATTTTGTCGCTGTTCTTGACGTAATCCTTCCATGATCGCACGGACAGCAAATTTTGTTCCGCAATAAACGGCGGAATCAGGATAAACGACATGACCTGCCACAGAATCAGTTGAAATAATATGCCCAGATTTTTGTTTTTCCATGATTGGAAGTACAGCAGAAATCCCGTTTAAAACACCCATGATATTGATATCAAGCATATTTTGCCATTCATCTCGGTGCCCTTCAACTAATGGTGCGGTTGGCATGATCCCTGCATTATTGTACAATACATCGATTCGACCGAATTTTTCCATCGCTAAATCGATAACTGCTTGGACTTGTGCAAAGTCTCTTACATCTGCTGTTTGAATATATAGTTCAGCTTCTGGTAAAGATTCTTTTATTGCTTTTAGGCGATCTTCTCGGCGTGCGGCAATGACTAGTTTAGCTCCTTTTTCTGCTAACAGCTTCGTTGTTGCTTCACCGATTCCGCTTGAAGCGCCCATGATGACAATCACTTTTTCTGATAAATCATTCATTCTATTCTCCTCCTGTTTTGAAAAATCTTTTGCTTGTACTTACTATCTCTTATTTCATCTTACTCTTCAAATAATCCGTTCGACAGGTTTGACGATTTTGGCAGGGATTCCTGCAACGATGGTATTGTCTGGGACATCTTTCGTAACAGTTGCATTCGCTGCAACAATGGCATTCTCGCCAATCGTTACGCCTGGCAGAATAGTTGCTCCTGCTCCGATCCAAGCATTTTTCTTGATGTGGATTGGCTTTACTGACAAGCCTCTTCGTTCTGTTGGATCGGTTAGATGGTTTACCGTGATGAGATTGACACGAGGACCAATCAATACTGAATCTTCTAAACAGATACCACCCAAGTCGACGAACATCGCTTGACGATTGATAAAGACATTTTTCCCTATACTAATATGTTTGCCGAAATCTGTATAAAAAGGCAGCAGAACAGTCACCGTATCATCTACTTTGTCACTAATGATTTTTTCTAGCCGTTTGCGGATATCTGCTGGTTCATGGTACCCAGTATTCAGTGCTGCTAAAGGCTCTTCGTTTTCCGCTTGGATCTGATGGATCACTTCAAAAAGTGGATCCGTCACTCGAATCTCTTTATTAACGATTTGTTTTTCGATGGCACTTGTCATTTTGCTCCCTCCTTTTATCCTTACTTTATAACGGATGGCTTACTATGTCTAATATTTATAAAATATACTTAACTATTCATTTTACCTATACTTAGTGATATACTTTTTAAAAACAGGAGGGAAAAAATGGATATTCGTATACTGACGTATTTTTTAGCAGTAGCTAGAGAAAAAAATATCAGCCGAGCAGCAAAATCTCTGCATATCACGCAACCTACTCTCTCAAAACAACTGAAAGATTTAGAAGAAGAACTTGGTGTGACACTTTTCACTCGAGGCTCCCGAGAGATACAGTTGACGGATTCTGGACGATATCTTTATTCAAAAGGAAAAGAAATCTTGTCATTGGTGGAAAAAACGACGAACAACTTAACAAATGACGAAATCATCTCTGGAGAAATCTACATTGGTGGCGGTGAAACTCAAGCAATCTCTTTCATTTCTGATAGCCTTCATTCGTTGATCAAAGCGCATCCTGATATCCAGTTTCATTTATATAGTGGGAATGCAGATGATATCATAGAGAAATTGGATAGCGGGCTACTCGATTTTGGAGTCGTGATCGAACCGACAAATAAGCAAAAATATCAGGCATTTCGACTACCTGCCCAAGATTGTTGGGGACTTTTGATACATCGGACTCATCCTTTAGCAAAACAAACCGTTATCCATCCACAAGAACTAAAAACTGTTCCTTTGATCATTTCCCGACAAACGTCAGTGGACAATCAACTATCTGAATGGCTAGGTTTCAGCATAGATCAGTTATCGATCGTCGGAACATATAACTTATTGTACAACGCTTCTTTGATGGTCAATAATGGGACTTTTGGTGCATTAGCTCTAGATGGGATCATCAATACTTATGGGACAGAAAAAATATTTATCCCACTCGATCCGCCATTACAAGCTTCACTGAATCTCATTTGGAAAAAAGACCAGCCGCTTTCTCCTGCTGCTCGTAAATTTTTAGATGTCCTAATGGAGAAATACAGTTAAGTAAAGTTTCTTTCCTTCGCTTTCAGCTTTTTAACAACGAATAAGATAAGCAAAAGATCCATTAATTAAATAACGCGGGTTTCTTAATCTGTTTCTTCATTTTATTTCTGATAATTCCATTAAATTACTATAATTATAAAAAAAGAATTGACAAAACATAACTGTCTATATAAAATGATTACGTTAACAATAATTCGTTTCATGTGACTAGATCATACTAGGCATGAAAAATCTCTGAGGAATATGGTTTCCCTAGGAGGTTTTTCGTGTCTATTTTTGTTTGGCCGCAATCAACTGGTCTAGCAGACATGAAAACCAAATCTTCAAAAAGGGTGCGCGCATGAAAATCAAAAAGATCTTTAATCAAAATGCAGTATTGGTAGATGACGGTGGGCAGGAAAAAGTAGCTATTGGAAAAGGAATTGGATTTGACAGAAAAAGAAATGATTTGATCTTTGATCGTGATATTGAGCGGATATTCGTCATGGAGCCAGAAGGACAAATCAAATTGCAAAATCTACTCAATCAGATCGATGAACGCTTTTTGTTTGCAGCAGAAACAATCATCGATCATGCGGAAACTGTCTTGATGGAGAAACTGAATGAACATGTGTTGATCGCTTTGACCGACCACATTGCTTTTTCTGCGGAGAATATCAATAACGGTATCGTCATCCGCAACAAGCTTTTGAGAGAAATCGAAGTGCTTTACAGTGATGAATTCAGTATTGCTCAATGGGCAGTAGAATATCTGACAAAAGAGCTTGGGATTCCATACACTTATGACGAAGCAGGATATATCGCAATCCATATCCACAGCGGTCGAAGCGGTCGAAATAATAACCATCGCAGTATCCGTGAAGTGACGATTGTATCTGATATCATCCATTTAGTGGAATCAGAATTGGAAACAGATATCCATTCAGAACCATTTTCACTGAATTATTCAAGACTGGTGAATCATTTACGACTGCTTCTACAACGAACCCATGCGCAACAATATGCTGTCTTGGATACGGAAATCGTAGAAATGGTCAAACGAAAATACCCAGAAAGCTATAAGATTTCTAAAAAAATCCGTGTGTTGCTGACCAAAGAATACCAGCTCGCGATCACGAAAGAAGAACTGGGTTACTTGGCCATCCATATCGAGCGTTTAAGAAGCGCAATTGTACAAACAAATGTTAACAATCATGAGGAGGAAAAAAATTGAAAGCATATCTACAACGAATGGGACGTTCCCTTCAACTCCCAGTTGCGGTCTTACCTGCTGCTGCTTTGCTAGTAGGGATCGGAAACTGGTGGGCATCTTATAGTAACGACATTGTCGCTCATTTTTTACAAGCTGGCGGTAACGCAGTTTTAGGTCAATTGCCTTTGCTGTTTGCTGTTGGGTTAGCACTAGGGATGTCAGTGGACAAATCAGGTGCTGCTGCCTTGGCAGGTTTGGTTGCATTTGAAGTTCCCGTAAATGTTTTAAAAACTGATTCAGTAGCCACTTTATTGAATATCAAACCAGAATCAGTTGATCCATCTTTTGCTCAGATCAGTAACGTATTTATTGGTATTATTGCCGGATTGATTGCGGCAGCTCTTTATAATCGTTTCCACGAAGCAAAATTACCGATGGCTTTATCTTTCTTTAGCGGCAAGCGTTTAGTGCCAATCTTGGCTGCCTTCGTCATGCTGCTGATCAGTGCAGTGCTACTGCTCGTATGGCCTCCGGTTTACTCTGCTTTAGTTTCTTTTGCTAAATTCATTTTGAGCTTAGGCTGGGTTGGTGCAGGTCTTTATGGCTTCTTCAACCGTTTACTGATCCCTACAGGATTGCATCAAGCAATGAACTCCGTGTTCTGGTTTGACGTAGCTGGAATCAATGATATCGGTAAATTCTTGGCTTCTGAAGGAACAAAAGGCGTAACAGGAATGTATCAAGCTGGATTTTTCCCAATCATGATGTTCGGGCTTCCAGCAGGAGCATATGCTATTTACAGAAATGCACGTCCAGAAAACAAAGCAAAAACAGCTTCATTGATGTTAGCAGCAGCTTTTGCTTCATTCTTTACTGGTGTAACAGAACCACTTGAATTCTCATTTATGTTCGTTGCTTGGCCATTATATGTCTTGCATGCCATTTTCACTGGGATTTCTTTAGCAGTGAGTGCATTCTTCCATTGGACAGCAGGATTTGCCTTTAGTGCCGGATTTGTCGATTACTTCCTATCTTTGAAAAATCCGATTGCGAATCAGCCTTTGATGTTGATTGTCCAAGGGTTAGTAACAGCAGTGATTTACTATTTTGGTTTTAACTTTGCTATCAAAAAATTCCATCTGATGACTCCTGGCCGCGAGGAAGCAGATCTTTCAGATGACGATACTGCAGCGACTAATTCAGACAATAAATATGCTGCACAAGCAAACAAAATCTACGCTGCATTAGGCGGAGCTGACAATGTAACTTCAATCGACAACTGTACTACACGTCTTCGTTTGCAAGTCAAAGATACAGGCCTGATCGATCAAAACAAAATCAAAGCCACTGGCGTACCTGGAATGAAAATCATTGATGGGAAAAATGCGCAAGTCATCGTAGGTACAGAAGTACAATTCGTTGCAGATGAGATGGCAAAATTACATGGTGGCGCTGCAGCAAGACCTGCACAAACAAACACCGTGGTTAAAACAGAAACATTTGCCGGCGGAACGATCGAACAAGATATTTACGCTATCGCAAATGGGAAACTGATTCCAATCACTGAAGTTTCAGATGATGTATTCGCGGAAAAAATGATGGGTGACGGCTATGCTGTATTACCAGAAAATGGAGAAATCTTCTCTCCAATCGCTGGTACGATCACAAACATTTTCCCAACGAAACATGCGGTCGGAATCCAAACAGATGCTGGTATCGAAGTCTTGCTTCATATGGGCATCAACACTGTTGACTTAAAAGGCGAACCATTCACTTTATATGTAGAAGAAGGTCAAAAAGTCGCAAGAGGTCAATTGATTGCTTTAGTTGATCTTGCTGCTATTCAATCTGCAGGCAAAAACACGGATATGGTCGTTGTATTCACAAATGGCGACAAAGTCCAAAGCTTAGAAATCGAACCCGCACGTGATGTAAAAGCAAATGATAAAATCGGCTCTGTTTCCAACAAAGCCTGAGCCATCGTCTTCCCCAGACTTTTTTATCGATAAACAAAAGAAGCTGAGACAAAAATCTTGTCTCAGCTTCTTTTTCTGAATAAAAATGGCGTTCTCCTACCAACTCCGCGGTAATAAGTCCAGCCAAACGAAACATATGAAGAGCTATTTTTTATTTGACTCTTCTTATTACTTGATGCAGAACAGCTTTTTTACAACCTCTGGTAAACGGTGTTCAAAAACCAGTTTATCGGTATGAAGTCAAATTTATGCAAAAATGTGGAAAGCCATTTTCACAAAATTTTTCTTCATACTCAAAACTAAGCGGCTTTTTCACAACCTCTTTATATCATACATTATTCCTGATCCAGTATTTCTTTCAATGCTGCTTCAAGAGAGACTAATGGTTTTTCCAAGACTTTTTCTAAATCATCAGAGGAAATAGCTAACTGATCCTTTTTGATATCATGTTGGATCGCTAGAAACATGTCAGCTGCTTCTTGTGGGAATCCGGCTTCTTTTAGATTTTCGACAAACGCTGCATCACTTGCTTCAATAATTTCTAACTCCTTACCTGTCGCACGTTCTAATGCCTTGGCTAATTCTTCATAGTCAGTTAGATGGCCGGATAATTCTAAGATTTCTGGGGAGTCATTCTCTACTAGTACTTTTGCTGCGGCTTCTGCATATTCACGTTTCAATGCCCAACCTGTTTTTCCATTTCCTGCAGCATAAACGAATTGACCAGTTGTTAAAGCTTGCCCAATGATAGGTAATTCATTCTCTACATACCAATTGTTCCGTAAAAATGTATGGGGAATACCTGAATCCTTAATCGTTTTTTCAGTGAATTGGTGATCTGGCGCTAATACACTGATTGAGTGATCGGCATCTGCAAAACTTGTATAAGCGATATAAGATACCCCAGCTGCTTGCGCTGCTTTCACTACATTCTCATGTTCGGCTTGGCGATTTCCTGGAACGCCAGAGACAAAAAGCAATCGATCTATTCCTTTCAACGCTTCTTTCATTGAATCTAACTCATCATAATCACCAATACGTATGTTAAATCCAGCTTCTTTCAGTGCTTCTCCTTTTTCTTCACTACGTACTAGTGCATAGATTTCATTTTGTGGAACCATCTTTTTTAAGAATTCCAGCGCATAACCACCAAAACCTCCAGTTGCTCCTGTTACTAAATAATGCATCTTTCCCACTCCTTATTCTTTTTATTTGTTAAGATTCATAGCTGTACATTTATAAATTACACCTTTATCATAAAGAGTGTGGTAAGATAAGTCAAGCAAAAAAAAATGAAAGGATGACAATTGATGAAGTATTCTCTGCAATTTAGTGATGCAATCCATGTACTTGCCTATATTGAAATGTTTCAAGATACCCGATTGCTTTCTAGTGAGATGATTGCCAGCAGTATCGAAACAAATGCAGCAAATGTACGTAAAATCATGAGTCAGCTCAAAAAATCCGGCTTGATCCTTACAAAAACCGGAAAACCGCAACCTTCCCTTGCCAAAAGACCAGATCAGATTTCTTTACTAGATGTCTATCGTAGCATTGAAGGTAATACACAGCTTATCCAAGTCGATCCAAAAACAAACCCAAATTGCGTCGTTGGTGCAAATATCCAAGAAGCTTTAGAAGAAAGCTACGCTCGGCTGCAGAAAAAAGCAGAAGAAGAAATGGCTAAGATCACACTTGATAGTCTGATACATAAAATAGCCGTTTTGGAAAAAGAAAAAAGACCAGAAAACACAGGCCTCGTAGAGAGATTTTTATAATTCTCTCTATTGGGCCTGCATTTTTCTGATCGGAATCTTCTACATAAATTCTTTTATTCTCCGAGGAACAAAATCCTTGTCATGCCTCTTTTTCCTCTCTAATGCTCAGGTCAAAGCGCTACTTTCACGACCTCTATATTATCATGGTTTGTTGACTACCGGTATCCAGATTTCTCCAATGTATTTCCCATCGGCAACACCCATTTCAACGACAGCATTCGGTCCCCCAACATAGGCGTAATCTTCTACTTCTCTTAAAACATGTCCAAAGGCCGTATTCGTCAAATCATTTCTCAACTCTTCAGACGACTCAGCAGAAGCGCTTACAATGAGATAGGTTCCTTTTGGAAATGGGATGATTCTCGTAGTGTTAGGAATATCCTGACTCGTTTGAACACCGACATAGTACATCATTTTCCCGTCATAGGGTTCGTTGACTGTAAAGAAATAATGATTTTCAGCAGCTTGTTTCAAGGTGTCTATTGTTCCGTCACTGATGACTTTTTGCTCAAAGGCTTGCTTCTCTGCTGCCAAACCGACAAAATCTGTATTGCTACTTTTCAATTCCACACCAATACCTGTCACTGCAAACTCTGGTTTTTCTTCAATCTTATACTTTGCCATTTCTCCCACCCTTTCTATTATGTTAAGTTCATCTTACATAAAATTAAAGAGAAATGACACGATTACGCTCTTCTTGTAGGGATACTTTCATTTTTTAACTATTTTTTTGCTTTCACTGCAATCCAAATTTCACTGTAAACATGACTGAAGTCCTCTCCCCATTTTGTAAAAGAGATCTCGGGAGCTTCAACTAACTCATAATCTGAAGAAGGAAGCCATTCTGCATAGATTTTCCCCCAAGTGTCTTGTAAAGTTTGGGGAAATGGTCCTTTATTAGGAAAAATGGCCCAAGTGTGTTCTTCTATAGCAAACATTTCTAAATCAGCGTACGGATTTTCTTTTGTCGTAGCAAAGCCGATCATGTGCATCAAACTACCCTTTTCTTCCAAGCGGTCTCCATCAAATCCATAAGAAACGTTGATTACTTGATGTGGATATAAATCTCCTAACTTATGCATCTCTTCCCTTTGAGCCTCCGTGATCGTCTGCGCCAACTTTTGTATTTCTTGATTAACTCCTTCAAATTGGACAGGGACTTTTTTCGCCACACCTGCCACATAAAACTGTTCTTTCTTTTCGATACGAAATTCCATCGATTTTCCTCCTCTGACATCAATAAAAAATGTCAAGCGTGGAAAAGATTTTTGTATGCCATATCTGCTGATTTCTGAAGGCAGATAACCTGACCAATCACGAAAAGCTCTTGAAAAACCCTCGACTGTTTCATATCCATATCTAAACGCCGTTTCTGTTACTTTTTCCCCACCTAGAAGATCGCGATTAGCCAAAGCCAATCTACGGTTTTTGATATAGTCCATCAGAGACATCCCTGCAATAAACGTAAAGATGCGCTTTAACTGATATTCAGAGATTCCTGTATTTTCGGCTATTTTTTTATAGGTAAGACTTTCTGTCAAATGTTCTTCGATGTAATCAATCAATTGGTTCAGATCTTTAAGCATATTTATCTTCCTCCTTGCTTGCCTTTTCATCATATTATCAAAGAAAGTCAATTACTTGATGAATCAGGAACCAATTTAGTCGGGTATAGAAAAATTTGTATGGATTTAAAGAAAATTCTCAAGCAGCGTTTTGTAACGGATAATTGGTAGTATCTGCCTACTTATGTTTTACCTTTAGAAAAAATGAATTTTGGGGAAGACACATTCTAAGTTAACAAAGCAGGAAAAATAGCTTTTATCCCCTTCGTTAAACCGCTTACTATCTACTGTACAAAGCAAGTAGCTATTCGGACTGTTGATACGAACGCTGCTTGAATCTTTCTTTGCGTTACATCATACCTCTTTTATTGATTGAAACCATTATTTATTTCCAACAAAATTCCTTCATTTTTGCCAGATAAATAAAAAAACAAAAAGTTCCATCTTTAAAATACGCTATTTTTTTACTTTTTCTCCCATTATCTAAGAAAAGGAACGCAGAATTAATTTTTGACAATTCGAGAAAAAGTTGCTTCACAGATATGGTAAAATCAGCTACTTTTTTCTTTGACGATTCTTTATACTAAATATAAACAAGTGTTTCATGAAAGGAGAACTATATGAATAATTGGCTTGAGCTTTTTCCTGAAGACATTTTGGAACGCGGGTACAGCTATCATCTGCACGGGTTTGTCAGTCATTTGAACTATACGAGCAAATACTTGACCGCAATAGTTTCTGGCACGGAAGATTATAAGGTAGTGATCACATGGGATGAAAAGACGAATATGACTTGCGATTGTCTATATGCCATAGAAGGAAAAAACTGCAAGCACATGGCGGCTGTCTTATTCGCTTACGAAGAACGTCCAATAAAAAAATCCAACTACTCGCTTTCCGAACTCTCTTCCCTTGTTTCTTCCGCTAGTTCCTCTCTTGTACGGGAACTTTTAACAGAGATTCTTATAGAACATCCGCAATTTATCGAACGCTTCAAAGAGAAGATCCCGCTCCATGCAGTAAACTACACAGATAAATTAGCAACGATCATCCACAAATACGATCATCCTATCGGAAAAAACAAAAACAGGAAAACAGCGAAGTTCATCATGGAGATGCGAACGTTCATTCAAGAAGCTGTTGAGTCGCTTATACAGCAAAATGCCTATCTTCCCGCATTCGAATTGATCAATGAAGTGATTGCTACTCTTGAAACATGCTATTTGGAGCCTGCGGACGAACGATCACTTCTTCTGATAGAGGACTGTTATTATTTATGGAAAGAATTATTAGCAGAAGCACCCCGTGCAGAAAAAAGACAAATGTTCTCTTGGTTCGTCTGCCAAGTCGATCATACTGACGCCTCTTATTCAAAAAGCTACTCCATAAAAATCCTGAAAGAAGAATTTCAGGAAAAAGAGTTTTCTAGCCAAAAGAAAAAAATAGCCAAAAAACGAAAAGAATCTGTAAAAAAAGGCGAACCCCACAAAAAAGGACAAACACACGCGGAAAAGCAGACTAAATCCATCAAAAAAACAACTGGCTCTACTTTAAAAAATACGGATGATACAAGTAAAATAGACAATTTGAAAAAACGTTTATTAGCATCTGACAGTATCCACTTCCCTACATTGGAAAAACTAAAAAACGCATGTCCACCTGAAACATGGCCGATCATACGTAATGAACTGTTTTCAGCTCTTAAATATCATAAAAATGTGGATCGTTTTTATGCAGCAGAAGGTTGTTATGATTTATTGTGGGATTATGTAAAAAGTACAGACAGATTGATCATGGTCGATCGGTACTTTGATATCTTGAAAAACTATTGTCCTAAACAGTTATTACAAAAATATGAATTTGAATTACGTCAAAACGTAGCTAATTTTGCGACAAAATTGGAATACCAAAAACTTGGCAACCAAATAGAAAAAATGGCTAGCTTGCCAAACGGACTTGTGACAGCTAAATTGTTGACCAAAGAACTTCGAGAAAAATATCCGCGCAGAAAAGCATTGATTGCTGAGATGAAAAGAATTGAACCAAGGTTGAAGTAAAGAAGATGGAAGAGGTTGTGACAGAAGTGGTCAGATTCAAGAAATAAGAAGAAGAGACTGTGACAAAACTTTTGTCACAGCCCTTCTGTTTTATAGATTATGACAGATTTCCTTCGTTGCTGGGTAGATTTTTCGGTATTGTTGATAGATTTTGCGATATTTTTCTACATTTTGTGAGAGAGGTTCCACTGCATCTGTATATTGGATAAAAGTCTGACAACAGCTTTCAGGCGTATCGAACCATCCTAATCCTAGTGCAGCAATCATTGTTGCGCCTAATGCAGGTCCTTCCTCCACACTTAAACAATAGATCGTTGCATCAAAAATATCTGCTTGGATTTGTAGCCATGCAAGATTTTTTGCGCCTCCTCCCACCGAAACAATACGTGTAAATCTGCGACCCACTAGTTCTTCCATCAACTGTTGCGAATCTTTCAATGAAAAGGTGATTCCTTCCAACACTGCTCGGGTAAAATGGCTAAGTGTATGTCGAGTATCCATACCAATGAAACTCCCCCGTATCTGACTATCGGCGTACGGTGTTCGTTCCCCTGAGAGATAGGGTGTGAACAATAATCCATTTGAACCTGGCTCGATCTTTTCGATTCCTTGCAGCAGTTCGTCAAAAGAAAGTCCTTTGGCAAAAGTCTTTTTGAACCAATTGAGACTGTGACCCGCAGCTAATGTCACTCCCATAGAATAATAAGCATCATTTATTGCATGATGGAATAAATGAAGTTTGCCTTCATAAGACTTTTGGTTATTTTTCTCATAAGACAAAAATACTCCTGAGGTTCCAATACTGACCATAGCTGCGCCATCTTGGATGATCCCAGCACCCAATGCAGCACATGCATTGTCTGCTCCGCCAGCAAATACCTTTACTTCTTTGTGAAAACCAAATTGTTCTGCTAGTTCTTTGCGTACCGATCCAATGCAAGTAGTAGAAGATACAAGCGGAGGCAATATTTTAGGAGAGATATGGAAAGTCTGTAAGAGCTCCTCAGACCATGTTTTTCTTTCCATATCAAGTAATAACGTACCTGCAGCATCTGAATAATCCATCTGCTGGTTTCCTGTCAGCCAAAATCCAAGGTAATCTTTCGGCAATAAAACATGACGAACATTTGACCATAATTCCGGCTCATTTTCTTGAAGCCATAGCATTTTAGGCAACGTAAAACCTTCTAATGCACGATTATTGGTAATCTCAAGTAATCGATCACCAAAGTTTTCCATTATTTCTTCACACTCTTTGGTTGTACGCACATCATTCCATAAAATCGCATTTCTTAACGGTTGGTTCGCTTCATCTAGTACGACTAAACTGTGCATTTGACCAGAAAAACTGATTCCTTCTAATTTTTGAGTAAAATCAGGCACTTTTTCAGCTAGTTCTTCGATCACTTGACCACAAGCTTGGATCCAGTCTTTAGGATCTTGTTCACTAAATCCAGCTTCTGGTTGTAGCAACGGATAGTCTTCGCTCGCCGCACCTTGGATCGTCCCATTCCTATCCATTACTAATCCCTTCAATGAACTAGTTCCTAGATCAATACCTAAAATATACATTTAACCACCTGCCTTGTTTTTATTATCCTATCAAAAACGACTGCTGACAATGTCTGTTTTTCCTATTCTTTGATCCCACCTGCAGTCACGCCACCTATAATGTACTTCGATAAAAACAGATAAATCAGCAGAAGCGGTGCGATACTGAGAGAAATCCCTAGATACATACTGCCGAATTCTGTACGATAGACATCGGTTTTTAACAGCTGGATCAACATCGGCAAGGTAAATTTGTCAGTATCGTTGATCAAGATCAGCGGCATCAAAAAATTGTTCCAAGTAGTCACGAATGAAAATATAGCCATCGTCGCTAATCCCGGTTTCATCAAAGGAAGCATCACTTTATGGAAAATCTTCAGCTCTCCTGCACCATCTAAACGCGCTGAATCTGCCAAATCGGAATGATAGACAGTCTCCAGATATTGTTTCAAAAAGAATACAGTCGTAGGCGATGCAATCGCTGGAAAGATCAATGGAATATAGCTATTCAGCAAATCCAACCGATTCATAAATTGATAAAAACCAATCATACTGATCTGCTGAGGAATCATGATCAATCCAAGAATAACGGCAAAAGCAAGCCTTTTTCCTTTGAAGCGGTAAGCAATCAATCCATACGCAGTTAAGGCAGAGAAATAGACATTCAATAACGTAGCACCAGCTGAGATCACCAAACTATTTTGGAATCCGTTGAACACATCGAATCCTTTATTCCTCAAAACATGCCAATTCGCTGCTAACTGTGTTCCCGGAAGTAAGGATAGCCCTTGTTGTATTTGCTCTGCTGAACGTGTGGAATTCACCAGAACGACCCAAAAGGGAAAAATACTCAAAAACGTAAGTAACAACATGAATCCATAAATCAGCAGACGTTGCAACCGATAGTGTTTATCCATTTCTTCCCCTCACTTTGCTCTTTTCTTGGAAAAACCGGAAAAGCAATGTACTCAAAAGAATCGACATCCCTAACAAAATGACAGAGGCTGTCGCAGCAATCTGAAAATTCCGACTACCAGTAAATGCTTGTTTGTAGATGAACATCGTGATCGTGTTGACACTATTGTCAGGATTTCCGTTAGTCAATAAAAACGGGATATCGAACATCTGCAGACCCCCGATCAATGACGTCACTAAAGTATACAGCATGATAGGTTTCAATAACGGCAACGTGATCTTTCGAAAAATCTGAGCATCACTTGCGCCATCAACCATGGCAGATTCGAAAAGTGACTGATCGATACTTAATATCCCTGAAACAAGTACAATCGTTGTCTGCCCATACCACATCCAAAACTGAATAAAAGAGACAATCAAGCGTGTACTTGCCACACTTCGGAAAAAATCAAACGGTCGCTCCAACACACCAAAATGAGTCAGGACCAAATTCATCGGCCCCATCGGAAAGCTGAACAATGCAAAAAATAGAACGGCTACAGACGCTGCTGTAATAATGTTTGGCAAATAGAAAATGATTTTAAAGAAACCTGTCCCCTTCAACTTCAATTTGAGATTTGTAAACCAAGCAGCCAAAAGGAGCGCCAACGTAATCTGAGGGACAAAATTCACACCCCAAAGAATCAACGTGTTTCTGATTGATTGAAGGAACAATGCATTGTTCAAAAGATTGACATAGTTTTCGAAACCGACGATCGAGGCTTCTGTATTCCATCCTTTCAAATCTGTGAAGCTTAAAAAAATAGTATAGAAGATTGGATAAAGCTGAAATACTAGAAATGCTAAGAAAAATGGGGCAATGAATAATAAACCATAACGATTGTAGCGCTCAAATCTAGCTTTTTTCACTCGAATCTCCTTTCTTGTACCTTTTAAACAACTGTCCCAGCTAATCGATTTCTAAATCAGGATAAGCATTTGCTACGGCATCTTTGAAATTTTGGATAGCCGATTCTTTGTCCGTCTCTCCTTTAGAATAAGGTGTCAAGCAATGGTCGATAAACAACGTTTCGATTGTTTGATCATATTCAGTCAGAATTTTTGCATTGATTGATTGGACCATTTCAGAAAATTCATCATAATGGTTTTGCCCGCCCAGAAAGTCTTCCTGGTAAGACGATTTGATTGCTTCTACTACCCGTTCATTCGATACAAAGTCTCCCGTATCTTTTGCCCATTGTTCCAAAAATTCTGGGTCAGTAGTTAGATATTGGATCAGCGCTGCCGCTTCTTCTTTCATTTCTGAGGTGTCCGTGGCACCGATCCATGTACCACCCCAAAACCAAGAAGAAGGTCCTTGGATCATCCGCCAATCCCCTTCTGTTGTTCTAGAGCCGTCTGCCGAAGTAGCATTTTGTTTCAACCAATAATGTAATCCCCATGTAGGCAGACTATATCCAAAGTCTGTCTCGCCATTCATTCCAGCAAACCATGCTTCTGATTGACCTTCTGTATCTTTCGTCAAATCTTCTTCAACAAATCGCCGTGAAATATCCATTAATTCATGAAGTTTATCATCGATGATTAGCTTTTCATCTTCCACCCATCCTGATTCCCGCATGCCAAAAAATGGTTTTGCTAAGTCTTGGACACTGGAGATCATCTGGACAGTCCCACCACTGTTTTCTTTGACTTCTTTTGCCACTTCATAAAATTTCTCGTAATCACCTATTTGCGCTTGCATCTGGTCTGCGTCTGTGATCCCTAAAAGTGATTCTGCAAGAGAAGCACGATAATAAAATCCGCCAGGCGCTGCTTGCCAAGCTAAAGCATGTAAAGTCCCTTCTCTGCTAGTTCCGACATCCTTGACATATAAGTAGGTATCACTTGCCGCTTCTTCCAGACCGTATTCTCCTAGATCAGCCATCAATCCCGATTCGACATATTTCTTTACGAACGCAGATTCTAAGGCAATGACATCAGGCGCATTTCTTGTTCCTAACACTGGATCTAATTTTGTCTCAAATTGATCAGAAGGGATCTCTACGATCTTTATCTCGTAATCCAAAGATTCATGAGCTGGCAAATAATATTCATTGATCATCGTCGAAAGTTCGTCTGTGAACGTCCACACAGTCAATTCTAAATTGTCTTCTGAAGAACGTTCAGAGCTCGTTCCGCAAGCAGTTAGTACGCCTATCAGACTGACTCCTAATAGAGCGACACTCAGCTTCTTCCATTGTTTCATGGCTTCCCTCCTCTTTCTTCATACGAAAAGAAATCAAAATCTGCAGCCAGTCTTGCGCCGGAAGTATCGATGGCAAACATACCAACAAATGCTCCCGTGAAAAATCCTTCTTGGGTTTCAGCAGTATAATCATCGGAAAGTTTTAAGCTATCAAAAGTATGACCAACGTCTATCCATACTTTCCCGTCGAATGAATAAGAATAATGATATGTCTCATAAGAAACAATAGTTTTTAAATATACAGCGCTTACATTATCGGGTGTGGGGATGATTCCGACTGGTTCACATAATTGTCCATTGTCACAATCTAAAAGAGCGATGACCCGTCCCTTCTCTTCATCATGTGTGAGATGGATGCTTGACCAGTTCTTAGTATTGTAATAATTCGTCATTCCTGCTAGTTGCATAAAATTCTCAGGTGAACATTCTACTTTCGTCACGGCTTCAAATGAAAAATGCTGCCATCGTCTAGCAACTAAAGATTTGGTGAACAGCGAATGGAATGATTCTCGACCAAACAGTCTCAAATAACCTTTCCGCTCAGTCAAACTACCGATTTCTTCGGTAAAGGGAATCCTTAATGTTTGAAAATGCAGAGGGAGCTGTTCTTGATCGAATGATTCTTTGATAGGTGTTTTTTCCCACATCTGTTCTGGTATGGACGGGCTTTCCACTGTATTTTTTGGAAAATTCCCTTCAATTATATACGGCCATCCCCCTTTCCACTCTATTTTTTGGATCGCAGTTTCCCTTCCTAAGGGGCAATACCCTCTGTTTTCTAAAAGCGGTGTTTCTTTGTATTTTAGTGGTCTAGCTGTCAAATGGACAAAATACCATTCATCTGTATGTGTCTGAACGAACGACCCATGACCTGCTTTTTGCAAAGGCAGTTCGGGATATGACCAAGAAGTAATCAACGGATTCTCTGGATGGATTTCGTACGGACCCTCGATTTTCTTTGATCGGGCAATGGTTGCCGCATGTTCATACTTCGTGCCACCTTCTGCAGTCAGCAAATAGTAATAGCCGTTGATTTTATAAAGATGAGGTGCTTCTGTCAATTTTCGATTTGTCCCTTTAAAGATGATCTTTGATGGACCAATCAATTTTCTTTCTTCTGGTGAATATTCTTGAAGGGCGATTCCATAGAAAGAATGACGAGTAGGACGATAATCCCAAACCATATTGACCAAGTACTTTTTCCCATCTTCCTCATGGAACAAGGAAGGATCGAATCCTGAGCTATTCAAATAGATTGGATCTGTCCATTTTCCGTCGATGGTATCACATGTAATCAAATAATTGTTCACGTCTTTCCAACTACCACTCAATTCCTTGACATCGGAATAGATCAGCCAGAATTTCCCATCGTGATAACTCAAAGCAGGAGCCCAGACACCTCCAGAATCCGGGTTCCCTAACATATTCAGCTGACTTGTTCGGTTGACAGGCGTACTTACCAAGTGCCAATGTTTTAAATCCTTTGAATGATAGATCATGACACCTGGGAACCATTCAAAAGTAGAAACAGCGATATAATAATCTTTCCCAACACGACAAACACTAGGATCTGGATGGAATCCAGTTAAAATCGGGTTATTTATCATAAAGAATTCCTTTCTATACTAGGTAATCGTTCAAACGCGACTTGATCCATTCTAAGTGACTTGATTCATTCTTTATTTGGTCATGTGCTAAAGCATACTCCGTCAGTGTTTCAAGATCTTCCTGATCCATGACGATCCGTTCTCCCACACCTGATTTATAGCTTGCATAACGTTTTTCTTTGATTGTTTCGAAAAACTCCTCTTCTATCAATCGTGCGGCAGCTTTCAACCCTCGTGCAAAGGTATCCATTCCAGCAATATGCGCAAGTAATAGATCTTCCATCTCAAAGGAAGAACGTCGTACTTTCGAATCGAAGTTGATTCCTCCTGGTGCGATCCCGCCATTTTTCAAAATTTCGTACATGGCTAGCGTCGTGTCATAAATATTGGTTGGAAATTCATCTGTATCCCACCCTAGAAGAAGATCCCCTTGATTGGCATCGATCGATCCCAAAGCATCATAGCATCGGGCAACAGTCAATTCATGTTCAAAGGTGTGGCCTGCCAAAGTCGCATGATTTGCTTCAAGATTGAGCTTGAAGTCTCCTGATAAATCATATTTCTGGATAAATGCCATTGTCGTAGCAGCGTCAAAGTCATATTGATGTTTCGAAGGTTCTTTGGGCTTAGGTTCGATCAAAAATTGCGGTTTATGCTCGATTTTTTCACCATATGCCACCGCCATTTTGAATAACCGTGCAATATTGTCCTGTTCGAATTTCATATCTGTGTTCAGCAAAGACTCATAACCTTCTCGTCCGCCCCAGAAGACGTAGTTTTTTCCATTTAACTTTTTACTGACATCTAATCCTTTCTTTACTTGAGCTGCAGCATAAGCAAAAACTTCTGCGTTGCTTGACGAAGCTGCTCCATGGACAAAACGCGGATGTGAAAATAAATTGGCGGTATTCCAAAGCAACTTGATCCCAGTCTGTTCCATTTTTTCTTTGATCAAATCTGTGATGGTATCTATGTTTTGGAAAAATTCTTCTAAAGAATCCCCAGCTGGAGCAATGTCTACATCATGGAAACAAAAATATTCGATATGCAATTTTTCAAGAAGTTCAAAAAATGCTTCTACTCGGTTCTTCGCTGTTTCTAATGGATTTTTGCCTTCCCAAGAGCGAATATTCACAGGGTCGCCGAATGGATCAGATCCGTCTTGCGTCATCGTGTGCCAGTAAGCAGCTGCAAATCGTAAATGTTCTTTCATTGGTTTCCCCAAGATTTCTTGTTCAGGATCATAATGACGATAAGCAAATGGATTTTCTGTTCTTGGCCCTTCATACTTTACTTCTTTGATCATCGGAAAATAACTCATCTTGTTCCTCCTTGTTTTTAGTTGATTAGTACACTAAACTAATTTATAATTGCATCATAAGCGACTTTCTTCATCTTTGTCAAGCGCTTTCAAAAAATTCATTTGTCATTTAATTGATTCTTTTTTTATAACAAATGTTTCATTGTCGAATGGAATAAGACACGCTATACTTTAACATATAACGTTGGTTTTACTAGCAGAGGACCAAGAAAGGAACTTCTATGATCTCAAGTAAATACACGATTCGCGAATTGAACCAAGCAACGCTTTTAAAAACGATTATTGAAAAAAAAGAAGTATTTCGCGCAGAATTAGCTGCTGCAACAGGGTTGAACAAAGCCTCTGTGTCAGATATCACTAAAAAACTTCTAGATGATCAGCTGATTGTTGAAACCCGTGTCGGAGATGCCTCCACTGCAGGAGGAAGAAAGCCGATCATGTTGACTTTCAATCCCCAATCTGCCACAGCTCTTTCTTTTGATATTGGCTATAATTATTTAGAAGGAATGCTTTCTTATATCGACGGCACTGTCCTCTCTTCGATCTCTAAGCGTCGGATCACGATTGATGCTACAAACGTGTTTGATCACATTCAAGAGTCAATCCATCAATTGATAAGAGACTTGCCAGAAACGCCACATGGAATTGTCGGGATGACGATCGGTATCCACGGCGTAGTTTTCGAAGACCATCCAATTTTTACGCCCTATTATGATCTGCACAAAATCGATTTACAAAAAGAATTAGCTGATCATTATGACTTTCCTGTTTACTTACATAACGAAGCAAACTTGGCTGCTTTGGGAGAATACACCTTCTCTTCCCATTATCAAAACCTTGTAAGTATTAGTATACACAGTGGTATTGGCTGCGGGATCGTGGTATCTGGGAAATTGCAAGTCGGCAAACATGGAAAGGCTGGGGAACTTGGTCACTCGATTTTATACCCTAATGGTCGGCCTTGTCCTTGTGGGAATTCAGGATGCTTGGAACAATATGCTTCCAGCAAAGCTGTTTATGAAGAATTCGCCCAGTTAAAAGGGTTAGACTATGTCAACTCAGATATCTTGACTGATTATGTCAAAAAGGGAGACACAGATGCCACAGCTCTACTCAAGAAAAACGCTACCCTGTTAGGCATCGGGATCAATAATATCATCATGATGTATGATCCAGATGTGATCGTCATCAACAGTAAGCTTTACGAAAAAAATCCGCAAATGATCGAACAAATCCATGCGAACTTGACAAGCCAGTTTACGAAAGACATTTTGGTACGCAACACCCGTTTGAAAGGCAATGCGATTTTATACGGTGCCTTGGCAGTCACTGCTCAGCACTTCTTGAATATACGGAAGTTGAAGTTGGGAAAAGAAAAATAACTTTTCTAAAATCAAAAAAAGGGCAGTCTTGCTTTAATGAGGACTGACCTTTTTTTGATTGAATGTTATTTTTCTATTAACCAATTAGCTATCTCCTAATTCCTCATCGAATGGAATTCCTTTACGTGCCAAATGATCATAATGGATGTTCTCTCGGTATAATCGTTTTTCATTTGAACAGCTAGTAATTTGTTCTAATGATTGAAGTCCTACTATGTACTTCTAAAAAGAGGAAATCTTCCTCTTTTTAGAAAGAATTGCAGTACTGTTTTCTTTAAAACATTTTGCAAAACAATTAGAAGCCAAATGTTTCAGTCGCTTGGCTTTCTTTTTTTTCGGAAGAATCAAGTTTCTTTTTCCATTCTTGGTAAACATCTAAGAAGCGAGTCTCTTCTTCATCCGAATATCCTTTGAATACTACTTTATCGATGTTTTCATGATTAAAGAAAATAGTCGTTTCTGGATTCAAGCCCGTTGGATATAAGACAGCCATATAATCTGCAAACGTATCTTTTCCAGTCACTTGATCTGTGTATACCACACCTCGCCCTACTACTACTAATTTCTGTAATCCTTCTTCCAATAACACGATGCTTCCTAATGGTAATAATTCTTGTTTTTTAGTCATCTTCTCTCTCCTCTTTTTCTGTGCCTTTGATATGCTTGTTAAAGTACTTCTCTCCATACCATTCCAATTGTGTTTTGCCTTCCCACTCGCGATATTCTTCAGGATATTTATATTTGTAATAACCGTGTAAAAGATATGGGAAGAATAAGTAGGCTTCTGCTACAATGAATCCTATATCTGCGACTATCCACATACCTAATAAGCTTATAAATCCAATAATATCTGTTCGTACCTCATTACTGTTTGGGAAAATCAGCTTCCATAACATCACTATAGTTACAACTATCCAGCCATATTTCATCACTAGTTTTAGTATTCTTTCTACCAATTCATCTATTTTATCTTTCTTAGTCTTTGTTTCGTATAAGACGTTTTCTAATGATCGTTTTTTAGTTCCAAATACTACATACCCTGTGAACATTAAAATTCCTATCAACACCCCTATCCCTATTACTGTGAGTGATTTTAAGAAAAAAGTTATAAACATAAGATTCAATGTTATCAATAACATAATGAGCATATTTACCGTGTTTATATATGAAAAATATAGCTTGAGTTCTTTATACCTTTTTAACAAAGTAACTGTCCATATTACTAAATACATGCTCAACATAATTATAAATACAGATATTGGTAAAAAATTAAATGTAGGCGTTGGTAAGAAGCTATTTTTATCAGGATGTTTTATTCCATATTCAGTAAATTTTACAAATCCGTACTGTAAAGATACTAGCAAGATTGCTAATATCTTTACTAATATTGGCTTTTCTTTTTTTCCAGGTTGTTCTACGTCTTTTTTCATATACTTGATTAACTTATCATCTTGTAAGTTCAAACTTTGTTCAAAAGTTGCACTGAATATTTTACTGTTCTTCATTCACTTCTTTCTCCGTACCTTTTATATGCTTATTAAAATACTTCTCTCCGTACCATTCCAATTGTGTTTTGCCTTCCCATTCACGATATTCTTCAGGATATTTATATTTGTAATAACCGTGTAAAAGATATGGGAAGAATAAATAAGCTTCTACGATAATCACTGCAATATCCATCGCTAGCCACATTCCTAAAATACCTATAAATCCTACAAGATCTGTTCGAACTTCATTACTGCTTGGGAAAAGCAGCTTCCATAGCGCAACTATAATTACAACTAACCAGCCATATTTCATCACTAGTTTTAATACTTTTTCTACCAATTTATCTATTTTATCTTTCTCTTTTTCTGTTTCGTATAGCACATTTTCTAATGATCTTTTTTTAGTCCTAAATACTATATAACCTACTAATACTAATATACTTATTAACAAGCTCATGCCTATTAACGTCAATGGTTTTAAGAAGAATGTTATGAATAACAAGTTCACTTCTAACAGTAGCCAAACTATATATAAGTTTATATTAAACTGTCCTTTTATTCTTGAAAGATAATATTCTCCTTTATCTCTAAAAATTATTACTAAAATAATCCATAGAAGAAATAATACATAGAATAGTTCTATTGGTAAAAAATTAATATCTGGCTTTGGGACTGTACTCTCCCCTAATTCTCCTTCGCTACCTTTTGTAGATATAAATGCGATTAAAAAATTAATTCCTACTAAAAATAAAATGAGTAGAGTACCTATCCCTCTAGCAAATATCTTTCTTCCGCCTTGAGGATCAGGTAATCTATTGACATCTTTATTCATAAAAGTAACAAAAGGATCATCTAATAAATTCAAACTTTGTTCAAATGATGCAGCAAATAATTTTTTCATATTTTTACCATTCAAAATTAATCTTTAGTATTTCTACCAAAGATAGCGCCTTTCCAATTGCTTTACCTGTCTGTTGCACATTTTCATATACATTTTTTACCGTATCAGTGTTTTGTCCAACAGCTTTTCCTATTTTTTTTGATATATTCCCTATAGTTTCCGTTGTTTCATCATATAACTTATAAGCCCCATCTTTTATATTGCCATATAAATATGGTTTAAAAAATTGGACAAGTTTATTGGAACCTCCTATAACTCCACCTACTATAGCGCCTCCTACAGCACCTGAAACTGTACCTACTAAAGGAATAGGTATAGCGCTACCAATAACTCCACCTATCTGGGCTCCTATCGTCATCCCCTCCAGCGGTCCGATACTTTTCACGGTATCAATCGCCCCGCCAATCACTCCTTTGCCGATACTACCTGTTTTTCCATATTCATTGACACCACTCGAGACAAATGTCACCCCAAGTTGTGCATAGGTCGCCACTTGCGCAGCTGTACCTAATCCTTTCGCCACTCCCCAATTCTTAGCTCCTTGTATAAATTGAGAATTTTTCAAACTTTCATTGACATAAGTTTTTATAGGATTCGTCATTTTGTTGAACCATTGATACCCTTTACCAAGGGTATCTATTTTAGGAATCCATTTTCCTTGGGTTATAGCTTGTCCAAATGATTCATATTTAGCTAATCCATTGATTAACTTGGTTTGTGCTTTCGAAGGCAACTTATCCGCAAGCATCCAAAATTCGTCATTTTTCATTAACTTATCTACCAATGCCTTTGGATATAGTGCTAATAATTGATCTAATCGTTTCATATTTTCTGTTTTTCCACTTTTCAATGGATTCATTAGTTCTTCTACTTGCTGATATAATTCCAGGAAAGCATTACTGCTGTATGCATCGATCTGTTCTTTTGCATTTGGTTTTATTTGCTCAAACCAACTTCTATCAAACCCTTTCGGCAATACATACGTACCATCACGATTGACTGTAGTGTTGTTCAACACCATCACCGCTTGCATCGCAAGTTCAAATTCTTCTAAGCTGCTTGTAAACAAGTGCTTCGTTTTTGCATCGAATTCTTTTAACTGGTTCAATTTCTTTTGTATCCGTATGATATCTCGCTGATAGCTTTCGGCTCTTCTCAAGAAATCTTGTTGCTGGTTTCTTAACATTTCCGCGATTGTCGGGAGCGGGATATTGGCCAAGGCTCCTGCTGTGTGAGCTGCGTTTTCCAATGAAGCTTTCGAGCGTTGTAAGATGGTCAATTGTTGTTTCAGATTCTCTTCATCTAAATAGCCTTCACTAGCAATAAAACTGTTGGCCGCTGAAAATTGGTTCAGCTCTTGTTGGATCGTGTCGATGGCGCTAGACACACGTTTGATGGTTGGCAGGATCAAGTCTGAAAACAGCCCTTTTCCTGCATTGTAAGCAGCCCCGGACAAGATATGACCATCAATGGCAGCGATCAGTTGCTGGCTCCCTGCATTCAGTTGACTGATAGTCGTTCGGGCGATGGATAGATTGGCAGACAGCGAACTTTTTAAAGTTGAAGCGTCTTTGCTGGAGTAGATTAATCCCATGGAAGCTTATTCCTTTCCTCTTGAAATTGTATTCGTTCTTCGTTTAACTGTTCTATCATATTAAAGCATTCTTGGTTGAACTCTTGATTCTTTTGTTGTAAATATTGTTTCAATTTCCTTTGCCTATCAGTCAACTCTTCTTGAAACCAGCTAGCTTCTCTATTGCCACCGCTAACTAGTTCTTGATTCAAGTTTTGTAAGTTACGCAAGTCTCGCACTAAGTCACCTTCTAGCAACTCAGATAAATCTTGTAATTGTCTTTTTGTATGGGTCAATACGTCTATTTGTTGTTCTGTTTCTATAATTTTTTGATTATATTCGGTTCTTAACTTAGAATTATTTGTTTGTTCCATATTAATAACCTCTTATTTAAATTTTGTCTGGCTATCTCGTGATGCAATAGCAGCTGCTAATTTCGGAAATTTATTTGCTTGTATATTGATACAGTCGACAAGTTTCGATAAATTCGTTAGCATCTGGTTGCTCACTTGCGCTCCTTTTTTCATTCCAGAAAGATTACTTTTTTCTAATGTGCATTGGTACCCACTGCTAACAGATACTTTATTTATCCCCGAAGCTGCTGCTTGAGCTGCTCCTTGGTTTGAAGCGATTTTTACCATAAACTATCCCTCTTGCTTTCTAAATTTATAGAACGGATCTTCTTTTAGCTTCTCATCTTCATACTCATCTTGGATTTCTTCTGTTTCTTGAGGTTCTGGAGTCATCTTCTCTACAGAAGAAGCTTGATTTGCCATTGCGTTAGTCATTCGCCTAATCAACTCTTCTAAAAACTGAGAATCTGTTTCATTTGAATAGCCTTCAAAAACAACGTCTAAAATATCTCCAAATTCAATAGAAAAGATCTCCTCACTGGGTATATCTCCAAAAGGATGTGGTGCTACTTTGTATCTTGAGATGATCTTTCCCTGTTCATTTTTAGCAATAGCTCGTGCCACAACTAGATAAAGCCTTGTGCCGTATATTTCTTCGTTGTCTAAACGTACCATACTCCCTAATGGTAAAAATGCTGTACTTAATTGTTCCATCAATCTTTTACCTCCGTTGGAATCACAATTTGTGCTAAACTATCTTCTTCTAAACGATGTAAAACATTTATTGGTACAGGTAAATTTTGTTGGTTATACGGGATGTTTCCCACAAAAGACTGCTTTTGCAAAATACCTCCAAAAAGTATTTGAGATATATTTTCTTTGAGTAAGGTGACAAAACTACCATAAGTTGCATCGATTTTTGTTAAATTATCAAAAACGATTACTTGTAACTGCTCTTTCCCGTTGGCTAATACCTGCGCAACTTCTTCAGCGTCCAAAGATAATTTATCTGTAAAATTCACTAACCCATTCACAACCACCAAGCGCTTCTTCACGTTACTTTCTAACATAGCGTCTATCGCTTCTTTCAATTCGACATTTTGATGACTGATTTGTGTTCGATCAATGTAAACTGCTACCTTGTCAGCTATTTTCTCTAAAGTACCTGAAACATCAATGATGACAATATCTGCTTCTGATTGAAACCCTGTGACTTGTTGGATAAACCAAGGAGTCAATAGTTGGAATTGTCTATTGGATTCTGTGAAAATCCCCAATGTTTTTCCTTGAAATAAATGGAAAGACTCAGGTATTGATGATAACTTATTCAATCCTAAATAAAACGCATCTCTTTCTTTTTTCGGTACAAATCCATTAAATGTTTCATACGTCAATTCACTTGGAACCATCGGAATTTTTTCTGGTCTTACGCCATTCCATGCTTGTTCCATCGAAGATACTTCTTTTTCTAAATGTTCAAGAATTGCTGCATTATTTTCTCCTGCCACTGGTAAATAAATTTGGATAGCTGCGGGTTCATCGAGTACAACTTGGCCACGCCCATTAATTGCTTGAGGAACAAGGCTTGCACGACCTACTAAGCTGGTGATTTCCGTTTCATCATTCAAATATAGAGCTATTTTGGTAGAAATATTACTCAGCATATTCATACGAACGCTACCTACTCGATTAGCAGTAAAAATAAGATAGCATCCTAAACTCGCACCATCACGAAGTAGCTGCAGGAGTAGTCCATCGATTTTTTCCTTACGCGTATCATCCGTGCTTAGACCATCATAACTATCAAGGACTGTAACAACGATTGGTAATGTTATTTGCCTTTTCATTTCATATTGTTCAAGATTTGCTACGCCGCATTCTTTGAATAACTGTTTTCTTTCTGTTAATACAAGAGAAATCCTATCCAACATTTTTTGCAGCTTTTCGTCTTCCTCCAAAGTGACAATGTCTGCTGTGTGAGGCAAATTTTTTAATGGCAATAGACCATTATTCCCAAAGTCCAATAAATGAAAGTGAATCTGTTCCGGCGTGTTCTGACGTGAAAGATTCATCGTAATCGTTTGCAATATTGTTGATTTTCCGTACCCCGGACTTGCAAATATAGCAGTGTGGCTAGCTTTTACCAAATCATAATTATAGATTTCTTGTGTTTGTTTGGACGGTATGTCTACTACTCCAAGCGGGATATCCATTTTTCTTTCTTTCGTTTCTTTCACAGACGGCGTCACGATCTGGTCTTCCAGATTGGGTAACCAAGGCTTCTCGGGGAGGATATAATCCGACTGTTGAAAAATTTGATCGATCTTGTCAATCACTGCCTCTAGTTGCGTTGGTAATTCGCTAGTATCTTTTCCTTGAATCACTTCCTCACCAGGATCATAGAGCACCTCTGATTGCCCTAAATCATTGATCATAAAAATCCGTTCGTCCACATTCTCTTCGATTATTTTATCTGGATCATATGAAACACCGGCATAACCGCTTTGGAATAATTCATATACTTCATTTTCGCCAACTTTAAGATAACCACGACCAGGATTTATGATTTGAGCAGCATCTGGGGTTTTTAGTAATTCATTCGAATCTTGGACACTAGCCATTTTAAGTGCGATTTTACTTGTACTATTTGCTTCAATCTGGTCATTTACCACACCAGATGGCTTTTGTGTGGCTAGAATCAAATGGACTCCTAGCGATCGGCCGATTCGTGCTACTGAGGTCAATTCTTCTAAGAATTCAGGAACATTTGCTTTTAATTCAGCAAATTCATCTGAAACTAAAATCAAATGTGGTAATGGTTTACTAGGATAAGTGATAGCTGGATTAGGGTTTAGACGTTGTTTATATAAACTCATGTATCCATTGATATTGTTTACTCCATATTTAGCAAACTCTCTTTGTCTTTTGTTCAGTTCTGCTTTGATACTTGCCAATGCACGAGCCGTCCCTGCACCATCTAGATTAGTAATTGCCCCCATGAAATGAGGTAATTTTTCTAATGTATTTGCAATTCCTCCACCTTTCCAGTCAATAATCAGCATTCCGATATCCTCTGGAGAAAAATTAATCGCCAAACCTAGCAAATAGGTGGTCAAAAACTCCGATTTTCCTGAACCAGTCGTTCCTCCAACGAGTGCATGTGGACCATGAACCCGCTCATGCAGATCCCAATAGACATACTCCGATTTTCCTCTCCAACCAATCAAAGAACGAATTGATTTGTTTGGTTCAGCTTTCAACCAGCGAGTCCGAATAGAAAGTTCTTCTATTTTTTTCACTTCGTATTGATCTAATAAACTAAGACTTTCCGGCACCGCATTCTTCTCCACTTCCACGTGCTGCAGGTTCGCTAAACGCTGGATGGCTTGCTCCAGTGGATAGCTAGTTGGCAGATGATTTGGCAAGAAGGTCTGATTGATGTATTCGCTGTTTTGATTGATCAGGGTAGCAGATTCACTACTTTGATATTCGATGAGCGTTGTCGTTGTCTCCGGCAGCATGTTCAAGGCTTCTTTTCCCCAAATGACTGTCACACCGTAAAGACTCATGTCTTCAGCCAGAAATTCATTCAATCCATGACCTGAAAGCCAGCTTTCATCAAGGATCGAAAAAATGTAATGCGGCTGAAAAACAACTGTTTCATTTCCGGCTTCTTTGACTTGCTGGCGTCGCTTTGTCAGCATTTGATAAAAGGAATTCAGGACCATGTCCCGTGACTGTGCGTGATGGACGATTCCCCGAAGATTCAAGTGTCGGATCTTCGTATGGGGCAGCCAGCGCCAGGCACTCCACTCCTTTTGATAATCCGCTTCCGGAACCAATGTGATGAATTCGACATCTCGATACGAATGAAGAACCGATAATTGGAAAAGGATGGTTTGGACGGCGGTTCGCAGTACAGCAGATGGTCCTGCTAATCCTAGCGTCTGATCCTTTAGCGGAACGACGATTGGCGCTTCGTCCAACTGTTTATAAGGCCAGACGAGCTGTTCTTCTGCTTCTTTGCTCAAATCATCTTCTTCTGCTGGCTGGTAGTTCGTCTTGAAACTGGAGATGATTTCTCCTGTGCCCACTCGAATATTCAAAAAATCTTCATTGCGGCTCATACGCTCATAGATCCGCGCATGATATTCTTTAGCCATCACAGCCAAATCATCTATAGAAGGATTCATATACGCTAACGCTTCTTTTTGTTTTTGCTACAGCTTGTTCAGTTCTGATTTTTTTTGAAGCATATACTGGCGGTAGGTGGTTTCCCGTTCCTCGTTTGTTCGTTTCGTTTCTTTTTTATTGGTCAGATAACTGGAAACTGAAAAACCAGCTGTCAATAGACTCGCACCACCCATGCTCAGCATCATGATCGGGTTTCCTCCGCTAAGAAAACTTGTGGCACCGCTTAAAACGACCATACCAAGTGGTGGCACGATTGTTTTCAATAAGTCATTCCTGCCTTCTGTTTCTTTTGGTTTCGGTGCAAGGATCTCGATTTCATTCGCTGGTTCTTTCAAATGGATACGCGGGCTTCTTCTAAAAAATGGGAAATCATCCGGATATTCGGGAAGAAACGTTTCTTCTACCAGTTTCCATGGATCCAGCTGATAGTTTGTGCCCAGACTGGTGAAACGCAGCTGCTTTTCCCGGACTTCGATCACTAAACGATCGACCATCAACCGATCTCCTACGCCAAAGGAAAATGTACCTTCTTGTATAAGCTGATCGTTGTAGTAAACACGTTCCTTACTCGGATAGATCTTCAGCTGATATTCTTTGGTTTTAGGATCGATAGGAATTGAGATCAATGCATCTGTTTCTAAAAAAACTGCCGATTTTTTCGCTCCGGAGATCAGAAAATCTTTTTTGGGTTTATTCGTAAAAACAGTTTCCAGCTCTTCATGTCTTAAAATCAGCAAGTCTTCATCTGACTTGATTGGTTTTCCGTCACACAATAACTTCTGGTCTTCATAAGTGAAGCTTTGACCGTTAAGCACGACTTGACGCTGTTTCTCGGTGAGTTGTTCATGGACGAACGTTTCACCAAAATAAAAAATATCAAAGAGGATCTTTACAGATGTCCGGATTTGATCACTTAATGGGACGAACCGATCAGTTGGCTTCATTTCCATCTTCTCCTCCTAACAACTTCATGTATTTATTGATCTCTTCTTCATACTTTGTGAGCAATTCTTGTTTTTTCTCACCTTTCATCTTGTTGTTGGTCTTTGTTGCATCGTATAACTTGGTATAAGCGTGTAAGATATATTGATTGTCACCAAGATTCTTAGCGACATCCAATGCCTTATCGAAGTTCCCTTTTCCAGCATAGATCCAGTAAAGCAATGTGTTGTCGCTCGATTTAAGGGACAAGTTATTTAAAATAGCTGCCTTTTGTTCATTGGACAAATTGTCCAGTTGTACGGCACTGACTGCGGCAACATATTTAGCACCAGTGGGCAGTTTTTCAGGTTCGTCTTCTTTCAACGTATTCAAAACACCAGCGTAATCATTGGCGATATATTGTGTCTCAGCGGAACTGATACGCTCTTGTGCCGGGAGTTTATCCAGAGCATAGATCCCTGTCGCAACAGCAAATCCGATTGTCGATACCCCCAATATCAAGCTGCTCCACTTAAAAATCTGATGATTTCTTTTACTGACCACTTGTGTTTCTTTGGCTCGTTTTTGCTTTTGCTTCAGAATCTCCGTTGCTAGCAACTGATCGATGATTTCGATCGTATCTGCTTCGTTTATTTTTTTTGTAAAGGCATCTTTCAGCGTACCGCTGCCTTCGATCAGCAGTTCATAGTTTAATCTAGGATGCAGGATATAAAGGACCAATGCCCGATATTGCTTGATAAAATCATCTTCTTCATTGATATGAGGGACGATCGTTTCCATAAATCCTCGGTGCCCGATAACTAGTTCTTCTCCACGAACGAATAGATTAGCAGGATGGAGGAAAGGCTGAGCTGGACGGTGTAGAAAATCCGTTAAGAAATGGATTTTTTGTGCCAGCAGCAAACGTTGGAAAAGTTCTTCTTTTTTGACGACTTGTTCAAGCGGCAAGGTAGCCGTTTCTTTTTTATAGCGAATAACCAGCTTTTCTTCTGTTGCTTCTATAATCTCTCCTGACAGCATTCGGATACCAGGTGCTAAAAAGTGCTGATACTGTGTCAGTTTGTCCAACCTATACTGATTGGCCTGCAGAGTCACCTCTACAGCGTTAGTCTCATTCATAAATCCAATGGTTTGGTCGATGTTCTGTATTTCTCTCACAGTGGGTTTTCCTCCCTGTTTTTTTGTCTTTCTATCACTTGTAACTGATCGCCATTGCCTAAAGAATAATCAGCTAAGATGGCCTCATTTCTCAAATGAATGGGTTTATTCAAAAGAGCCAATTCAAAATTTTCGGGAAGTCGGATATGAATGATTGGAAACGACTCTTGTAAAATTGTTTTCAGTCGTGCCACAGTGACTTGGCTTGGGACTTTCAGATCGATGATCCGATCAGCTGTATGCAGACTGATACTGATTGTTGTACCTTTTTCCATGCTACACGCCACTCCTGCTCCTTTTATTTTTGTGATAAGCTAATTGTTTCCCTAAAAATAGACCGATTCCTATGCATAGGCTTCCGCCAAGAACATAGCCGCTAAAGGTAACCAGCTGATTTACTTTCCTTTGCTGCATGGTTGAAGAAGAAGTGCTCTGGACTGAAGCAACAGTATCTCCTTCTTTGAAGAGATAAGGCATTACTTTTTGGTCAAGAGCTTCTGGCTCAGACGTTTCCTCAAAAAATACTTTTTCCTGTGCAGTTGAGACCAGTTCTTTTTGTTTTGCTTTCAATTGATGATCTTTCGCTTCTTTCTCCGCCAAAAACAAGTCATTGATGGCAAATGAGACCTCGTTTCCGCCTGCTTCCGTTTGCTGATCCTCATAGATTACCTGATTGTTGATTATAAGAGACCCTTGTTCAGCATGCACACGTGTTCCGTCGAAGCTAATAGGAAAAAGAACACTCAAAATACCGATGATCCAACAGATTTTTCTTTTTTTATTCATGATTCACGCTCTTTTCTATCTTGTTCTTCAGGAAGAACAATGAGATTCAGAAACAGTCCTAAAACAAGAAGGATGGCGATCACAAGATAACTGACCCAACTGATACGGCCGCCATTCAGCAGGACTGTGAAACCATTTTGGATATTTTGGAGCGGTGACAGCCGATAGAGAAACTCGGTGAATGAACCTATTTTGACCGTCACTCCTAATAATGGTGTGAGTATGAAATACAATCCTAGAACGCTGCCGTAACCATATAAGGTAAGTTTCTTGAATTGCCGTAAACAGCCTGTGACAAGCAGCTGCATGCTGGCAAAGGTCAAAAAGGCATAGCTGAACCACAACAAGCGATTCGCCGTGCCAGCACTTGCACTGGTAGCACCAGCATAAAAACCGGCAAGTAAGATCGTCACAAACGAAAGAAGGAAGACATTAGGAACATTCAGCCATATCCTTGTCGGCTGAACCAGCAGATTGGCTTCTGTCACTTTACGTTTTTTCATAAATCCTAGTAATGAAAGCCCTGCGACCATAAGCAGAATCGCGCCAGTTAATGTTGCGTAATAAGGAACTAACGAGATTTGTCTTGTTTGTCCGAACACACCTTTTCCTTGGATCGGCCGTGACAGAAAATGAAAAACTTGTGTATTGTCTGCTCCGCCGTTTTTCGTATTGGACAACACTTTTTCAAAGGTCTTTGCATATTCTTCGTTTTCTTTCGTTATTTGCTTCGATTGTTGAATCGATTGATCCAGATTGGTGAGGATCGTTGTTGCATTTGTCTGAACATCAGCTGTCGTTGTTTTTAATTCTTCGATTACCGGCGCGATATCTTTGACTTCTGCAGCAGATTTCTCGGTGCTAGCAGCCGTTTCTTTGGATGATCGCATCAGTTCTTGCATCGTTTGGACTAAAGACTCTGTTTGGGTGGCAATTTGTTTCGTCTCGTTTTCTTCAGGATGCGGATTTTCTTCATTGATCACTGATGCGGCTTCGATTTTTGCTGTTTCGCCCCATGCATTGTATGAATCCTTGATTTGCCGGTTGGCATCTGTGAACCATCGATTCAATTTATCTGCTTCCTGTAACAGTTTTTCCGGGATGGTCATCAGATTCAATGTGCCGTAAAGCGTAGGGCTGGCTTCTTCTTTATTCTGATCTGTTTCATGCCCAATGACCGCTTGCAGTCGATTGATCTGAGTCTCGGTGTCCTTGTAGATCCTGTCTCCTGATTTCTTGTATTCTTCATATAATTTATCGGTAATGACCGTTTGTTTCTCAGCATTCGTAATATTGTCATACCGACGATAGATCGATTGGTCTTTAGCTAATTCCAGAACTGTTTTCCCTTGATTTTCTGACGCACGGATCATGGCAGCATAAGACTGGACTGATAACGACTGGTTCGGATTACCGAAAAGAGTCGCGATTTGCTGCGCAGCAGTATCCAGTGCTTGTAAATGTGTCAGAATTTTAGGCACATCATCGATCAGCGGCTGATCCATCGGGAGATAGACGGCATAGTGATGATCGCTTTGGACCGTTTCGTTCCTGCACCATGAATAGTGAAGTTCATTATAAGATGTCGCTTGTTCTATTGAGTTCAAATGCCAGATGATCGGCAGGTTGACCGTGAATATCACCTGTTTCGGCAATTCTTTTTCTTGCAGGTCATCTGTTGAATCTTGCGTACTTTCTTCCGTTTCTTCGATTTTTTCAGGTGTTGCGAATGTAAATTGATGATCTGAATGGTCGATGATCGTAGTTTGATAGCGATAAGGATGCAGTTCATCATTCACTAACTGTTCGATTTCTTGTAGCTTGGGACCATCTAGCATCACACTGACTTGTTCTTGCGAATCAGCTGGTAATTGGATCGAATAAGTATTCTCTTTTGTCGGGTCCATGGAAAGCGTGACTGTTTGCTGCGGAATGGTGATCATTTCAGGATGTCCTTGTCTAGGATCTAAATACGTGAAATGGACCTCTTTTCCCAATGGCTTGTTCAAATCATTGGCGTATTTTCGGACGATTGCCAGTTCATCCAAGTAAAGGGAAGCTTGATCAGGTGTGATCACTTGCTGTTTTGCTAATTCGTCCACTAACTGTTCCAAGCTCTTGTCTGGGATCTGAGCCAATGAGGTCTCTAGTGTTCCTTGATACTCAGCGTTCAATTTGGGTGCGTTCCCTCCCAAATCGGAAATCAGCTGGAGGATAGCTGTTTTCACTTGCTCGGTGGTTGCTGTATCAGGAGTAGCTGTAGGATCGTTATAATAAGTCGCTGCAATCTGGCTTTTCAACTGGGTCAACTGTTCTGTCTGGGCTTGTAGCTCACCGATTTCTGCCTGAAGTTCCGTGATTCTTTTTATTTGTGTCACTTGGAAAAGAACCGATTCTGATAAAAAACCGGCGTACACACCTGTGCTTTCTTGTTCATTGCTGGTATAAAAATCACCCAACTGGGACAAGATTGTTTCATTCAATTGATCGTGCTGCTTTTTATAGTCTGCCGTATCTGTTTCCCATTGTTCGTTGAGCTGCTTTTTTTGCATCGCTACTTGATCATTGAATTGTCTGATCGATTCTTTCAGTTTTTCATTTGCCTGCTTCGTGTAGTCCTCGACCGATTCTTTGACTGCTTCAGTCGATTGGCTGCCTCCTTCTAATCCTTGATTGTTTCTGTCCAGCAACTCTTTGACCGACTGGACAAAGGTTTGCTGCTGGGCAGTAAAAGACTGATTGTCTGTGTCTAAAATACTGGCTGTTTCCAGCACATTCGTATAATTGCCTGGGATTTCTTTGAATGGACTGTAAATAGATGATTCCAAATTCGTCTGATAGTTTACTTGTGTTCCGGCGATTTGATTCACGTTTTGCTGTGCTTCAAATAAATTCCCGACGATACTGGAAAAATACATTTGGATAATCCGCTGATTGAAGTCCGTTAAGATCATGTTGACATTGTCTTGAATCATTTGATTCGTGATTTCATTTTGTCCATCTCGAACTTGATATTCGATCAATGCTTTTTCCGGATTGATACTTTGCAGCGAGAGCAATTTTTCAGAAAAATCTTGGGGAATGATGATTTGCGCATCAAATTGCCCGCTTTCTACACCAGCTGTAGCGATGTTTCGAGTGGTGGTTTCCCAGCGATTTTTACTGTCTTTATTGATCAATGTCACAAAATCCGAACCTAATGAATAATTTTTGCCTTCAAATACTGCTCCTTTATCTTCGTTGACTAGTGCATATTGCATTTTCCCTGTAGGATCAGTTGTACTGATCGTGACATTATCATCTTTGAATCCTAGATAGATGAAGAAAAGCAATAGACATAGACTGGCAATGATTGTCAGGAATAAAGAAACCTTTCTTTTTAAATTTATTTTCATATCAAAAACGTCCACTCCTTCCCAATGAATGACGAAACTTTTTTGCTTCAAGTAATAGGGCAAATTTTTGTGAAAACTTATTGAAAAATTTGTACAAAAATTGGTCCTAATACCTGTGTTGAACAAGCCCCTATTGAAAGGAAGAGGCGATGAGGGTTCTCACTGCCTCTTCCATTTGCTTAAAATCCAAATGAGCTAGCGTCTTGACGATCCCGCTCTGCCACAGTGTCAGCATACTTGTTCAACTGTTGATTGATGCTTTCCAATAACTGCTCCATCTGTTTGACATTTCCTTCCAGCTGATTGTATTGCTCTAAATATGCTTGGAAGGCTTGCCCTTTCCATTGTTGAGCGATTTGTTGGTTCATGGAATTGACCTTTCTGATCGCATCTTGGATTTGAGATGCTGCCTGCTGGTAGACCTTTGCCTGTGATTTAAGCTGTTCGGGTGTGACTGCAATTGCTCCTGCCATGTTTTTTCCTCCTAATAAAAAGTTATTTTTTGTTACGCGTACATCATAAACTATTTTTTGTCTCTGTGGTCAAAATGTAGCATTCACGCACATCATGTGTCGTATACGACGTGTTATTTTATCTCCTTCTTCCTCCTTTTTTGACTGGTCAAAAATCCAAGAAAAATAACTATACAAATTATTTCTAATCTCACATATTTTTCTAAGTATGACCTTTTTAAATTTATTACAAATCACTTTGAAATAATTCTTAAAAACTGGCTGATATTTTAATGTTTTATGTTCTTTTTCAAAAAAATATAAAAAAACAGCTAATATTTACCTGACAATACTCCTCTATCCCCCTTTTCTTTCTATCTGGAACGAATATTCCTTCTTGTAAATGCAGATGATCCTCCTTCGTTTTATATGTGGTGAATATTCTCCCATTTATTAAGTACGTAAACATTTGAAAAAATTTTTTTGATTTGATTTTTTATTGTCTCATTATCCTTTTGATATTTTTCATGCAAAAAAATAGCCAAGGTATTTGATGTAACACCTCGGCTGTCTCTCTTTTTATTTGTCTACTACTAGTAATTCGTCTAATTGAAAATCGATTTCATAGATTCTTTCTACATTTCTCAAAAGTTCATGATTCATTTTATGATATTTCGTTGCACCAAGTTGCTGACAAATCTGCAACGCTTGGTTTACTTTTTGTCTTCCTTTTTCATTTCCTTTGATCATCTCCCAGATTCCAGTGAGTAGGGAATACTGATTTCGTTCAAAGAACATATCTTCTTCTAAAAAGACTGCTTCAAGTTTTGAGATATATTTCCAAATTAGTCCGCGTTGTTGCTGCTGGATAAAATGGATAATCGCATTTGCCAGCATCCGAAAGCTCTCATTCTTTCGATCCTTGCTGTTTTGATAAGCGGAAATACTGACTAATGCTTTATCTAACACTAAATCGATAAAGAATGGATCAAAAGCATACATACAATGATTGAATAACACCAACTCATAGTTCGTCCATGTCTGTGCATAAATCAGATACTGATAAACTTCTGAATCAGCAACAGCAATTGGCTCATCTACTATACGAGCAATCAGTAATTTGCATAAACTAGCTAGATGTCTCTCCTTTTGAGTGATGTCTCCTTTTTCTTCGCACAGGCTGATCAAATGTTGCAATTCTTCTTTATCTTGATTCATAAATGCTAAAACCATTTCTTTCATCATCCGGTCCATGTTTGCCACTTCCGGCGGATAATCGAATATCCTCAGTTCATCATAACCAAGATTGAGTTTTTGTAAAAAATATGAAAATTTGCTAACTGTCGTGTCTGCTTGATTTTTTACAAACCGTTCGTAAACGGATCGGCTGACTTCCTTTCCGCATAATTCTGCTACGGAGATACCTTTTTGCTTTCGAACAAATTCGATGATCTCCCATACTTCCATTTTGCCAACTCCTTTATAAATATGGCTCTCCTTCAGTTGAAAACAATCGCAACATGATTTTGTATGAAATAACATATACCAATCCATCTGATCTTCATTTTTCATTTCTAAAAATCATTTTTTCGTAAGACGTTCCTTATTTTTCATAATATCATCGCTGTTAAAACCAATTGTTCATTTACCAGTATTTTTAAAAAAACTTAATCATAATAGTTGTTTTATAATTTTGCAATCCATTAGGGGATAAAGAATAAGCGGTAAAGTAATACATATAATACGTTATTTTATTTTTGCTATATGAAAAATACTCATTTTTATTTTTTCTAGTAGAATTTTATCTTCTAAATATGCCCCTCGTATGAACTATTTACCATTGACAAACGTTAAACAAAAATTTAGAATATTCACAAGTTTGACGACAATTATGAAAATTTATGTCGTGCTAAAGGAGTTTTGTTATTGGATGAAAAGTTAGATATAAAAACTGCGATCAAAGACACGTTACCTACCGTTTTTGGTTATATCGGTATTGGACTTGCATTTGGTATCGTTGGGAAAGCTGCCGGGTTTCATCCGCTGGTCGTCACGTTGATGTCCCTGCTGATCTATGCTGGTTCCGCCCAATTTATCACAGTCAGTATGCTTGCTAGCCACAGTCCGTTGCTTTCCATCGTTCTCTCGACCTTTCTAGTCAATTCCCGAATGATTTTGATGAGTATGACGATCGCCCCTTATTTCAAGAAAAATCGGCTGATTCAAAATCTGCTCATTGGCACATTGCTGACAGATGAAAGTTTCGCTCTGGGAATGAATAAATTGAACTATACGGGACAAAAGTTAAACTTTCGTTGGATGAATACAGCTAATTGGATTTCTTATTTGACGTGGGTGGGTTCTTCTCTTGTTGGCGCACTTTTAGGTAATTTTATTACTGATCCAAAAAAGTTTGGTTTGGATTTCGCCATCGTCGCTATGTTTATCGGCTTACTTTATCTTCAAGTCATTTCTGATAGAAACACCTCTAAACGATTACAGTTGATCCTGATTGGTCTCACTTTGATTCTGGTATATGTCGGACTGATTTTTATCCCAAGCAACTTAGTGATCGTAGTTGTGACACTTATCGGGTGCGGATTGGGGGTGTGGATCAAACATGCCTTCTTTTGAGTTTACATTGCTGACTATTTTAGGTTGTACTCTAGCGACTTGGCTTTCTAGGGTCCTACCGTTTGTCTTACTGAAAAAATTCGACTTACCGCAACCGTTGCTTGAGTATTTAAGTTTTGTTCCAATCGTCATTATGTCTGCTTTATGGTTCAGCAGTCTATTTACCCAAAATATCGGACATCTGCCGCAGATCAATCTCGAAAATGCTTTGGCTTCAGTTCCTACGCTTTTAGCTGCTATTCTTTCAAAAAGCTTATTGGTGATCGTCTTGGTAGGTATTCTTTCCCTTTCATTGATTCGCTTATTATAAATAAAAAACAAGAGCTTATGGCAAATTACTGTCATGCGCTCTTGTTTTTTATTTATAATAAGAAGAAAATCGGCGTATTCCTGCTTATCCGTTGAACGGACCACTAACAACGACTTTTCCTAACATATGTCCTGTTTCTACGTCTTTGGTTGCTTGTTTCAAGTTCTTCGCATTGATCCCATCTGAATAGACCTTGCTCAATGTACTGCGGATAATCCCTTCGTTTGCTAAAGCAGCAATGTGCGCTAAAGCTTCTCCTTGCGTTTCGACTTCATAGTTATAGTCTGTTTTAGCGAACATATACTCCCAGTCGAAACTGATAGATTGGTTTTTCCAAACACCTATGTCTAACGGCTCTTTGATCCCTACGATCGTTCCCACATGTCCAAATGGTCGGACAAGGTGCTTGATTTGATCAAAATAGCGGGTAATATCGAATAATACAGCGACATACTCTACTTGATCGATTCCTAATTCACGAAAACTTTTACTTAAGTCTTGATGATAATCGATTGGATAGTCTACGCCTGTTTTTTTCAGCCATTCAAAATTCTTCGGACTTGCAGTCGCATAGACTTCTAGACCAGCCCAATGCGCTAGCTGATTCAAAATCGAACCGACGCCCCCAGCTCCGTTGATCACTAAGATTTTTTTCCCGCGGTTGGCATTTTCTTCTGGAATCAGACCAAATTTTTCAAATAACAATTCATAAGCGGTCAATGAAGTCAATGGCAACGCTGCGGCTTCTTCATCTGACAGATTTTTCGGTGCAAGAGCGGCAATACGTTCGTCAACCAGTTGGTATTCTTGATTGCTTCCTGCTCTTGTTGTTGTACCTGCATAAAACACGCGATCGCCGACAGAAAATTTTTGCACTTCATCGCCTACAGCAACGACTTTCCCGACCCCATCAAACCCTAAGATACGCAAAGCATTTCTTATCCCATTATCTTGGCGAAGTTTCGTATCGACAGGATTGACAGATACTGCGTTGACTTTTACCAGAAGATCCCGTGAACTGGGTACAGGTACCTGTTCTTTTTCATCCATAAAGCTTTTTGGATCATCGATCGGTAACCCTTCATAAAAACCGACTACTTTCATTAATTCCTTTTCTGACATACGAATTCCTCCTTAGCTTCATCAAGTTGGAGCATCCATACAGTGTTCATTTCAATATATATAGTATGTTATTTGTTCCACCTTTTTTATCCATCATAATTATTCTCTTACTTAAAGTAAACTATTTGCACTTTTTTGGTTAAAAAAGAGGTTGCGACAAGACTTTTGTCACAACCTCTGATAAACGGTGTTCAAGCAAGAAATCATTGTTCACTGAAAAGTGTTGGATGTTCTTTTTCAAAGGTGTCTAAAATCTCTCGTACTTCATCGGTAGATTTCGTATTCATCAACTGAACACGCAAGTCATTTGCTCCAGGAAATCCTTTGATATAGATTTTAAAGAAACGATGCAGTCCTGTGATCGAACGCGGAATGATTTCTGAATAATGATCTTGCAGATCTAGTTGCAGACGAAGTAGTCCGATCAGTTCTTTTTCTGTATGTTCCCTCGGTTCTTTTTCAAATGCATAAGGATTCTTGAAAATCCCCCGGCCAATCATGATGCCATCTACGCCATATTTTTCAGCCAATTCTTCTCCTGTCCGGCGATCGGGGATATCTCCATTGATCGTGATTAGTGTTTGCGGAGCGATTTGATCACGTAAAACAATGATTTTAGGAATGACTTCCCAATGTGCATCTACTTTACTCATCTCTTTACGCGTACGCAAATGAACAGAAAGATTGGCTATATCTTGATGAAGTAGGTGACTGATCCATTCTTCCATCTCAGACATTTCCGTATAACCGATACGCGTCTTGACGCTGACAGGCAAACCGCCAGCTTTAGCTGCTTCAATCAATTGTGCCGCTACTTCTGGACGAAGGATTAAGCCACTGCCTTTTCCACGTTCTGCTACATTAGGAACTGGGCAGCCCATGTTGATATCGATTCCTTGGAAGCCCATTTCTGCCATAGCAATGCTCATTTCTCTAAAAAATTCTGGCTTGTCTCCCCAAATATGGGCAACCATCGGCTGTTCATCTTCTGTAAAGGTCAATCTTCCTCGTACACTATCTTTTCCATCTGGATGACAGAAACTGTCTGAGTTTGTAAACTCAGTAAAGAAGACATCCGGTGCTGCTGCATGCTTTACGACATGGCGAAATACAACATCTGTTACATCTTCCATTGGTGCTAAAACAAAAAAAGGCTTTGGCAGCTCTTTCCAAAAATTAGTAGTCATTTGTTTGTTACTCTCCATTCTATCAAGCAGTGAAGTCGCAATCTTTCTCAAAAACATTGTCATTATACTAGGAAACAAAAAAAGAAGCAAAGTGAACAGCTTAAAAGATGTTTCTGATTGAACAAAAAAGACTGTGACAAAAATCTTATCACAGTCCATTTTCCGGAATAAATGGTGTTCTCCTGCCAACTCCTCGGTATTCGCTCAAAAAATGACAAAATATGAGGAACTATTTTCCCGTTTGTTTCTCTAATACTCAGGTCAAAACGCTGATTTCACAACCTCTTTTCTAACTTCTCAATCCTCTTCCTTTATTGATCAAATACCAAGTAACGGCGTACAAAACAACGATGAATAACACAAGTACGATCATCGATGTTGCTACTGGCACATCGATCGTTCCAAGGAATCCGTAACGGAAACCGGAGATCATATAAACGATCGGATTGACTTTCGAAACAGCTTGCCAAAAGGGCGGTAACATCGAGATGGCATAGAAAACGCCACCTAGATAAGTTAACGGCTGCAAGACAAATGTAGGCACGATCGATACATCATCATAAGACTGAGCAAAAATCCCGTTGAGCAGTCCTGCTAACGAAAACAAAATCGCCGTCATCAATAATGTAATGATGACCATGAACCATGAATACACATGAAGTGGTACAAAAAACAAGGAAATGATCGTTACGAGAGAGCCGACGAGAATACTACGACCCACTCCGCCAATCACAAAGCCCCAAATGATCACATGGGTAGGAACAGGTGCTACCAAGATTTCTTCGATGTTTTTCTGAAATTTTTGAGAGAAGAAGGACGAAGAAACGTTGGCATACGAACTAGTGATAGCAGACATCATAATCAAACCAGGCACGATGAATTCCATATATGAAAAACCACCCATGTCACCGATCCGACCACCGATCATTTTTCCGAAAATAACAAAGTACAAGGATGTCGTAATCACTGGCGGAACCAGTGTTTGGACCCAGATACGCAAATAGCGGTTCGTTTCCTTGATAGCTAAACTTTTTAATGCAGTAAAATAAAGATTAAACATTTTTCTCCTCCGTATGATCATTTTCTTCTGTGATTTTCAAGAACAGTTCTTCTAAACGATTCGACTTATTCCTCATAGAAAGAACTTTGATTCCTTGTCTTGTCAGCTGATCGAAGATTCCGTTCACCCCTTGATTTCGTTCAACTTCGACAGCGATTGTCTGTTCATCTTCAAATGTACAAGCGTATCCTTCAATCACAGGTTTGGTCTCATATGGCGCTAAATCAAAGATAAATGTTTCAAATTGCAGTTTGGATAGAAGCTCTTTCATACTAGTATTCTCGATCAGTTCACCTGATTGGATGATCCCGATGTTACGACAAAGCATTTCAGCTTCTTCTAAATAATGCGTCGTCAAAATGATTGTTGTACCATTTTCGTTCAATTCTCGGAGAAACTCCCACATCTCGCGTCTCAATTCAATATCGACTCCTGCTGTTGGTTCATCCAAGATCAGCAAACGTGGTTCATGCATCAATGCCCTAGCAATCATCAGTCTTCGCTTCATTCCCCCGGAAAGCATACGTGCACGGACATTTCTCTTTTCCCAAAGATTGGACTGCTTCAAATATTTTTCGCTGCGTTTCATCGCTTCTTTGCGAGAGACACCGTAGTAGCCTGCTTGATTCACGACGATTTGCTGGACCGTTTCAAAGGGATTGAAATTGAACTCTTGCGGGACTAATCCAATCTGTTGCTTTGCTCGGACTAGATCCGTATCCAGATCATAATCGAAGACCTTCACTTTTCCAGATGTTTTATTGACTAAAGAAGTAATGATTCCGATCGTTGTAGACTTCCCAGCTCCATTTGGTCCTAATAGCGCATAGAAATCTCCTTCTTTCACAGAAAGATCGATTCCTCGCAATGCTTCGACCCCACTTCCATAAACCTTTTTCAAATTATTTATTTCAAGCGCATTTGCCATTTATTTCCTATCTCCTTATAGACATGATTCTTTATTGTATCATGGAATACACCAGATGAAAAAACAACTTGGTTCCACACAAAAACACACCTGCTCACAAAGAGGAGATGTGTTTTCTAGTTCATGATCATCTTCGATAGAATAACTATCTAAACAACTCTGGAACTTTTAAAATCATAAAAGTACCGACAGCAACTACTACGATGACATATAGAAGATCCTTATAACTGAGGTTCTTGTCTTTTTTATTCATGTTAAGCTTTCCTCCGTCCTTTTATCGAAAGCTTTTTTCTTTTATTTTAACCGAAATAAATAAAATGGAAATAGTTATTTATCAATTTCTGTTTTCTCTGTTTGTTTTACGGAGAACTTTTCCATGGAACGTGCGTCTCGTCGCTAATGCTAAGTTTTTTCGATAAAAGCTGCTAGAAGGAAGACAGCGTGGTTTATTTTGTATCGTCTTTTGCTAAATCTTCCAAGATCATCTGGACAGCAGACTCGTTTCCATTGAATTCTGCCACTTTTTTGGCATCGATATACTTCTTTTGATAATCGTCTTTTTGGACCCACGCATCATGCTTCGTTTGATAAAGTTAATCAAACGGATACCACTGCCGCTGTTCATCGAACAACAAACTTTCTTTTTGGGCCTGTTCAACTATGGATTCAGGGTAATCCAAAACTTTCAGCAAGGCAATCGCATTTCGGGTCCTTGAAGGTCCTTCTTTTAATTTGAAATCAAAACTGATTCCTTTTCCTTCTGTTACTTGTTCTTCAAAGTGGACATTCTCACAATAATTCTTTAAAATCTCTGTCAATTCGATATCATGTGTGGCGACAAATGCTAAAGATGGATACTCCGCAAGCCACCGAACGACTGAAGCGGAAGAAGCAATCCGTTCAATCGTATTTGTTCCTTTTAAAATCTCATCTACGAAGCAGTAGCAGCGTTCTTTGGAAGCCACTTGGTCCAACAAACGTTTGATCGATTTGATTTCTGAAACAAAATAACTGTCGCCTTCAAATAAATCATCTTCGATTGCCATGGAAGTCAACACATGTCCAGGTTGCAGGGTAAACTGTTCTGCAATCGCTGTTTGGATCGTCTGTGCTAGAATACAGCTGATAGCTATACTTTTGACATACGTAGATTTTCCTGATGCATTGGAACCCGTGACTAATGTATTCTTCTGCCAGTTGACTGGATTCACTACCGCTTCTTTTAATAATGGATGATAGATATCTTTCGCTGTCACACCGCCCTCAGTAAATTCCGGACGGCAAGTGATGGGCATATAAGTACGGTAATTCAATACTGCGGCGGCTACTTCCAGTTCTCCCAGCAATTCCCACAGCTTGATGGCTTCAGTTGAATGCTTTTCTAATTTAGTGAGAACGAAATGATAGGAGATAAATGGTAGCATGAACATGATGTTGACATATTCAAAAATCAACTCTGCTTCACTCCCGCTCTTCATACGAAATGAAAAACCTAATTTAGGGATGTCTCTTAATGGTTTAGTTTGCTGTTTCAGCTCTTCTTGAAGTGGTGTCGGCAGTTTTGCTAACTGATTGGCGGCTGAAATCGTTGAAACCAAATAACTCATGCTATTCAGCTCTGTTTCTAGTGTTTGTTTCTTCACTAGATAATAGACCGTATTGAATACTAACCCGCCGATTGCCAAATAGATTCCTAGTACTTGACCTAAAAGAAGCAAACCTACACCCACCAGCGGAAGCAAGCCAAGAAAAATAAATAAACCTACGCGTCCAATCTTTTTACTTTTTCCATCCGCTAGATATTGTTTTGCAAAATTATGATCTTTTTTTCCTAAACGAGCGAATTGATATTGGATTTTTTCTCTCAGTTGAGGATTTTCCTGATAAAAAGCAATCAGTTTTTCTAACTGCTGATCTTTGCCAAAATCAAAGCTGCGTAAACGTTGATACAACGCTTCTGAACCTACACTAGAATAGGTACTGTTGATCCCTTCAAATACTTCGAACATATCCAGGTCATACCAAGTAAGATCGTCGATTTCGCTATCCCATGAACGGAACTTCTTCTCCGTGAGCCATGCTTCCTTCAAACTTTCTTCTTTATCAAATCTCGGTTGATAAGGAATTTTTCCCCATTTGCTACGAACTGTTTCCTTTAATTTCAAACGTGAAAAAATGTCTAAAGCGACTAATAAAATAACAGCTGCAATAATAATTGAAACGATAAATTCTCTTTGACCCATATCCCTCTCCGTTCCTTTATTTGTTAGCTTTAGTATAGCACTGTTGCGCTATTTGAAAAGGGGGTAAAAAAACACCTTTCAAAATAAAAGGTGTTTTTTCTTGTATATTACATATTTATCTCTCATTTATCAAAATTGACAAATAATCATAGGGAGGAATTGTTGTTAATTCTTGTTTATTCTCCAGTGCATTGACAACTGTCCCAAGGGAAAGGATAGCCTCAGGTACTATTTTTTCTTGTTCTGTTGGATTAGCTAAGCGAAGAACAAATCCTTGTTCATGAAAATAAGAAGGATAAATCGATGATACAATTAAGTCTTCAGGTAATTCAATCAATGAAAATTTACGAGGAACATCAAGTTCGTTTTGTAATGGCCAAATCTTGTTATCTAACCTGTGAATAAATACATTCAGTTTCTGCTTTTGATAAGAAATAGATTGTTCTAACCGTTTTTCTGCCTGTTTTGCCACTTTGAACTCATTAAATCTTCCTTCTTCTACATTAAATCCAAAAGTGACTTTATACTCACCTATTTCTTGAGCTAGCGGTGTTTCCATCATGACATGCCCTTCATTTGTCGTATCTCCTGAAGCTCGCCCAGGTCGCCAAGCAAGATTAGGTTTTCCAAGTTCCCCTGTTGTTGAAAATAAGGTTATGATCAATTGATTTTCTATACGTTCATACTCTTTTAAACCATCTGCATAAAAAGTAAAATAATGATCATTTTCTGCCACAGAGACACTCTTATCGAATATTTCTAAATTAACAGGTTTCTCTACCATAGTTTCTGACCAATCCGGAGGAATGACATCAGGGGTATTTTCAATAAATCCGTTTTGAATTTGTGCAATTGATTTTTCAGATTTATCTAAAACATTAATTGCTAAGCGCATACGATGCGAATAAACAGTATTATGAATTTTGAGTGTGCCTTCAACGATTTGACTTTCTCCCAGACTGAACGATATTTCATAAGATATTTCTTCCATTTCGGGTTTTTCAGATAAACGATCTTTTAAATTTTTAGGAAGTTGAGCTTTTCCGTAAACAACTAATGTTTCTTGTAAAGAATCTTTATATACTTTAGCTGTTTCAAATTTTAGAGATAGTTCTGTATCTCCTTCTAATGGTGAATAATCATACGTATCGCCATCATTTGCTGAATCGATCAAATGAACGAAATCAAGATATTGTCTATCTCCAACTATCAAATTCAAGTGCCCATCCTTAAAAGAAAGTTTATATTTATTGTTACTTATCTCAGTTTTGTCTATCTCGATTGCTGTTTCTAATTTTTCATTATTTTTCTCAAATTCAACAACAGTGTATCCTAGCGCTGGCACATTTACATTTATTTTTATGTCAAGTTCATAATAAGCTGGTTCATCAAAATATTCGAAACCTGTAGCAATCATCCGATAAGCATTTTTCCGTTCTGGAAAATAAACTTCTTTTTCAATGATATTATAGGGACTACCTTTGAAATGTATTTTCTTTGAATCAGCTACTACATGCACGATTTTCGATCCACTATAATTCTCAGTCGTTGTGTTGAAAACAAGGACTTCATTCGATTTTAGCTTTAATGCATCAGCCATCCGTTTTACAATAAGGTTTTCGATTCCGTCGGCTATCTCATTAGCTTCTTTGATCCGATGGAAAATATCTTCCGCAACATTATCTGAAACACAGCCACCAATACTATCATGAGCCTGGTTTTGCAAAATCTTTTTCCATAACCGACGAAGTAGGCCTTTACTGATATGGATACCATTTCTTTCTGCAATCAGCATGAGTGGCTCAACTCGTTTTAGAATTTTTTGTTCCAATTTAAAATTTTCTATTTTCATTTTTGTTCTTACTGAGCCAATCGAACGATGAACACGAGAGTAAACCGGCTGACGAAGTTCACCTTTATATTCAGGTAATTCTTTTTTATTTTTGATAACTTCTACATAAGAAGGATAATCTGAAATAATATTGTGGAATTTACTGTATTTATTCAACTTCTCTACGACTTGATCAAAATTTAAAATCATTGACTTTTGATCTACACCCGAAGGTACTAAAATATCTTTGTTTTTTCCTTGCATATGAAGCATTTCAACTGCTTCATCCAACTTTTCTTTTGCAAATTCAGGAATATCTTTAATTGCGTCTAAGGTCATCATTCCAGTCATATAACCAAATGGAAAATTCATGGCATAAACAAATTTATCTCCTAATCCTTTCCAGATAAAGTAAGGAGATGGAACCATCGTTTCAAAGTTTAATCCTCGCCAACACATGAAATTATCGATTTCTACTTGATGCAAAAGTGTAGGCAAATTCGCATTGAACCCAAACGTGTCAGGCAAATACCCTACCATCATTGGATCTCCATATTTAAGGATCGTATCACTGATCCCTATCATTAAGTTTCTTAAAATTGATTCAGCATCCACTAATAAGGCATCTGTTTGTGCATACCACGGTCCCACAAATAGTTGTCCTGTTTTCATCAGTCGTTGGATAACCTTAAGCTTTTGCGGATTGATCTCCAAATACTCATCGACGATTGAAGTTTGTCCATCTAAACAAAAGTTTACTTTAGGGTTCCTTTCCAATTCATCTAGAACTTCAGTAAAGACCTGATCAGACAATACGATGGCATCTTCATTTGTAAAATACCATTCTCTGTCCCAGTGCGTGTGTTGAATTATATGTGCATTGACCATGTCAGATTCCCCTACTTTCCTTCTTCTACTGAATTTACTTGTTGTTCTTTTTTATACTTGATGGATTTTAGTGCATTGACCATTAACGCTGTAACCACTCCCCCAATAACAATTGATACTAAATATAAAGGTATATTCGTAACAAAAGGAATTGCCATAAAGGTTGAAAGCATTGTTTCTTGAGTAACACCAAAAAATCCATTTAGACCACATGCTACTGCAGTGCCCACCACGATGCTTGGTATTACTCGTAAAGGATCTTTCACGGCAAACGGGATCGTCCCTTCAGTAATCCCAACAAGGCCCATAATCATAGCTGTCTTTGCATTATCTCGTTCTGATTCATCATAAAGTTTTTTGTTTAAAATTGTTGCTAAAAACATTCCAAATGGCGGAATAGCAATACCTAATAACATGGCTGTACTAGGTCCAAAGCTTCCGCTTGAAAAAGAAGCAACCCCAAAAGCATATGCAATTTTATTGATAGGTCCTCCCATATCAAACGCCATCATTCCTCCTAAAATAGCCGACATCAAAGCAGCATTTGCTCCTGACATGCCTTCTAGCCAATTAGTCAGTCCTGTTGTCATTGCTTGAATAGGCGTAGCTAGTACATACCATAATATGATTCCAACAACTAATGTAGTAACAAAAGGAATCAGCATAATTGATTTTAGACTAATAACTTGCATCGGTACTTTTACTTTTTTCAATGCATTAGCTAAATAACCACAAGCTAATCCAGCAACCATTCCTCCAATAAATCCCATACCAAGATTTTGACACATCATCCCAGTGATAAAAGCTGGTGCTAGACCGGGACGGTCAGCAATTGAATATGCGATATAGGCTGAAATCATCGGTACGATAAACTGTAATCCCGTCTGACCAATCATTCGCAGGACTCCCCAGAATGTATCCGTCTGGTCCCAAACACCTGTGCCACCAAAAATGACTGCAATAGAAGTTAGTAACCCTGCTGCTACGACAAGCGGGATCATATAGGAAACCCCACTTTGGAAATGATTTAAAATTTCTCTTCCTTGTTTCTTGAATTCCATTAGTAACTCCCCCACGATACATTTTTTATTTGTTAATTAATGCAATTGCTTCATCAATCGTCTCTTCACCATCTTTTACTACCTCTGAGGTTCCTACTGTTAAAATCGGTTTACCATCAAAGCGACCTCGTTCTGAAACATTTGTATCTACTGCAAATATGACAACATCTGCCTCGGAAACATCCGAAATTGAAAGTTTGTTTTCTATCCCCATAGCCCCCTGTGTTTCTACTTTAATATCTAACCCTTTCTTCTTCGCAAACTTTTCTAAATTAGCTTTTGCCATATAAGTATGGGCAATCCCTGCAATACATGCTGTTACTGCTACTATTTTTATCATATGAAATTCCTCCTTTTAAAATGATAGAGCTTTTACCAATTCTTTTTTATTTCTCGAATCTTTTATTCTTTTAACAAACTCGTCATCCATCAATCTTCCAGATAATTCTGCTAAAATACGTAAATGATTAGTACCTTTATCAGTGTCTTTTATTGCTAACAAAAAGACGAGATCAACTGGTTGATCATCTAATGCGCCCCATTCAACAGACCGCTTTAACTTGGCTACAGCCACTGTTGATTCAATTACTGCTAGGCTTTTGCCATGAGGAATGGCGATATTTTTCCCAATTCCTGTGGTCATATGGTTTTCTCTGTCAAATACGTCTTTTTGAAATTGTTTGTGGTCAGACACAAACCCATTAGTCTCTAACAATTTCGATAATTTTTCGACTACACTTTTTTTATCAGATGCATTTAAATCTATCACTATATTATTTATATTGATTTTTTCACTGATCATTTATAAGCCTTCTTTCAATATATAAACTAATTTTTCAAACGACGAACTCGTTTTTAAATTTGCTAATAACTCATGATTCGAAGCGATTTCATTGAATGTTTCATAAATTTTATTCAATTCAGGTTTTACTTTTTCATTAAGTGCAAAAAAGAAAACAGAATGAACAAGTGTCCCATCCCAATCAATTCCTTCTGGATTAACGTAGACACAGATTACTGGTTTTTTTATAAAATCTACTTCAATATGCGGCATAGCAAAATCATTCATCGCTGTTGAAGATAGTTTTTCTCTTTTGATTGTTCCCTCTAGTATCCCTTCTTTCGCGTAATTTTCTTTTACCAATTTTTTGGTAATTATATTTAAAACGTTCACTTGATTATCCTTTATTTGGTGGGTAAAAAAGCAAAATCGTTTATCTAATAAATTTAGAAAAGCATCTTCTGTTTGTTCATTTAACTGTAGATACTGTTTTACTTTTCTGACATCTGCCCCTAACATCAAAGGACTAACAACAATAACAGGAAAATTTGTATTTTCAATCGGAATCGTGCTTATAACAAGTTCATCAGTGACTTTTCGATCTTGTAGTTCATTGATGCTTAGTACATCTTCTATCTCAACCATATCTGCAAAACCGTTATTTATTCTTTGCTCTAATAATTTTGATGTTCCATATCCGCTACTACAAACTAATATCACTTTCGTTTTGTCAGGTTTGTAACGATCCAAAAGTGATTGAACATGGAGTGTTACGTAAGCGATTTCATCTTCATTGAAATGTATACAGAATCTCTCTTCGATTTCCTCTAATAAATCCACACTTATCATAAATGACCTTTTAAAAGAATATTTGATTTTGTCCGTATAAGGATTATAGATATTTACTCCCAATTTGAGTCTTTTAACTGCTGCATTGAGATGTAATACTAGATTATTGATCAATTCTTCATCAGGATAAAATTCATTTAATTTAGTTCTTACTAGCTCTTGTAGCTCAACACCCATATCTAAATAGGAAAGCTTCGTTTGATCTAAGTCGTGATTCATAGCATTTTTTTCAATCGAAGTAATGTGGATGTCAACATAAGCTTGTTCATCTATTGGCACAATAATTGAAAATGCTTTTTCAATCATTTTGATTAAAATAAGTGTATTCTCTGAGATTTCTTCTTCAGAATTATTACTACGTGATAAGAAATTGCTTGTTTCAATCCTTTCTATCGCAATAGCAAGGTGGATAGCTAAAGTTTGAAATTCATAATCTGTAAATTTCAATTGTGTCTTATTCATGTATCGATTAAGCAATTCGGCTACTTTTTTCAATATGTCCTTATTTAAGAAATTATTCGCTTCACCAATGAAATTAATATTCAAGTCTAAGAGATCTGTTTTACTGTTAGATGCTGTAAAGCCACCCCAATAATAGTTCACAACTTCTGACATCAACCTTCTTTTACTTTTTTCATCAGCTTTGATGCGCACGCCATTTCGATCTGAAACTAAGGACATCCCATGCTTGTTTAGTCTTTTTCTAACATCTTTCATTGTGCTTTCTACCGTCGACCTGCTCACGTATAATTCGTCAGCAAGATTTTGAATCTTTAGAGAATCATTAGTATTCAATAATTTAGCAAACACATAAGTTAGACGGTCCTCCGGAGAGTCTGCGATATTGATTTTATGACTGGATAATAAATTTCGAAGTGTTTCTTTTTTTCCAATAAGCGAAACGCCTTTTTTAGGTTGAACCAACATTTGTACATCTGGCATTTTTTGGATTATTTCTTTCAAAATTAAAATATCTTTGCTAATTGTTTTCGTAGATACATATAATTGTTCTGATAATTCTTTGTAAGTTGTGTGCTCATTTTCAATCAAAAAGTATAGTATTTTCATTTGCCGTTCGCTAAATTCGATGCCCATTATCTTCACCTCCTGAATACAGCTTAAGTGTACAATTATTATCTCTATTTTCATACAGAAGAAAGTTCTTGATTAATGTAGAAGTTTCTAATATTCTTGATTATTTCAAATCAATAAAAAAGCCAGCAATATTTATATCACAGGCTTTTTTCTCTATTAAATCTATATATCTATATATATATAGATAATACGTTTTTCTACTAGTTCTCACTAATCTTGTATAATTAAACCCTCCGCAACTTGACAGAGATGGAGAAGATGTCCCCGTCTAATTTAGCGGTCATCTCTCCTCCCATTCCTTCCACCAATTTTTTTGACAGGTAAAGCCCGATTCCGCTAGATTCCGTATTTGTGCGGCTGGTATTTTCGGTATAAAAACGCTGGAAGACTTTTTCAACAGAGGTTTGTGCTCCTGCTTTGATAGGATTGGCCACTGTTAATCGAATGAATGGATCCTCTTTTGAAAATGTCACCTTTGCTTGTCCATCTGCATAACGCAATAAATTCTGTATGATATTTTGCAGCACTCGCAACAACATGAGCGGATCTGCTAATACAGTTGTATTTATCGAGTGTTCAGCGAACGCTACCTCGATATTTTTCTCAGAAAACTGTTCATAAAAAGAGAAAAAAGCTTCTTCCACCTCTTTAGAAAAAGAAAGCGTATGGAGATCCATTTCTTTTTGCTTCGTCTCTATTCGAGCAAGATCATAAAACTGATCCGTCATACTGAGTAATCTTGCAACAGATTGTTTGATGATCGTTAAATACTTCTCCCGTTTCTCCGTATCCTCTACCTGTTCCAGTAATTGTACATAACCGTTAATAGCAGTCAAAGGAGTTCTGAGATCATGAGAAAGGCCGACGATCGATAGTCGGATGTTTTCTTCCATTTCTTGAAATACTTGTCCTTTTTGTTCATTTTCATCCACCCATGTATTCAGTGCATCTACTAGGTCCATTAGATTCTTTTCTCGAAATTCGACTGAAAGACGACCACCATATTCTTGTCGTTCAGAAAGAGTGGCGATTTTCTTAGTCAATCGCTTGATTTCCCTTTGCAGGAAGAAAATAAAACTTCCCATAAAGATAACAACGAGAAGCAACAGCCACTTAATCAAATCTAAACCCCACTCCCCACACCGTATGAATATACACAGCATGTGCCTTTGCTAGTTTCCCTCGAAGATTGGAAATATGCATATTCACTGTTTTCTCACTATCAAAATATGGTTCTTGCCAAACTGTTTCATAAAGATTTGCTCGCGAAAATACTTTTTTCGGATGTTCTAAAAAAAGCTTCAGCAAATCGAATTCTCTTCCTGTCAAATGGACAGCCACACCATTCACATTTACATCCCTTGACTCTTTGTCCAGTAAGATTTCCTTATAATAGATGCGTTGTGACAGATCTTTTACTTGGACAGAAGTCTGATGACGAAGTTGGATGCCGATTCGTAACAACAGTTCTTCGATATCAAATGGTTTCGTCACATAGTCATCCGCTCCTGCTGCCAACAAGGAAACTTTATCTCTTTGATCGCTTTTTGCTGAAAGAACGATGATCGGAACATTCGATGTCTGTCGGATTTCTGCTAACAATGCTTCTCCTGAAAGCCCTGGAAGCATGAGATCTAGAAGGATCAAATCGACAGGATATGTGCTTAACAATAATTTTCCTTCCGTACCTGAATAAGCATCGAGAAGTTTGTATCTCTGTTCAAGAACCTCCTCCAGTAAGGAATGAACAGCTTCATCGTCTTCGATAATCAAAATAGTTTCCAGCAGGACCACCTACTTAATGTCAGATTTTTGGAAAATAAACATTCCTAGAGCTGATGATACCACGATTGTTACTAGACTGACCAGAATCATTTTCGGTGCTTGCGAATAAGTTGCTTGTTGCGCAAAGTCCGTATACATGAGCCACGTTTCCGTAAACCACTCCGTTAGAAATTCCAAGCCTTTGATTTTTGCGAAAACACCGGGAACGAAGGCCGTTCCCATGATATAAAGAAAAGAAAGAAGCAAACTGACACTGGTACTTCTAGTGATGAATGTCAAAGCCACTGGAACAGATAATGTCCCTAATGTCAGCAGAAGCAAGACAGGAAATACTTGCAGAACATAATTTCCATAGTTTTTGATTCCCTCGATTTCACCAAATCCGAAAGCAAGTGTGTAAGCAAGCATGGCTAGACCCGTGATCAAAACCACGCCAAGTGTTGTGATCAAAAGCGTAACGAGAAGTTTCGACACATAATAAGTCATTCGATTCCGTCCTAAAGATAACGTATTGCGAATCGTACCGTTTTGAAATTCTTCCCCAATATAAAAGCACGCAAATGCTGCAAAAGCCAGAAGAATCCATGCAGCCATTTTTTCCACCATTAAAATCCCTGTTGCACCGTTGATGACTGTATCCGTTGCTTGATTTAATTCATTGCCGTATTTTGTATGCATATACCATTCGTTCCAAGAATAAAAAAGCGGAAGTACGACCATCAGTCCTAGTGAAACCCACATTTTACGGCTCTTCCATACTTTTATTTTTTCAGCAGTTAATAGATTAAACATGTGTCTTGCCTCCAGTTAATTGTAGGAAATAATCTTCCAGTTTTTGCCCAACTAGGTGGATGCCATCCACAGGAACTTTTGCCTCTACCAATGCTTGATTGATGGCTGCTACTTGGTCAATTCCTTCAAAAAGCTGGATAACACGGCTAGATTGGACAAAATAATCCCTATAACCAAGAGAGTCGAGAACCGTTACTGCTTGTTCCGTCGCCGAAGTGTCAATTTTTATAAATTGACGAGATTCTTGTGCCAATTCTTCTTTCGATAATTCTTTGATCAAGTGTCCTTCATGCAAAATACCATAGTGGGTGGCGATCTGTGACAATTCATCTAGCAAGTGGCTAGAAAGCAAGACGGTGATTCCCCGTTCTTTTACCAAACGTTGGATGATTTCTCGCATTTCTGCCATCCCCGCTGGATCCATCCCATTCGTCGGTTCATCCAAAATCAAAAATTCCGGATTCGTGATCAGTGCATTTGCAATAGCTAAACGCTGGCGCATACCTAAAGAGAAATTCTTTGCTTTCTTTTTCCCTGTATTTTCCAACCGCATCATTTTCAGCAGGTCTTCGATTTCTCTATCCGACACACCGCCGTTCGCTGCTTGGATACGTAGGTTATCTCTTGCAGTTAATTCTGGATAAAGAGCAGGGGTTTCAATCGATTGACCCATACGTCGTCTTGCTGCCTGAAAATCCGTCGTTCCAAATAATTCGATCGAACCTTCGTCAATCGAGATCAAACCCATAATAGTTCTCATAAAGGTAGACTTCCCCGCTCCATTTTCCCCAATCAATCCATAGATCATTCCACGTTTGATTTCGATCGATACTTTATCTAATGCTTTGGCAGCACCGTATTTTTTGGTTATACCAGTTGCTTTCAAGACCGTTTCATTTCCAAAATCCATACTTATCCTTCTTTCTTATTGATAAGTGAAGTATAGTTGACGGGTATAAAGAAAGCAGCCAGAAATGTATAAAGAAAGTGTAAATTTTCCAATTGAATGTCAAAAAAACAATCTGACAATACGTGTCTTTCCTATTATCAGACAGTTTGTTATACGCTTGTATCAGTTTCCTGATTCTTTCTTTTCGACCAAAGTCGTTTCTCTGTATTCCTCTTCACTGAAAATTTTTGCTTCTTTCAGATCAAGCTTGAGTAATTTTACCAGACCAGTTATAAGGATAACTATAGCAAGACTCCCTCCCAGAAAAATCAGACTATCTCGCAGACGTGGTTGCGTTGTCTGCCAATCAAAGAGCGCACCAAACAGTGCTAATCCAAGTGGACTAGCCACCATGGTAATCGTTGTTATCGTTGACATCAGACGTCCTTGTATATGCGTTGGAACTTCTCGCTGAAGCCAGACCATAGTTGGGATATTCATCAGATTGTTCACGATAGCAATCGCAAAAAGAAGCAAGCCATCAATGATAACTGCAAGAATCTCTCCGTGGACCAAAAGAACCATTAAACTAATGCCTACATAACCAACTGCATAGCCATAAGAAAGCTTACGAGATCGTTCAAGAGGAGCCGATGGATCTTTTATTTTTCCTGCTAACCAGGCACTTACTAACATCCCGACAAAAAAGAATGTTTCAGTCAATCCATAAAGAACATTAGATACCTTCAAAGTACGAAGCATGATGATGGGCAGCCCTACATTGATGATGGCACTGAAAAAATTCATCAGTAAAGCAAAAACCAACGAATAGATAAGATATTTTTGATGTTTGATGTAACGCAACCCTTCAAGAAAAGAACCTTTATCTGATTCGGTAGCTCTCTTCAGTTGGTCTTCTTGTGAATGAACAAGGCGAAAATCCATTGTCAATGTAATGAATAACGTCATGATCTCAGTCAGTATCTCGATAAAAACAAAAAGCCAGAATGGAAGAAGTGAATAAAGTACCGCACCTAAAACTCCTGTTAGTAGACTCGAGATACTCGTAGCCATGCTCAAATAACTGGCAAGTTTCATCAAGTCATCCGACAATACTAGATCGGGTTTTGCCGCCTGTTGTGCAGTATAAGTAAATTGGTCGGTGGCTTTCAATACAATAATCAGCAAGATTGATTGCAAAAGAATTCCTTTTTGCGGATGAGCAGACAGCCCCCAATATAAACCGTATATGGCTAAAATAACTAACGTTACAAGCTGGCTGATGATGATCACTTTTTTACGATCGTATCGATCCACGATGGGTCCAACGATGGGTGTTAGAAAAATGGCAAGTATTGGCTGAATGACAGATGCTAAAACAAATGAAATAGCTAACCCGGTTTTTTCAAGTAGCATCAGACTAAGTCCAAATGTAAAGATAGAAGAACCAAATATCCCGATAAGAGAAGAAATTGCTGCTTTCATAACTTGTTTCTTTGATTGCTGTTCAAGAGTGAGTGTATTCATGCTCCATGCTCCCTTCGTTTTTTTCATCCTATCAGCAGATCAATTTTTTATGTTATTATGTTCACTATAATGAACACAAAAGAGGGAAGTATATGGAGAAATATGGATTGACAGCGCGTCGCATCAGGATAGACAAAGGGTTGCTGATGAAGGAAGTGTATGGAGGAATCGTTGGACGGACCTTTGCTTATCGTTTTGAACGGGGGGAAGTAAATCTAGCTTTAGATAATTTTTTATCCGTTCTCGATAATTTAGAATTAGAAAACCCCGATGAATTTTTCTTTTTACATTATGGAGAAAAATATCGCGGACAGAAAAGTTTCTTAAAAGAAATAGCAGAAGAAACCCAACGATTCCAACATGTGGAAAAAGAACCTAAGTTTTATTTGAAGTACAAAGATAGTAAGAAAAAAGAAGAACGTTTTTATGCGTACCTCATCCACTTACTCGCTACTATTGATCGAATCGATGCACAGACAAGCGAAGTCAATACCGAAGAAATGAAGTTCATGGAAGATTATTTGATGCAGATGGAGACGTGGACGCTAAAGGAAATGAATAACGCAAGCATCATTTTGCCAATGTTGGCAGATGATATCCGCCCTTTATTCCTCTCACGCTTTAAAAAGAATTATCAGAACTACCGTGATTTTGAAGAAGACTGGTCTTTTAAATATGCCAATCATCTACTTAACTATGCCTTGATCCAGCTACTCTTTGATAGATATGAAGAAGCATTGTCTTTAGTTCCCGACCTCCAAACTTTAGTGAAAGAACATCCGAGTTTACAAGGACGCTTAGTCATCACCTTGCGTCTTTCTCAACTTGAATTGATTGCTGCTGTTTTTCGAGAAGACGATGATTTCATTCGTTCAGAGACCCAACGAATCCAGACAATCTGTGATCTTTGCTTCCTAGATGAAGAAGTACGTATGGCCTACCCTCGAATCACCGCAGAACACGTCAAAAGAGCCAGAGTATATAAAAAGCAAAAGAAAAGCACTCATCCTTAAAAACGGACCTATGAAAAATAATATATGCTGTTTGAAAATTTGACATTAGCTGCAAAATAAGAGGGGTCGTGACAAGACTTTTGTCACAACCCCATGTTTGACTTTTCCAAAGACAGTCAAAAGGGTATTTTTACTTGTGAAACTAAAAAATCATTTACTTCCACATAATCTGTTCTGTTTTTTCTCGATTAAAAAAAATGTAGACAACAGCACAATACATTCGATTAGTATGTATAACGAAAAAATAAAGACATCCGTTATCCTAAATGAATGGACAGCTACATAGATAAAAAACAAAAGATATTGTAAGCCAAACAACAGAAAAATTCTTCTATAAGTTTTGAAAAAAGAAACACCATTTAACCGCCAAACAACAAATTTTTGCCGATAAAGGCGGAAATAGCTCAGTGTGGAATAGGTAATCAAAACAATAACCAATAAAATAGTAATCGATAAATCAGTTATCCTTTGTCTTATGTCCCACAAATAAATCAACTGCAATTCTGTTTTCCTTAACTGTTCCATTGGGATCAAAAAAGGAAAGTTGTCTTCCAATCCTGCTTCCTTCAATAACGGAAGATATCTATCATAGGTTTCTTGTGCAGTCCCAATCAATGGAATTTTTAATGGTTCAGCAAAACTATTTCCTGTCAGAATATTTCTATGAGAAATGGGTAGATTGTTCAAAGTGAATACATGGATGATATTCGGCTGATTGATGATGATTGCCTGTTCTTGGTCAAAGGCAAAGATTTCTTGTTCATCTTGGATGGTATAAAACAAAACATCCTCTTCTTTTTTTGTTCGTCTATCAGGATTCGTTTCATTCAAAAACCAAGAACGAAGTTGAACAAAATCGGGCATCATTCGTTCTGGGATTAATATGATTTCTCGATCCTCATTTTTATCAATTTGGAGAGGCTGATTTGTTATGCTGATGAGCGGATACTTGTCTAAATAGTTTGTATTTACATAAATAGATTGATGGATCAAAGGATTCTCTTCTTCAAAATAAGCACTTGTATCAACCTCGATTGCTCCATCATCCAACAGTTGCGAAAGCAACTTTGTTTTATCTAATCCTCTCATATCTTGAGAAAGATCTGTCAAAGTCGCTTCATTGCCGCCAAGTCTTGGATAGAAAACGGCATGATTTTTTATTTCTTCAGGTACTGCTTCTGGTGTAAGGAATGTGCGAGCATATTCAGTTAACGGAACAAGTTGTACCACGCTAAAAAATAAAATCAACATTTTGACAGAATAGATAGTATAAAAGAATCCTTTACCAAAAGTTTGGCGATTTAGTTGCTTATTCAATGAAAGATTGCCTAGTAAATCAATCACAAAAAAAGAAATGATTAGACTAAAAATAAGCAAGAACAGTTGCACTAGCACAAACAAATGATTCACTGAATGTAGGACAAAGAAGAAAGCTACCAATAGATTCAAGAGAAAAAGAATCACTAATTCTTTTAATAATAATCTTTTTAAAATTTTTCTACTAGTTAAACCATTTAAACGATAGATCGCAATGTGTCTATTGTTCTCTAGTATCCATAAAATCAAGGAAAGGCTATAGAAAAGAGTAAATATCACAAAAGTAGATGCTTCTAATGTTCGAGATGGTGCAAATGTTTCTATGTCATTCTCATATTGAAAAGATGTGGGTTCGTACGCTGTCTCAAAGGAGAGATTGTATTCATCAGATAATTTTGATAGGAACCTATCTAGAGTTTTTTGATCTTTCGTTTCCACAAAAAAATCAGCTGGATTTAGCGCCTCAGCCATTTGTATCGGTAGTATAAAAAAATCTTCGTTTTTCAGTTGTTTATTTTCTAAATATTCCGCATCTGGATATTTCTCTAAGTCAGATGCAAAATAATTTTTTTCACTGATTATTTGAGGCTCTATGTAAAAATTGTTCAAAAGATGTGTTTCTGTTTGCTTGGAAAGAAAAAATGTATGTGTTTCACCTAAACGATCAAAAGAGATTTCTCCTGTTTCAGAAAAGGTATGGTCTCTCACACCATAGAATGAAACTTTTGCCATATAGTTTACATTCAATTTTTCTGAGACTGATTCAAGTATTTCTAGAACCCTAGTTTCTTGCTGAGAATCTACGATAAATTCTGGAAATCTGAACGGTGTAAAATACTCGACCGTGTTTACCTTTTTCTGGAAATCTTCTTCCCTATTCACATTCCTAATGGCAACAGCTAATGCAAGACTTGAGAGTATAGACAACAGCAAAACGATTTTTTTCAATACTATATTAGTCATCGGCAAAACTCCTTGTTTTTAACGTAGTTAGTCAATTAAAAGTATAGATGGACACTAAACATTCAACAATCTATGTTTGTTAAGAAGTCATATTATTACAAATAGATATAGGTATATAGTCATGATATTACATAGAAAATATGGCTAACCTCATAGTATTTTAAATGTGGGAATAATCTATTTCCACAAAAAGAAAGAGGTGCTCTGCATTATGAGAAAAATTTTTTCTGTATCATTTGTTGCAATTACTCTCTTGCCCCTTGCTATGCCTGTATCAGTAAATGCTGATGAAGTTGGATTTCAAAATGATGCACTAACAATGCCAATAACAGAGTCATTTCCAAATAGCGGAAGCATTGTTTTTGATGAAAACGGAAGAGTTCTGGATGTTTCAAATGAAATTTTGTTAGAAAAAAGCAATAGCACAGATAATCCTTTATCTAGACGACAAACTCATTTCCCTTGGGGCTTTTGGACAATTTCAACAGATGGTTTTCCTTTTGTTGCTTGGGGAAACGTAAGACTAAACTCAACTATTCATCATCGTACACGTCGTTATCGAGTTTCAGCCGTGTTACTAAACTCAAATGGAACAGTGATTAAAGCTAATCATGTCACTGGTAATGCCGGACAAACTCGTACTGCACGCGTTACAGGTTCAAATAGTTTAAGACATGCTCCTTCTTACTATATTTTTTAATCAACACAATAAATAAAGGCTGGATTAATATTCCAGCCTTTATTTATTTAATTTTTTATATCGATTTCTAAAAAAAGTTGGTGAAGTTCTTTCTTCTTTAAAAAAACTATTATAAAAATGACTTGAATCATAAAAACCTAAAAAGTTAGAAATTTCTTCGATAGATAACTGAGTCATAAGTAAGTCATTCTTTGCATGTTCAATTCTATACTTTTCTCGATAATAACTATATGAGCAGCCAACATATTTCTTGAATTCTCTACTTAAATACGAATAATCATACCCAATTTTCTTCGCCCAAAATCCTAAAGAATGTCTATAGAAATTCTCAGTAGCCAATATTTCATCTATCACTAAGTACAGATATTTATTGACCTTTTTGGAATAGAATTTTCTTAGTTTACGAATACATTTACGTAGAACTATATGGGACTGAATAGTTTCACTCGTACAGAAAGGACCTAAAATAATCAAATGTTCTTTATCCTCTATTTTTTCTACCCGTATTAAAAAATGTTGATTGGATAGTGAGAACTGAAAATGTTGCTTCTCTCTTCTTAAAATCACCTTATCAATTATTTCATTGAATGCAACAATCAATTGCCTTTGTTTCACTTTAGATTTTATCTGCTTTTCAAAGTACTTCTTTTTTAATTCCCATGCTCTGTTTCTCTGGTCTATAAATAAAACATCAACAGGAATAAAATAAGTTCTAGACAACTTTAACACATAGACATTCACACACGCTTGGCAAGAAAAAACAGCATCATTTACACTATTGATAAACATTTGTACTCCTTTCTTGTCCACTTCAATCATATACCAATCAAATCATATCATAGTAAAGAGGAAAAATTGACTTTGGCAAAAAATACATACATTTTTTATTTCTATTAGTTGACACTCTCCAAATTTTGAAAGTGCCTTGTAGTGATAGAATTGAACTAGTACTCATAAGCAAATGAAGTCGCATCCATTAAATAAAACTACTTTACTCTGCTTACGCCTCGCTCTGTATTTTTTCATAATCAAAAAAAACACACCTTCCAAATAGAAGGTGTGTTTTGCTCGAACGATATTAACGTTTTGAGAACTGTGAAGCTTTACGAGCTTTCTTAAGACCTGGTTTTTTACGTTCGACCATACGTGCGTCACGTGTAAGCAAGCCAGCACGTTTAAGCGCTAAACGGAAGTCAGGATCAACTTCTAGCAATGCACGAGCGATACCATGACGGATAGCTCCTGATTGTCCAGCGTATCCTCCGCCGTTTACGTTAACAAATACGTCATATGCGCCTTTTGTTTCAGTAACAGCGAAAGGTTGATTGATTACTTCACGCAAGTCAGCATGTGGAATGTATTCTTCAACATCTTTTTTATTTACAGTAATTTTGCCAGTTCCTGGTACTAGACGTACGCGAGCAACTGCGTTTTTACGACGGCCTGTGCCGATATATTGAACTTGTGCCAATGAAATTCCCTCCTATTAGATTAAGTTTGTGATGTCTAAAACTTCTGGTTGTTGTGCTGCATGTGGATGTTCTGCTCCACCGTATACGTTCAATTTTGTAAATTGTTTGCGGCCTAAAGTGTTTTTAGGAAGCATACCTTTTACAGAAGTTTCGATCAAACGACGAGAATTTTTAGCACGCAATTCGCCAGCAGTGATTGATTTCAATCCTCCTGGGTAGTTGCTGTGACGGTAATAAATTTTGTCAGTCGCTTTTTTACCTGTTAATTTCACTTTGTCTGCATTGATGACGATGACGAAATCGCCAGTATCCAAATGAGGTGTGAAAGTTGGTTTATTTTTACCACGTAGTACAGATGCAACAACTGTTGAAAGACGTCCCAATGGAACATCAGTTGCGTCTACTACATACCATTTACGTTCTACTTCGCCTGGTTTGGCCATATATGTTGTACGCACGTTATTTTCCTCCAATTTAAGTTCTGATGTTTGACATACACTTCGAGTTTCCGGGGCTCTTTGTGGGGCAAACAATACCATTTAACATATTACCCGCTAATCTAGTCAATGTCAACGTTTTTCTGCTTGATTGAAAAATTTATATGAAACTTTACTTCTTTTTCTTTCTTTTATATAAAAGGGTCGTTTCCTGTCAAAATGAAAAACAAAAAGGACGCTGAACTATCAAGTTCTGCGTCCTTTTTTCGGTCAAGTTCAACAACAGTTTTTACGCGTCGATCTCTGGCGCCTTGCCTAGATGAGCTTGGATCATCCAGATACGTTTTTCTGTAGCTGTTTTGAATTCGATAAAGATATCTTGTGTTGGATCGTCGCCTTCTTCTCCAGAAACTTCGATTCCTTTTTGGTAAAGATCTGCTAGATAACGGTAGCCTGCAACAAGTGTTTCCAAACGTTCAGGAATCGTGCGGTCCCAACGTCCTACTTCATCAGGGATTTTCGTGTTATCTGCAAATTCACGCAATGTAGAATAAGGTGAACCGTCTAATGTGATCAAGCGTTCGGATACTTCATCTAACTGAGCGTTCAAATCGTCCATGAACTCATCCATCATTGGGTGCAATGTAAGGAAACCTGGTCCTCTCATGTACCAATGTGTTTGGTGAACAACAACAGACATTTGGCTTAGATCTGCAACTAATTGATTTAATACTTCTTTGGTTTGTTGGAATTTCATCTTTCTTGCCTCCTAACATTTTCTTACACTTAAAATAATAGTAGACTTTCAATGAAAAGTACAACAAAATCCTTTACCTGAGAACGATTTTCATTTCGCTTTTTTATCCGTAAAGCCAATCATTTTTCAGAATCAGCTAATTCTTCTCGCAGTTGAGCAAATTGCTGATAAGTCTGTGCTAAATGCTTTTGTGTCGAAACAAATAATGGATAGATTTTCTGATATTTTTTATGATCGTTTTCTTGTACTCCGACTTGCTCTTTCAATTCTATCAATTCCTGTGCTTCACTGATACTTTGAATCTTTCCGATGCTTCGCCAGCCTAAAATCACAGCTCCTAATGCGGATGCTTCTGTGACAGTAGGGAAAACAAGCGGGTAACCCAGTACATCAGCCATCATCTGACGAAAAATCGGAGATTGAGCAAACCCGCCTGTAGCACGGATCTCTGTGAGCTGATTTTCTTGGCAAACTCCTTTTAAAATCCGATAAAGGTTGAGACAGATCCCTTCTAGAATCGCCTTCATCATTTCTTTTTCTGTATGTTGCCGCTGTAAGCCGATAAAACTGCCAAACGCATCTGCGTCCCAAAGCGGTGCTCGCTCCCCAAGCAAATAGGGATGAAAAATCAGACCATTGGCACCCGCTGGCACAAAAGCAATAGCCGAAAGCAGTGCATCATATGGATTTTCGCCTTTTTCTTTAGCAGATTGAACGACTTCCTGTAAAAATGTATGCCCTGCCCAATCAAAGATGCCAGCACCATTGCTAGTCGCTCCTCCCACTACCCAATGTTTCTGATCCAGAACATAACAAAACGTCTCCATTTCTGGATGGAACTGAGGCTGAGTAGTAATAAAACGAAGTGCCCCGCTCGTTCCTACAGTCAAAGCGGCGATCGTATCACCAAAAGCACCTAACCCTAGATTAGAAAGCGGCCCGTCTGCCCCTCCCAAAACAAATGATATATCATTTGGCAAACCTAGTTCTGCTGCTGTTTCTGACGGTAGACCTGTTACTTGATAGGTGGAAGGAAATACTTGCGGCAATTGTTCTGTTCGAATGCCCAAGTAGTCAAGCACTTCTTCTGCCCATTGGAATTCATGGATGTCAAAGTATCCAGTTCCTGAAGCTGTTCCGTAATCGCTGATGAGTTCTCCAAACAATCTATAAAAGATATAGTCTTTGATACCGACAAAATAAGCAGTTTTTTTGAATAATTCAGGTTGGCTGTTTTGCAGCCACTTGATTTTGTTCAATGGTGTCATTGGATGGATCGGTGTCCCAGTCTGCCGATAAAATTCTTTGCCAAGCACGGTATATTTCAGTTTTTCTGCTTCGTCCGCTGCTCGGTTATCTGCCCAAGTGATCATTCGAGATAACGGTGTTTTCTCTTCATCCAACAATATCAGGCTATGCATCGCAGAGGAGAAGGAGACAAATTGAATGGTCGTGTCTGAAGGCAACTGTTTAATTACTTCTTTTATAACGGTGCAGACGCCTTGAAAGATCAATTCCTGATCTTGTTCTGCCATCCCTTGTGTTTCTTGGATCAAAGGGTAGCGAAAATAAGCGGATGCTGCTTCTTGGGCTTCATCTGTGAAAGCAACTGCTTTGGTTTGTGTGGTTCCGATATCTAATCCGATTGAAACGTTCATTTTTTCACCTCAAATTTTATGTATGTACAAAAATTTAGTTTAAGCTTGCGTATCTTGGTTTTGAAAAGGGGGAGATGGCGTGTTACTTTATTTTATCATTGGTTGCTGTATCGGGTCATTTTTATGTTTAACCGCCCAGCGGATTCCGTTAGGTCACTCTATTATTTATCCTAGATCCCATTGTGTCAAATGCTGTCGTTCGCTTTCTTGGTATGAATTGATTCCGATTCTCTCGATCATCGTCCAACGTTTTCGCTGCCGCTATTGCCGGTGTCGGTTGCCCTTCTACTATTTGCTGGCAGAAGTCTTATGTGGTGGTCTTTTTGTCTGGTTCTTTACTTTTTCTTCCGCAAGAAATTTTTCGACGTTCATTTGGGTGCTTTCGGCTTTGCTATTTTCGTTGATGGACTTGTTTTACTTCATGGTCCATTCTCACACGCTATTCTGCTCCTGGGCAGTCTTATGGATTTTTTGGTGGCAGGCTGGCGTTTTCCAATGGCAAAGTGTGCTGTTAACGTTCATCGTAGGCGGTGTGTGCCTTCGCTATGGTCAATCCTATCTCGGAGCTGGCGATACTCTGTTGGTGCTTTCTTGGAGTGGGGGCTTGCCTCTGGAAGAGTTGCTTCGGGTCTTGTTTCTGGCTAGCCTGTTTGGAATAACCGTTTTTTCTGTTTACTTTATCTGTCATAAAAAAAAGTTGGAAAAGCTGCCTTTCATTCCTTTTTTGAGTAGTGCATTGCTGATCGTCCTTCATTTTAGGTATTGAAAAAAGGTTGTGACAAACGACTTGTCACAACCTCTGATATACGGTGTTCCAAAAGTAGCTTTTTCAGCTTCTTATTTCTTGCCTCCCCAATGTCGACGAATGAAACCGGCACGTCCAGAACCTTCTCGATAAAGATTGTAATGGAGCTTGTTTTTCTTGTAATAATCCTGATGGTAATCTTCTGCAGGATAAAATTCGCTTCTTGGTTCGATTTTTGTCACGATTGGCTTATCGAATCGCCCGCTGTCTTGCAATGCTTGTTTTGAACGCTCTGCAATGTTTCGTTCTTCTTCATCACTATAGTAGATCACTGGTCGATAAGAATCACCACGATCAGCGAACTGTCCTAACGCGTCAGTCGGATCGGTTTGCTGCCAATAGATTTCCACCAACTGATCATAAGAAATAATTTCTGGGTCATATTCGATCTCTACGGCTTCTGTATGCCCTGTTGTGCCTGTTGTTACTTGTTCGTAAGTTGGATTTGGTACATGCCCGCCTGTATAACCGGATGTCACAGAAATGATCCCTGGCTGCTCTTCAAATGGTTTGACCATACACCAAAAGCATCCGCCTGCGAAAACTGCTTTTTTTGTCATATAAAATCCCCCTTTTTTCTCATCATACCTGTTTTATAGATAATTAAAATTATTTTGCTTGTTTTTACCCCCTCCCGGTATTTTATCGGATTTTTCTTCATTTTTAATTAGTTGTGGATAACTATAAGGTTTGTGTTAAACTATTTTTTCCACAGGCAAGAAAAAGTTGTCTTTTCAGCCACGTTGTGTATAAGTTTTATATGGTATGCTTATTCCAAAATTATGTACCTTTATTTTTTCATGCGAATAAACAAATCCATGTTATCGGAGGGATAACTATGCCTAAAGCAAAAAGAAAACATTCAGATACATCCACTGACTTTATTGCATTTGATGAACTATTAACTAAAGCGAACAAAAAAATAAAAACGCCCCCTGTAACTTCCCACGAATTTGATGCTCATTCAAAGGATGATGCTCTAACTCTCCTAGAAGATGAGAAGCAACTCGTTAATGAACTAGCTTCAGTTATTCCAAATTCACCTGAACATTCGCCATTTGAGGAGTCATTTTCATCTCCACCTATTGACATCTTTGGGGAAGATTATCGTTTCCATAACTTAATGGAGCACGAGTCTCTCACAAGAGAGGAGCGACAATTTATTGATGAACCATTGCCCGATCCAATCTTCCATCAACAAACGAACGAAGAACCCATCTCGCCTACTGAGCCAGGACCTTCCTTTGTTGTGGATGGACAAAAAACGAGCAATCTAGTAGAAGGAAATGATGGAAATAACGCTTATCAGCTTTTGTATGAGACATTTGGTCCTATTCCTTCTAGAGAAGGAAAGAATAAAAGACTATCACAAGAATTGCGTAATCAAATCGAACACGCATTAACAATGCCTGATATTAAACAAAGTCAAATTGCCACATTTTTTGGCGTATCCTCATGTTTAGTAAGCAATATATACCTCAAACAACTTGCAGAAGGTGATGCTCAAAATCACACATATCAAGTCTTATACAAGGAATTCGGCGAAGTTTCCAGAAAAAGAGAAAAAAGGGGTTTATCACAAAAATTACGCGAACAGATCACACACGCATTGACATTGCCTAATCTTAGTCAAAGACAGATTGCCGCATTTTTTGGCGTGTCCAACTCTACAGTAAATAATATATACCAAAAACATTTTGAAGAAGACTATGATGAAAAAATGACCCATCAGCTTTTTCATGGGAAATTCGGAAAAATTTCCAGAGAAAAAAATCAAAGGATACCACAAAAATTACGTAATCAAATCGAAGAAGCATTAACAATACCCTATACTAAACAAAAACATGTGGCAACGTTTTTTGGCGTATCCCTAACTACAGTAAAAGAAATAAAACAAAAAGTGAAACGCAGTAAACAGCTAGCAGATATAGCAAAACCTGTAGCTTCAAGATCATCTCCTACTCTTTCTTCTAACCAAACAGATGAAAGGTAAACTACTTCATATAAGCAAAAAAAGGGCGTGTGACAAGATTTTGTCACAAGCCCTTTTTCCGAATAAACGGTGTTCAATCAGCTGACCCTCGGTATTAGCTCAACAAACGGCAAAATATGAGGAACTATTTTTTCGTTTATTTCTCTAATACTCAGGTCAAAACGCTGATTTCACAACCTCTTATACACGGTGTTCCAGAAGTAGCTTCTGTCACAACCTCTATTTTGTTTGATTGTTCATTGCGTCTTCTGCAGCCATTTGCGCTTCAATATCTGAAATACTGTAGACATTTTCACTTGCTACACCGACTTCTTTTGGTTCCATGTCACGGTAACGTTGCATACCAGTACCAGCTGGGATGATCTTACCGATAATAACATTTTCTTTCAAACCAAGAAGAGGATCTTTCTTACCGCGGATCGCAGCATCCGTCAAGACACGAGTTGTTTCTTGGAATGATGCAGCAGATAAGAAACTATTTGTTTCTAATGATGCTTTTGTGATACCTAACAAGACAGGTCGAGAAGTTGCAGGCACGCCTCCTGAGACTAGCGTATTGTAGTTTTGATCTTTAAAGTCTGCAATGTCTAATAATGTACCTGGTAAGATATCTGTATCACCTGGATCCATTACACGAACTTTACGCAGCATTTGACGAACCATTACTTCGATATGCTTGTCGCCGATTTCTACCCCTTGCATACGGTAAACACGTTGTACTTCACGAAGCAAGTAGTTTTCAACAGATAATACATCGCGGACTTGCAACAATTGTTTTGGATCGATTGATCCTTCTGTCAATGGTGCACCACGGTGGATCATATCGCCTTCTGCTACTTTCATACGTGCTGTATAAGGAACAGTATACGTACGTGTATCTGTTTTTCCTTTGATTGTTACTTCTTTGGTACGTGTTGCAGGATCTTCTGAGATATCGATGACATCCCCTGTTACTTCTGTGATCACTGCTTGCCCTTTCGGATTACGTGCTTCAAAGATTTCTTGGACACGAGGAAGACCTTGAGTGATATCGTCTCCGGCAACCCCACCCGTATGGAATGTACGCATCGTCAACTGAGTACCAGGTTCACCGATTGATTGAGCGGCGATCGTACCAACTGCTTCGCCGACTTCAACGTCAGAGCCAGTTGCAAGGTTGCGTCCGTAACAATGTTTGCAGACACCATGTTTTGTATTACATGTGAAGACAGAGCGGATCGTCACTGTTTCGACACCTGCATCAACGATTTGTTTTGCGATGTCTTCGGAAATCAATTGGTTTCCTGCGATGATCAATTCATTTGTTTCAGGATGACGTACTTCTTTACGAGTGTAACGTCCCACTAAACGATCTTCTAATGATTCGATGATTTCATTTCCTTCACGGATTGCTTGGATCTCAAGACCTCGGTCAGTCCCGCAATCTTCTTCACGGATGATTACATCTTGGGCCACGTCAACCAGACGACGAGTCAAGTAACCTGAATCGGCAGTCTTCAAGGCTGTATCGGTCATCCCTTTACGAGCCCCGTGAGTTGAGATAAACATTTCCAAGACAGATAGTCCTTCACGGAAGTTTGAAATGATTGGCAATTCCATGATTCGACCATTAGGAGCGGCCATCAAACCACGCATTCCGGCAAGCTGTGTAAAGTTGGAAATGTTCCCACGAGCTCCAGAATCAGACATCATGAAGATTGGGTTTTTCGCTTCCAAACCTTCCATCAGTTTTTGTTGGATGCTGTCTTTTGCAGCGTTCCAAACAGCAATGACACGTTCATAACGCTCGTCATCTGTAATCAGACCACGACGGAATTGTTTTGTAATAGTTTCAACTTGTTTATGGGCATTTTCAATAATTTCTTGTTTTTCATTCAGTACACTGATGTCAGCGATCCCTACTGTGATACCGGCATGTGTTGAATGTTTGTACCCTAAGTCTTTCATACGGTCAAGCATCTTAGAAGTTTCTGTTACTTTGAATCGTTTGAAGACTTCTGCGATGATGTTCCCTAAGTTTTTCTTCTTGAACGGTAATACTAATTCTTGCTCTTTGATATGTGCAGGAATATCCGTACCAGCTTCAACAAAGTATTTGTCCGGTGTTTGGACGGTCAAGTTGAAGTCTGTTGGTTCATTCAGATAAGGGAATTCAGGAGGCATGATCTCGTTGAAGATGATCTTACCAACTGTTGTGATCATCGTACGTTCTTTTTGCCATTCAGTAAATGGTTTTTCACCTAATGAGTTAGGGTTCACACCGATACGTGAATGTAAATGAACGTATCCGTTGCGCCATGCGATAACGGCTTCGTTTTGATCTCTGAAGACCATTCCTTCGCCTTCGCGTCCTTCTTCTTCCATTGTCAAGTAGTAGTTACCTAGAACCATATCTTGAGAAGGAGTAACAACTGGTTTACCATCTTTAGGATTCAAGATGTTTTGAGCAGCTAACATCAACATACGTGCTTCTGCTTGTGCTTCTTCATTCAATGGCACGTGGACAGCCATTTGGTCTCCATCGAAATCGGCATTATAAGCTTCACATACAAGTGGATGCAAACGGATTGCGCGTCCTTGTACTAAAACTGGTTCGAATGCTTGGATACCAAGTCGGTGAAGCGTAGGTGCCCGGTTCAGCAATACTGGGTGTTCCTTGATTACGTCTTCTAAGACATCCCATACTTCGTCTTCTTGACGTTCGATTTTACGTTTCGCATTTTTGATGTTTGAAGCTAGTTCACGTTGAACAAGCTCACGCATCACGAATGGTTTGAATAATTCGATGGCCATTTCTTTTGGAAGTCCACATTGGTACATCTTCAAGAAAGGTCCAACAACGATAACGGAACGACCGGAGTAGTCCACACGTTTACCTAGCAAGTTTTGACGGAAACGACCTTGTTTCCCTTTCAACATATGAGAAAGAGATTTCAATGGGCGGTTACCTGGTCCAGTTACTGGACGTCCGCGACGACCGTTATCGATCAATGCATCTACTGCTTCTTGCAACATGCGTTTTTCGTTTTGAACGATGATTCCAGGTGCGTTCAAGTCTAATAAACGCTTCAAACGGTTATTACGGTTGATGACACGACGGTAAAGATCATTCAAGTCACTTGTTGCAAAACGTCCACCTTCTAATTGAACCATTGGGCGCAAATCTGGTGGAATAACAGGGATAACATCCATAACCATCCAGCTTGGTTGATTTCCTGAAGCGCGGAATGCTTCTAAAATATCCAAACGGCGGATCGCACGTGTACGTTTTTGTCCTTGTGCAGATTTCAATTCTTCTTTCAATTCGGCTGCTTCTGCATCTAGATCAACATTATCAAGTAATTGTTTGATCGCTTCTGCACCCATAGCAGCTTGGAACTCTTGTCCATATTGTTCACGTTTTTCGCGATATTCGCGTTCTGTCAACAATTGTTTTTTCTCTAAATTCGTGTTTCCTGGTTCGATAACCACATATGAAGCAAAATAAATGATTTCTTCCAAAGCGCGTGGGCTCATGTCTAATACAAGACCCATACGTGAAGGAATCCCTTTAAAGTACCAGATATGTGAAACAGGAGCTGCTAATTCAATATGTCCCATGCGTTCACGGCGAACTTTCGAACGAGTCACTTCCACTCCGCATCGATCACAAACGATTCCTTTATAACGGATACGTTTGTATTTTCCGCAGGCACATTCCCAGTCTTTTGTAGGACCAAAAATCCGCTCACAGAACAACCCTTCGCGTTCAGGTTTTAAGGTACGATAGTTAATCGTCTCAGGTTTTTTTACTTCACCGTAAGACCAGCTTCTGATTTTTTCGGGAGAAGCCAAACCTATTTGCATACTTTCGAATTTATTTACATCGATCAAAAGGGGTTCCCTCCATTTCATTTAATGGCAAACCGCAAGACGGCTGATCTTCGACCGCCTTGCAGCTCATAGACCGGATTAGTCTAAATTATCTTCTGCGGTTTCAAAGTTTTGGATGACATCGTCTCTTTCATCTTCCACTTGTTCAGCAGCTTTCTTTTCTAATTCTTTGGCAGTTTGCTGTTCGGCAAATTTTGTCAAAGCATCAACAGTGATCAAATCGTCGTCTTCATCGTCCATGTCGCGAAGTTCGATCTCTGTCTCTTCGATATCCAAGACACGCATGTCCAGACCTAGTGATTGCAATTCTTTCACCAATACGCGGAAGGATTCCGGTACACCTGGTTTTGGAATTGGTTCACCTTTGACGATTGCTTCGTATGTTTTCACACGTCCGACTACGTCATCTGATTTGTATGTCAAGATTTCTTGTAAAGTATAAGCCGCACCGTAAGCTTCCAGTGCCCATACTTCCATTTCACCAAAACGTTGTCCACCAAATTGAGCTTTACCTCCCAATGGTTGTTGTGTAACCAATGAGTAAGGTCCGATTGAACGTGCATGCAATTTGTCATCGACCATGTGAGCAAGTTTGATCATGTACATCACACCGACAGACACACGTCCGTCAAATGGTTCACCTGTACGTCCGTCGTACAGAACAGTTTTCGCATCGCTGGCCATACCGGCTTCACGAACTGTTTCCCATACGTCTTCATCACTTGCACCATCGAATACTGGCGTTGCTACGTGGATACCTAACTGACGTGCAGCCATACCCAAGTGTAATTCCAATACTTGTCCGATGTTCATACGTGAAGGCACCCCTAAAGGATTCAGCATGATATCGATTGGTGTTCCGTCAGGTAGGAATGGCATATCTTCTTCCGGCATAATACGGGATACAACCCCTTTATTTCCGTGACGACCGGCCATTTTATCCCCTTCATGGATTTTACGTTTTTGAACGATATAAACACGAACTAACATGTTTACGCCTGGTGACAATTCATCTCCAGCTTCACGAGTAAAGATTTTCACATCGTGAACGATCCCTCCGCCGCCATGCGGTACACGTAATGATGTATCGCGGACTTCACGAGCTTTTTCGCCAAAGATCGCATGCAATAGACGTTCTTCTGCAGATAATTCTGTTACCCCTTTTGGCGTGACTTTCCCTACAAGCAAATCGCCATCTTGGACTTCTGCACCGATACGGATAATACCCATTTCGTCTAAATCTTTCAATGCGTCTTCCCCGACATTAGGGATTTCGCGTGTGATTTCTTCAGGTCCTAATTTTGTATCGCGGGCTTCTGATTCATATTCTTCAATATGAATAGAAGTGTATACGTCATCTTTTACCAAACGACGGCTCATGATGATCGCATCTTCATAGTTGTACCCTTCCCAAGTCATGAAACCAACTAAAACGTTTTGACCTAGAGCCATTTCGCCTTGTTCCATAGATGGTCCGTCTGCCAGAGTATCCCCTTTTTCGACTTTCTCACCCAAATGAACGATTGGACGTTGGTTGTAGCTTGTTCCGGAGTTTGAACGACGGAATTTTGTCACATCGTATTTATCTAATGCACCGTTGTCGCGGCGTACACGGATTTCAGAAGCATCAACGTATTCAACGACACCGTCATGTTTACATAACAAAGCAGCTCCTGAGTCATGCGCTGATTTGTATTCCATACCAGTACCAACCCATGGTGCTTGAGGATTGATCAACGGCACTGCTTGACGCTGCATGTTGGCACCCATCAAGGCACGGTTGGAGTCATCGTTTTCCAAGAAAGGAATACATGCTGTCGCAACGGCAACTACTTGTTTAGGTGATACGTCCATGTAGTCTACTTTATCAATAGATACTTCTAAGTTTTCACTTTGAGCACGCGCCATAACAACGTCTTGAGCAAATGTTCCATCTTCATTCAATGGGCTGTTTGCTTGGGCTACGATGTAATGGTCTTCGATATCTGCTGTCAAGTAGTCGATTTGGTCAGTAACCCGACCTGTTTCGCGGTCTACACGACGATAAGGTGTTTCGATAAATCCGAATTTATTTACTTTCGCATAACTGGACAAACTATTGATCAACCCGATATTTGGGCCTTCAGGAGTTTCGATCGGACACATACGGCCATAGTGGGAGTAGTGAACGTCACGAACTTCATAACCGGCACGGTCACGAGTCAATCCGCCAGGTCCTAAGGCTGAAAGACGACGTTTGTGTGTCAATTCGCCAAGAGGGTTTGTTTGATCCATGAACTGTGACAACTGAGAAGAACCAAAGAATTCTTTGATACTTGCCACAACTGGACGGATATTGATCAATTGTTGAGGTGTCAATGTTTCAGTATCTTGGATCGACATTCTTTCACGAACCACACGTTCCATACGTGCTAGCCCGATACGGAATTGGTTTTGTAAAAGTTCACCGACTGAACGGATACGACGATTTCCTAAGTGGTCGATATCATCGACATTGCCGATACCTTCCATCAAGTTCAAGAAATAGCTCATTGAAGCAATGATGTCGGCTGGACGAACCGTTTTTACAGCTGCTTCTGGATAGCCGTTTCCGATCACGTTCACTTCACGTTCAGGATCTCTTGGTGAAAATACTTTGATGACTTGGACAGTCATTGGATCTGTGACCACACCATCTTCTGATGGATAGTAAGTCACTGAATTTAGACCGTTATCAATGAAAGGAGCTAATGTTTCCATGACTTGGTGAGTCAAGACTGTTCCTTTTTCAACGATAATCTCGCCTGTTTCTGGATCAACTAATGTTTCAGCTAATGTCAGATTCAATAGACGTGTTTTCAAATCTAATTTTTTGTTTACTTTGTAACGACCAACGTTTGCTAAGTCGTAACGTTTTGGATCGAAGAAACGAGCATTCAGCAAGTTACGTGAGCTGTCTGCTGTTTTTGGTTCGCCTGGACGCAAACGTTCGTAAACGTCTTTCAAACCTTCTTCTGTTCTTGAGTCGCTTGCGTTTTTATGCAAGTCTTTTTCGACTGTATTGCGTAATGTTTCGCTGTCGCCGAAGATTTCAAAGATCGTATCATCGGAACCAAATCCTAACGCACGAACTAATACGGTTAAAGGAATCTTACGTGTACGGTCGATACGTACATAAGAGATGTCTTTTGCATCAGTTTCCATCTCTAGCCAAGCGCCACGGTTAGGGATAACAGTAGAACCGAATCCTTCTTTTCCGTTTTTGTCGACTTTTCCATGGAAATAGACACCTGGTGAGCGGACTAACTGAGAAACGATTACTCGCTCTGCCCCGTTGATGATGAATGTTCCTTGTTCTGTCATTAATGGGAAATCACCGAAGAATACTTCTTGTGCTTTGATTTCGCCAGTCTCGCGGTTTGTCAAACGCAATGTTACATGTAATGGTGCAGAGTAGTTTGCATCATGCGCACGAGCTTCTGCTACTGTATACTTTGGTTCTTTCAATTCATAATCTACAAATTCCAAAGATAGATTGCCATTGAAGTCATCGATTGGCAAAATGTCTTCAAACATTTCTCTAAGTCCCTCATCTAAGAACCATTGGTAAGAGTCTGTTTGAATTTCGATCAAATTTGGTAATTCCAACACTTCACTGATTCTTGCGAAACTTCTACGTTCGCGATGTTTTCCGTATTTTACTACGTGTCCAGCCAAGCTCTTCACCCCTCTAAAATGTCATTCAAAAAGACTACCCGATCAATTGTTACAATAATATTTCAAATATTATTTTTAGGTAACAACAGACATTTTTTGCGGCTTTTAGGCAAAAAAAAACCAAAAATAGAACATTCTCTTGAAACCTTACTTCGTGAGCTTCTACTTTTGTTTCCTTATATTAAAGCCGAAACGGACAATATTTCGTTTCTGCCTTTTCTTCATCAGATAGTTTTTGCAACTTCATATACTACACTTATTTTCTATAAAAGTCAACACTTCCTGGCGTTTCTTCTACTTTTTCGCAATATTTTCTTAATGTTTTCAATTTTATGTTTTCAATTATCTGACAATTCTTAATTGACAGACCTTTTTTTCTCGGTTATACTTTAGAAAATTCATTTTGTGGAGGAACTTCTATGCGAACCAATATCAAGCAAATCGTACCAACACAACTGAATAACTTTTACTTTAGCTACTTTAGATAGGTTTGTATTCATCATGATGGATACAAACGTTAAACGACAGTTTGTATCTATGATGGCTAAAGAACTTTGTATTGCAGCAAAAAGCCACGTAGACAAAATGCTAAGTGGCTGAGCAGTGAAAATACAAAGTAAAAGTATCAAGCATTCTACTTTTCAATTTATTTTCCGACTTTTCAATCCATTTGGACATTTTGTCTGAATGGATTTTTTGTTTCCCAAAATTAAGGAGGAAAAAGAAATGAAAAAAAACATATTAATTGGATTAGGCGCTGCTCTGCTACTAGCTTTAGGAGGTTGCGCACAAAAAGACAATTCCGCAGAGGCATCAGATGGACAAAAAACAATTGGCGTATTGCAACTTGTACAACATAACTCGTTAGACGCTGCCTATAAAGGATTCAAAGAAGGATTAGCAGAAGAAGGGTATAAAGAAGGCGATAATCTAACAATCGATTATCAAAATGCCCAAAACAATCAAGACAACCTGAAAAGCATGAGTGAGAAGCTCGTCAAAGAAGATCCTGATTTGCTACTTGGGATCGCCACTCCAGCAGCACAATCTTTATTAAATGAAACAACCACTATCCCGATGACTGTCACAGCGGTCACAGACTTGGAACAAGCCCATTTAGTCACATCCAATGAAAAACCTGGCGGAAATGTGACTGGCACGACAGATATGGTGCCAATCGAAAAACAAATCGGCTTACTGTTAACTATCGTGCCAGACGCCAAAACAATCGGCATCATGTATAACAACGGTGAAGCAAACTCTAAGATCCAAGCTGATTTGGCAGAAAAAGAATTGAAAAAAGCGGGCGTAAAAGTCAAAGTACTGACAGCAAATTCCACAAATGATGTCCAACAAGTGACGAAAAGTCTAGCTAAAGATGTAGACGGAATCTATATTCCTACTGATAACACGTTCGCAAGTGCGGCAAGTGTTGTCGGTGAAGTCGCAAAAGAAACAAAAACACCTGTCGTTGCTGGCGCAGTTGATCAAGTCAAAGACGGCGGTCTAGCAACAGTAGGGATCGACTACGAAAGCTTGGGCAAACAAACGGGGATCATGGCAGCAAAAATCTTAGACGGCAAGAAGCCAAGTGAACTTCCTGTCGAAACAGCAAATGATTTGGAACTGTATGTCAATAAAGACATGGCCAAAGCATTAGGTATCAATCCAGACAGCATCAAAGAAGCTGAATAAAACACAGGAGGATTCTCATGACAAATCTGCTCTCTCTTTTCTTATCATCTGCGTCGCAAGGGGTCTTATGGGCCCTGCTTGCGATTGGTGTGTATGTCACTTTCCGTATCTTGGACATTGCCGACTTGACTGCTGAAGGAAGCTTTCCTTTAGGTGCAGGGATCGCGGCAGTAAGTATTACAAATGGCTATCACCCATTGACAGCTTGTCTTCTAGGCTTTTTAGGGGGTGCGGCAGCAGGGCTTGTTTCCGGACTGCTTCACACAAAATTAAAAATCCCCGCCCTTCTTGCAGGGATCATCACCATGACTGGTTTATACTCTGTCACATCCCGTGTGATGGGTGCGCCGAACATCTCTTTATTGGGTCAGCCAACGATCTTTCATTGGGTCGAGTCATTCGGCATAACAAAAGACAACGCTGTACTGATCGTCGGTCTGCTTTTTGCTTTAATCGTTGTATGTTTACTTGTTTTGTTCTTACGTACAGAAACAGGACTTGCTATTCGTGCAACTGGCGATAATCTGGCAATGAGCGAAGCAAACGGGATCAACACAGATAATATGAAGATCATCGGTTATATGATCTCTAATGGATGCATTGCTCTTTCTGGCTCCTTGCTTGCGCAAAACAACGGCTTTGCTGATTTGAATTCTGGTATTGGAACGATCGTGATTGGACTAGCTTCTATTATCATCGCAGAAGTTTTGTTACGTAACCAGCCACTATTTCTCCGTCTCTTGACTGTCGTTTTAGGTGCGGTCATTTACCGCTTTATTTTGGCGTTAGTCTTCGAACTGAATGTTGAACCAAGTGATTCGAAACTTGCTTCTGCTTTCGTGCTAGTGATCTGTCTTTCTTTCCCGCAGATTCAGCAAAAATTCCATTTATCTCAAAAAAGGAAAGGCGGTAGTGTCAAATGAATGACGTCTTAACACTGGAAAATCTCCATCATACCTTTGAAAAAGGAACGATCAACGAAAACCATGTCCTGAAAGGGATTAATCTTTCCTTAGAACCCGGCGACTTCGTGACGATCATCGGTGGAAATGGTGCTGGTAAATCTACTTTGCTGAACAGCATCGCTGGTACATTTTCTGTCGATCAGGGACAGATTTTATTGAATGGAAAAAATATCATGAAAAAATCCGTTGTCGAACGTTCGAAATCCATCAGTCGCGTATTCCAAGATCCTAAACTAGGGACAGCCGTTCGTTTAACGGTAGAAGAAAATCTCGCTCTTGCTATGAAACGAGGAAAAAAACGCGGCTTCTTCCGCGGTGTCAAACCGCAAGACCGAACATTTTTCAAAGAACAGCTGGCTCGGCTGAATTTGGGTTTGGAAAATCGTTTATCCTCAGAAATCGGTTTGCTGTCTGGGGGACAACGTCAAGCCATCACGCTGTTAATGGCTACATTGCAGCGTCCAGAACTGATCTTATTAGATGAACACACTGCAGCGCTTGACCCTGCTACTTCCAAAACGGTGATGGAATTGACAGAAAAGCTGATCACCGAGCAGAGTCTCACTGCTTTCATGGTCACTCATGACATGGAAGACGCGATCCGCTATGGAAATCGACTAATCATGCTGCATCAAGGAAGGATCGTCGTCGATATCCAGCAAGAGGAAAAACAGCAGCTCACAGTACCTCAACTATTAGCGTTGTTCAAACAAAACAGCGGCACGGCATTAAAAGACGATCAAGTACTTTTATCTTCATAATCAGAAAGAGGCTGGGACAAAAAATGAACGCCCCCCTCTTCTTTTTTCTCTTTTCTTCTTTCGTTTTTGCTTTATGTATCAACCGTTGTTTCTTCGAAAACTATTTTGTTCTCTCCTTCTTCCTGATAGAATGGATGAGAAAGGAGCTTGGTACCATGACAACAAAAGACAAAGTACTTCATTTATTGAAAAAGACGCCAGATTTTCTTTCCGGAGAAAAGTTAGCACAGCAACTGGAAGTTTCCCGGACAAGTATTTGGAAAGCCATCAAAGAATTGGAAAAGGCAGGCTATCGTTTTGAGCACGGGCCTACAGGGTATCGTTACCTGCCCTCTGACGTACTAGATGCAAAAGAAATCCAGCAAGAGCTACGGTCTTTTATTCCCGATTTGAAGGTACAAACGATGTTGACTTCTGAATCTACGATGAAAGATGCCAAACTGGCAGCAGCTCACGGAGATTCTGTTTCGAAGTTATTTGTTGCTGATACACAAGAACAAGCTCGTGGACGTTTTGGACGACCTTTTTTTGCCGAACCTGGACGAGGAATCTACATGAGTCTCTTGCTCCATCCAGACAAACGGTTTGATGAACTGCCTCAATATACGATCATCGCAGCCAGTGCCTGTGTGAAAGCCATTGAATCTGTTACCGGTCGTTCTGCTTCGATCAAATGGGTCAATGACATCTACATGGATGGAAAAAAAGTCTGTGGGATTTTATCTGAAGCAGTCAGTGATATGGAAAGCGGCAGAATCAGTCATATCATCATCGGGATCGGGCTGAATTTTTCTGTTCCTCAAAATCATTTTCCAACTGATCTCCAAGAAAAAGCCACCTCTGTCTTTCCTGATGGGCAAGCGAGTATCACAAGGAATCAACTGATCAGCAAAATCTGGCAAGAATTGTTCACCTATCTTTCTCAACCGAAAAAAGCATTGGACTTTTATAAAGAAAAATCATTCGTATTGGGAAAAACCGTGTCGTTCAATCAAAAAGGAACGACTTATGTCGGACTTGCAAAAGAAATCGGTGATCACGGCGAACTGATCGTCCAAACAAATGGACAGGAAATGAGTTTGTCTTCTGGCGAAATCAGTCTCACATCTATCCGTACGTAATAATATCAGATTTCACAAAAGGACACCTGATCTCATACAGTGTCCTTTTTTCTGAGTTCTCTTCAAACGACTCTCCTTATCCTCTCAACTTGTAGTTTTTCTACCTCTAGAAAAAGGTGTTCTAAACGTATCAAGAAAACATGGTACACTTTCTTTAAAGGAATCCATGCAAAAAACAGGAGAAACATGCGTTTGTACAGCAAAAAGAGATAGAGGACCGATTCCTTTTCTCGGTTTTCTATCTCTTTTCTATCAATGGTGGTAAAGCTGATTATTGTTTCTATTCAGTTTTTTTATGATACCCACACAGGACTATTTGCTAGTCCTGTGTGAAAATACTTATGCGATCATAAGTTATGTGCTTGTTTCCTAAAAAATATCTATCTCCTCATCGTTCTTTTTATTGAGGAACGATGTCGATAGAGCCGATATAGCCTGCGCGATAATTTTCGATGACTATCAGTGGCAGGCATTGCCGATACCATCTTCTCCCCCAGGATTGAGATCGTTCACCTTTTCTTCTTGAAGCGTGCGACTGATATTGAGCACATGATTTTCCGCTTGCAAGTCTTCATTGATGAACATATTTATCATACTCGTCAACACTAGCGTTGATAGTAATAGACTACCAATGATTTTCTTTTTCAATCCAATTACTCCCCCTTTATTATCTATGTAGCAACCAACTTACAACTAAAAAATCAACGCATCCCATCCCCCCTGTCTGACATTCTCGTGTTTCCATCTCCTATAATAAAGGACTATTTTGTTTTTTACTCTTTTTGTATGCGATTGCAACACTTTTAATAACATATTTGTTATTTTTTCCTGTTTGCTACATAGATAGAACAATAAATAGAGTGATCAAGAAAGTTCTTTTGCTTTTGGAAAGAACTTCAGCTGGTTCTCCGGTGCTTCGCACACCACTTGCATTTTGAATTTTTTCTCTGCGACAGAACGGATCAAAAATTTGTCTGCGCTCGTCAATTTTATCCCGCTTTCTTTTTCGATGTCTTCAAACGTAAATGCATGTTTCTCTCCTTTTAACCGAAGAATCAGGGGCGAAACATCTGTACGTGTTAAATTAGTGATGAGTTTTTTCAAATGCATCCTCCTCGATTTGATTTTTGTGGACAGCTGTTTTTCGCTTAGATAGACAGTAAAAATCGGCTGATTCCTCTGCCAACTTCACTTATGTTTTTACTATAACATGTTTTTTTTCATGCCTTGGGACCATAATTTCTAAAAATAAAAAAGAATGATACGAAGAAAAAAAGCCTTTGACAACAAGGATAAATGAGGATTGAAAAAAATCGGTACGAATCTTTTTTCATAAAGAAGCACCTTGTTTTATTTTTTATGGAAAATACCAGAAAACCGTACCAGATATTTTCCACCTTAGAAAAAGACGGAACAAAAACAAAAAGAAAGCATGATAAAGTGAATACAAAGATACAAATAAAAAAAGAAAAGAGGAATTGACATGCCAAAAGAAGATATTGCAAATTCACCAGATTATAGGCAAGAAACACTATTAGATAAAATGATCAATGAGATTAAAGATCCTACAACAAAAGATCTTGCAGCACAACTCCGAGATAATATAAATGTTATGGAAAGTACACCCAAACATGGAAAACATACACCTGAATACAAAATAGTTGAAGATAACAAGGTATATGCGAAGGCAGAATTAAAAGCATCAAAATTACGAGAAGAACTGAAAACACGAGCACCAGAAATATTAAAGACCTTTGATAATACTAGAAAAACAATGGCGAAACAAAAGACACAACAGAAGCAAAAAGAACAATCATTTAAAAAACAAGAGGCAAAACAAGAGACCAGTTTAAATGATTTTAAGTCGCTGCTAGCTAAACAAACAAATAATTTAAAACAATGTAAAAAGGTAGATACATTCATGAATAGACTTTTTAACAAAAATAAGATCACAAATGCAATACAAAATTACGTAACTACTCAAGTAAACATTGATAATGCACTCAAAGCTGATCAATCGTTAGGTTGGAATGCTAGGAAAGAGATGGCGAAACTAGAAAATCCACCTCAAAAATTACAAAAAGCAGTTGAGGACTACAAACAGAGCCTTTCTAAAAGCCTAACCTCTTATCAGGAAAAAAACACACAACAACCCACCCAAGAAAAAAAATTATATAACTTAACTCAAGACGCTAGTAACAGAGCTAAGAATTCAAATCTATCAAGTCCATCGCAGTCAAAGCCTAACCCCACACGATAATACTCAAAAAGCCCATCAACCGATTTCAATCGATTGATGGGCTTTTGTGTTCGTACATCATTTTCTTCAAATCAACAGCTTTCTATCTTACGAAGCAACCTCAAATCGATAGCGGATATCCAACCCAATATTGATTTCTTGCTGATAGTTTCCAAAGTATTGCCCTTCGATCATAAACTGGGTTTGTTCATTCGGTGCTAGCTCAGCAACTACCTGATTTGGTGTACTTTCATAAAGATCGACAAGGATATTGCTCGTCTTGTAATTCATACGAAGTTTTGCTGCTGCCCTCTCTGCAGATGGATCTGCATCAGCTGTACGTAACAGCTCCAAGTTATTCGTATTGTTCGTGATGTTGATTTCTTCCACGCTGACTTTTAGATTTCTCGTCCCAGCGTTCTCGATGTAGTAAAGCGGGGAAGAAACCATTCCTTTATTTACGTCAGTCGTTCCAAAAAGCAATTTTTTAGGAATCTTGACATCGATCCATTCCGTCGAGTTCTCCACGATAAATGGTACCGTATAGTTATACGTAGCTGTGCCACCTGTCGCTAATGTTTCTTCTACTTCGATGATCCCGTTACTTGTTCCAGCTTTACTTGTGTCAGGATATTGGATGAACTTTGTCACATGGATCGTATCGAATCCGTCAGTTGACAGATAAGATTCGATATTTTGACTTAATTCCTCTTCTGTCAATCCACTTTCAATGGTTTGCGTTTCTACTTTTAATTGGTTGATACGTAGAAGATTGAACCCATTAGCTGTCATTTCGTAAAAAGCTTGCGGATAGCCGATTACTTCTTTTACTAACTGTTCATTTCTTGAGACAGCTGTTTTATTTCCAAGTAGGTTATTCCCTGCAGAATCGAAAACTTCAAAAGAAAGCACATCACCATAGGCTAATTCATTTTGTCTAAGAACATTGTTCCAATTGCTTCTCAGTGTTTGTGCGTCCATAGCCAAGTTATTGGTCAAAAGGGAGAATCTTGGTGAAGTAAGATCACCACGATAAAATACTGCTTGTGGTGCAGAGGCTACTGGACTGAAAGAATCAAGTCCGTCTCCTTGCGTAGCTGTCAGTTTTGGCAAATTATTCTCTTCGGTCAATGACAGAACAGCTACTGTCTTATCAGAGTTTGCTGCCTGATCTTGCGCGATGATCGAGTTCCCCCACTTCACTTCATAAGGAACTGTCAGTTGTACGATACCTAGTCCATCAGTTGTACGGACTTCAACATCGATTTCACGCGTACCAATCAATGACGTATCAAGTTCTGAACGTAAGGTGACTTCATACTCACTTGCGTCTACGGCTGTGCCATTTACTCGTACATTTCTAACCAATTCCTTTAGATTGCGTCCATCGGCACTTTCACCTAAGTTGAACGTTTGTAGAGCCGCTTCAGCTTCCAACTGTTTGATTGGAACTAATCCATTGTCAGTCACTCGATAATAAGAGAAAAGGGTGCCAAAGGAATAGTTTTCCGCAACTTCATTTACCATCAGTCTGCTTCGGGTGTTGGATTCCGCATGGTAAACTTTGATGATATTCCCAGCGGAAACCTCTAATGGATCGCCTTGATTGAATCCATTGATTGCATTCCTGTTACTTATATTGCCAGGCACTTCATATTGATATGTGCTTGTTTCTCCGTCTAGTACTTCGATCAAATAATAGACACTACTTCCATAATAAGGATGAACTTGTGTATCTAAGTTCGCTCGGTTATCCCCAAAAGTTGAATGGAGACGCAGTGTACCATCAACGCTTCTCGTCAAACTGTATGCTCCTGCTGTACGATTGTTGAGCCCTCTTAAAGAAATCGTACTTCCCCATCTGACCTCATACGGTACAGTTGTTCTCAGGATGCCTAATCCGTCCGTCGTGCGTATTTCGACTTCGACTTCACGCGTATCGATCAACGTCGTGTTGACTTCGGAACGCAACGAGATTTCATATTCACTTGCATCCACTGCTACACCATTTACCTGCACATCCTTAACGAATTCTTTTAGGTCACGTCCGTCAACGCTTTCACCTAAGTTAAATGTCTGAGGGACTGCTTCAGCTTCCAAGTGTTTGATCGGAACTAAGCCATTGTCCGTTACTCGGTAGTAAGAAAAAGGTGTACCGAAGGAGTAGTTTTCCGCGACTTCATTTACCATCAATCGACTTCGACTGTGGGACTCCCCATGAAAGACTTTGATGATATTCCCCGCAGAAACTTCTAGCGGATTGCCTTGATTGAATCCATTGATTGCATTTCGGATAATCGCATTTCCTGTGACTTCATACTGATATGTGCTTGTTTCTCCGTCGAACACTTCGATAGAATAATAGACGCTACTTCCATAATAAGAATGGACTTGCATACCTTGATTCGTTCTATTGTCACCAAATGTCGAATGCAGACGCAGTGTGCCATCTGCGCTTCTCGTCAAACTATAGGCGCCAACTGTACGATCACTAAGTCCTCTTAAAGAAATCGTACTTCCCCATTTCACTTCATATGGTATTTCTACTTCCAATGAAATATTAGCTACAGTAGATGTTATCTTTACTTTAGCATTACGAGTACCTACCAAGGAAGTATCAAAACCTATGAGTTGTTCGACTTCGTATTTATCAGAAGAAATTACGCAGTTGTTTAACCCAACGTATTCAAATAAATCGTGGGGATTTAACTCCGTAATATCTTCACCAAGGACAAAGTCTTGCTTCAGTGATTTCGCTACTAGAACAGGTGCTGGTTCTAGTCCCTCTTCTGTCACTCTATAGTAAGCATAATCTGTTTCGTAAGTGTGATTTTTTTCTATTTCGTTTACCATTAAGTTGTTCCGATCGATATCAGAATCTCTACAAAAAACTCTGATCGTGTTACCCACAGAAACCTCCAAAGGATTACCGTGATTGAATCCATTGATTGCATCTCCAATGAGTTGGTCTCCTCTGACAGCATATTTATATATGCTGGTTTCTCCATCGAACACTTCCAAATGGTAAAAATCACTACTTCCATAATCAGGATGGACTTGACGATCTCGATACACGCTGTTGTCCCCAAATGTCGAATGAAGTTGTAGTGTGCCATCTCCATTTTTCGTCAAACTGTATGCTCCAACAGTAATATTACTGTTTCCTCTTAAAGAAATCGTACTTCCCCACTTGACGGTAATCGGCACTTCGATGACTGAAACAGCTCCCCCTGAATCTTCCAGTTGAATGCTAGCGGTCATCTCTCCAACACGGTCGATGTTTGGTCGGTTTAGATAAGTGGCTTTCAGTTCTGACGGATCGTCTCTGTCATCTGATACGTTTTCTAGCAGATCCATTGGCGAATCTGGCAATGATTCTCCTAAATACAATTCTTGCGCAATTGGATCAGCTGTTGGAGGGGCGTTTTCAACTGTAAAGGTGATCTCATAGTCATAGGAGACTGTTTTTCCTGTAGATAAAGTCTCTGTTACTCGGATCGTTCCACTTGTCGTACCGATGACAGAAGTATCTGGATACTGGACAAATCTATCCAAGTTGATGTTCTCTACACTTGATACATCTAAGAACTCGGCTAATCGGCTGTCTAATTCACTCTCCGTCGTCCCTTGTAAGATCGTATGACTTGATGTAGTCAATTTATTGATATTCAACGCGCGGTAACCGTTTGCTGTGATCTCGTAGTAGACTTCTCCGCCGTTAGAGACAAATTGCTCGTTTTCTGTCACTGCATTCTTTGTTGGATCTGCTACCCAAGCACGGACGACATCACCATAGTTGACCGTTTGTATCCTCCAGCGGTTTAAAACATCATCTTCTAACTCTCTACCTTGCGCGGCTACTATTTGACCAGCAGAATCGTTGGTTAGATTCACACTGTCTTTTTGACTCACATCATACCAAGAGAAACTATAGTAGTCTCTTCCATAGTAATCCGAATTGATAGCGAGATTACTTCCAAGAAGAGGTCTTCTTCCTTTGCTTGCAGTAATGAATGGAAGATTTCCCTGGTGATGTAAGGTAAACGCAGCAGCTGTCCTACTACTCATTGGGTCTCTTCCACCAAATACGACACTGTCTCCCCATATAACACCTATATTGATAGATGTATCTTGAGAAAGAGTTGTTCCATTCACAGTGACTCGAATCGATTGTGCTCTTCCAACGCTCACGGTATCTGTAGCAATAGGTGCAGCAGTCATTTCTACTTCATATTTGTCGTCATCAAGTTGCTCTCCATCTACCTCGACATCTAAAAACTGACGTAGATCAACTGTATTCATATCTGTTCCTAGCAATACCTTACTATCAGGCTTAGCCGTTACTTTAAATTTAGGAGTCACGACAAATGATACTGTGTAGTCGTATGTCACTGTTTTTCCTGTCGATAAGGTTTCTTCGACTTGGATTGTTCCAGTCTTTTCTCCTAAAGTAGAAGTATCTGGATAATCCAAGAATCTCACTACTCGAAGGTTCTCCTTGCCAGAAGTGTCTAGAAAACGACTGACTTGACTATCTAAAGATGCTTGCGAAGCGCCACGTTCAATCGATTGTTCTGTCGGTGTCAATGTGTTGATGTCCAATTTACGGTAGCCGTTCGTAGTGATTTCATAGTAGACTTCTCCACCATTAAAGACAAATGGCGCATCTATTGTCATTGAATTTGTCACTGCGTTCTTTTCTGGGTCTGCCACCCATGAACGGACGACATCACCATAGTTGACATAGTTGATTTGTGTATTCCAGCTATTCAAGATATCTTGGTTTCTAGCATTTCCTCTTGCTGAGACTGCTCGATCCGCGGAATCATTTGTCAAATCAAGAATATTTTTTTGACTCAAGTTGTACCAAGAAAAATTATAGTAATTTTGACCTAAATAATTTTCATTTATCACAAAATTAGTTAAACCCGAATTGTTTCTTCCTGTAACTGCAGTAATCACTGGACTTGTTCCACGATGATGTAAGGTGAAAGCAGCCACTGTCCTCATAGCTATTGGATCACTTCCACCAAACACGATACTGTCTCCCCATACGACAGGCATTTGGAAATGTATTCTTTCACTCTCATGAACGGTTCCATTCATCGTATAACGGATTCTCACCCATGCACTTTTTGATCCTACTGTCCCTACCACGTCCAAGCTACCTAAGTTAGTCTCAATGATCTCGTAACTATCTGGGCCAGAAGAAGGCAACAGGCTCCCATTAACCCTTACTATCAGACTATCTTTGTGTTCCTGAGGAAGCACACCCAAAATAAAAGGATTGGCAGGATTGGCGGTGATCTCTACAGTAGGTTCTGGTTCTGGTTCCCTAGTATTGACCGTAAAGTTCCCAATTGACAGATAGTTGATCGGTACATCTTCTATAGGCGTAGGACCTAATGGCCCCCACGAAGGTACCGCGGTAGCACCTAATACAAGATTATGGATCCCAGCTGTTAATTGGTAGTTGGTGCGGTTGCTGGCTCTTGTTCTAGTAATCGTCCCTGACATCGTCATCGTGAAATTATTATTGTTTATCGTGTGATTCGACGTAATATTAAGATCGCCAGAAGCACCCCCAACTTCGATGACTTCCGTACGTCCGATCTGGTAAGTTGTTAAATAATCACTTGTATGATTTGGCGGCCGACCATAGGACATCCCATCGAACCACTCAATACCGATATTACCATTACCAACAATGTATGCGATCCAGTCATTGCCATTACCGTGTACGAATGAATGAGTCGGGATCGTAAAGCTGTAAGTAATACTGTCCCCTACATTGGGACCCAGTTCCGATAAGTTGCTGACTCCTGCATTGAATCCAGGTTGGGCTGATGCCTGATAGGAACTTTCACCATTCCTTCTCAGTTCCCCACGGTACTGTGGGATATTTGGAAGAGCAGGATTCTGCGGGCTTGGCACAGCCGTTTCTGGTACGGGAACTGCTGGCTCTGTTTGCGGTTCGACGGTCGACGGTTCGGGTGTAGCTGGTTCCGCGGATGATTCTTCTGCTACAGGCTCGACTACTGCAGGAGCTTCTTCCACTTGCGGTTCGGCTATTGGTTCTGTCGGTGTTTCTTCATTTGCTGTCTCGCTACTTTCAGGCGTCAAAGATGAGACTGCGTAGACAAGGGTAGTCGGGCTGATGCTGGAAAACAGCAAGGTAAAAACTGCTAGTATTTTGAATAGTTTCATTTTTCTCTCCTCTCTCTTTTGTATTTGCTCGCTTGTCTAAACATCTGTGTCTCCAGGCAAGACTTTTTTACTTAATAAAGAAAGAGAACCGAGGAGAAGCAGCACACCTGCTGCCGTTACCCACCTGCTTGTTCTTACAGCATTCGTCTGAGGAAGATTGCCTTTAGTGTCGCTAGAACCGGATGTTCCTGACGTATCTCCACCGGTACTTTTTCCCGAATCAGTTGCGGAATCCGCAGTTGAGCCTGTATCAGGCCCAGCACTTGATCCTGTTCCAGGATCTGTGCTTGGACCTGTTCCAGGTTCCGTTGGTTTTTCTGAATAGATCAGTCCGCTAACTTCGATCGTGCTTTCTTTTTCTGCTGCATCTGCCAAACCGCTTATTGATAGACAGATAAACCCCAGAAGGAAAAACAGCGGAAGGATCCCTGTTTTTTTCATTTTTTTATACCCCTATTGCTTCAAATTGCAAGACAAGCTCATATTTAGGGTTGATGGCTTCCCCAAATTGGAAATTCGCTCCGACGCTACCAGAGAAAGTAAACTCTGTGACATCGTTTTGGTTCGGCAATGTCACTAACTCGCGTGGAAATTGCGGAGCAGTCGTTGGGTTGACTAAAGAGATAGATGTACTGCTGCTGACACTATCCATGTTCAACACTAATTCCGGCACTTTGTCTGCATCTTGCCCTTTGACGAAATTGCCCACAGAGACTTTCACGCCTTTTGTCGAATTGTTTCTGATTTGATAGATTGGTGCTACGACCTTACCCTCTGTCGCATCTGTTTGTCCGAACAAGACTTTTGTCGGGATCGATACATCGATCCAATCGACTGGATCCGTTGGCCCAGGTCCTGGTCCTGGATCAGTTGGGTCCCACTCTTTAAAAGTGCCTTCTGCTGGGATCGTTGCGTTATCTTGTTTTTGGACTGATTCGTAAACCGTATTCGGATCAGGTTCGCCACCCACCCATGTATAAGCGCTTACCGTTTGCCCGATTGCCGCACTGCTTACTAAGGCAAGTGCCGGCAACAACATTTTTCTTGAGACTCTCATTTCTTTTCCTCCTAAAAAATATATATTTGCTATCAGTTAACTTTCAACTGTTAACTTTCCAACGACAGAAGATGTTCCGACTACATTCTTTTCGGAATCCAAAAATTGGACCGTACTGATCGTTTTGTATGTTCCTTTAGCTACTTTACGCAACAGTTTGCCTTCACTTACATATTGTTCTGGCTGGATCACTCCAGAAATGTAGATTTCATCGTCTTCTCCTTCGATATAAGTTGTCACTTCGATGGCGTATTCGTTACTGGGCGGGTTTTGGATATTGACTGACCCAGGTTTGTCAGAGGTATCAAAACGCATCGTCGTATCCAACTTCAGCCGAACATAATCTTCGTCTGCTTGATCTTGCAGAAAATCACGCAACTCTTCTTCTGACATGTCCTTGATAAATGATTGATCGCCGCTATTCAAATTCATGATCACTTCCGGCTCTTTCCAAAAATGGTCATAGACAAAAAAGCCGCCGAGTGCAACTACCAGTACTACTAGGGAAGCGATGATCTTTTTTTTATGTCGTTTGACCAGAATATCTTCCTCCTTTGCCGCTTTTTATCGATAGAACTTTTCTGTTTTTTCTATAAAAACAAATGGATCTGATTTTATTTTTCCATAATGTTTTTATCGATAAAACTGCCTACCTGCTAATACTTTATCAGACTAAGAACACACTCTCAGAACAGTTTTTTCCTTTTATAGAAATATGTGGATGACCAGAAAAGTGAAATAAACTTCCTTCTTATTGGATTATTTATTAGGATGAACTAGTAACCGATTACAATAAAAAATGGAGGGATTTGAAATGAAAAAGAGAAAATTGCGTTTACTGACGGCTTCACTACTATTTAGTACATTCCTTACTACTATACAGACCATGGATGCCAATCAACTGAAATCAAAAAAGAACTTGCGACTTGTTTTTGTCGTAAGTTCTTTTTTATTTAGTGCCTTAGTCTTTCAATCCCAATAAACGTCTCGCATAGATCACCTGACCAGAGTGCATGGCAGCGTCATCAATAATAGAAACGAGACGCATCCCTCGCGTGACTGGTGGTGTCCAGCTCTTGTCAATTACTTCATCTAGTTCGGAAGGTTCTAACCCTCTTAAATAAGAAATAGCAGAATCAGAAGCAGCCCGCAAGTATCCTAGCAGGTCTTCTACTTGATTAGCTTGGATTTGTTTTGCTTGTTCCAGACTGTGCTTCCAATCTTGTTCGTCATCTGCTATCGTCATCGGAAACCGGCTTTCCCAATCTTGGCTGTGCCAAATTGGAGAGGTACTGGCTAAATCAGCAATCTGGAAATCCAATTCTCGAGCGGTATGCCAAGCCAGCCAAGTCATTGATTTGATTTGCGGAGCTCTGTCTTCCACTGGAAAACGGTTGGCCTCCTCAATAGAGACGCCTTCAAACAAGCGTTCAAATCGCTCGTATGCTCGGTCCACACTCTCGCATAACATATCTAAATAATTCATCTGTTTTCCTCCTTTTTATTTATCCTACTTGCTTTTTCCTAACTCTAGGATTTCTACTTATATGTTACTACACCCCCTCACTTTTTACACTTTCCAGTCACTAGCATGATCGTTTGGAGATTGAAAGAGAAAGATATTCTCTATTTTCCACTTGAACAAAAATCAACAAAATGAATGATTCATTAATATTGTTTAAATAAATAATGATTTTTTAAAACGAACAGTTTAAGCTTAGGAAAAAAAGAGTATAATAGGAAAATGTTTGAAATGAAAGGAAGGGAAAAGATGAAAAAAAGGGTAAGTTTATTAGTATTAGCTGCTTTATTGTTCAACATCTTTTCGTATGGTGTGGCTGTTTCAGCGGAAACATATATTCCTAAAGATCCTGGGAATGTTTATAATGATTTAACTGGGAATTATGGTTTGCTGGGAATTGCTGGTCAATTCCATGTATTTGCCAAAAACAAGACAACGGTTAATGCCCATACAGACGGAAATATAGCAACACATGAACTGGATGCAAATAATAATTTTGGGACAGAGCTTCATGAAGGCTTATTGAACCAAGAGATCAATTATATACAAAAAACTGATTCTTTCATTAATTCTTCTGGAATCCCTACTGGCGACACAAGAATGAATAAATTTGTCGTTGGTAGTAATGTGGATGTAGCATTACAAGATGGACGTCCTACGGTTAATGGAGCAAGGCTTGATCACTTAACTCCAGATGATTTCTATAAAGACCGTGATGGAAACGAATATATTGATTTCGAGCAAGAGTTTGCTAGATTGAATGTAGCAGCAAATGACCTTGCAACTGCCACTCCAGTTAAAACATATACTGCTGCGGATTTTCCAGACATGAATAATCGAACCATTGACTTGACTGGTTTATCAGATTCTGGATTTTTATTGGTAAATATCGACGCAGAAGTGTTAACGATGAATACGCCACTTCAAATCATTAATCCAAGTGATCAAGTAGTCGTATTTAATGTCATCAACAGTTCTTCTGCATTGAACGTACAGTCACCAATCAAATACAATGATCGTTCCAATCATGAAACAGAAGATTTTTCGGATGCGAATATCTCTTGGAATTTCGGAAATGAGATGACTGATTTGACAATCAGTGCTCCTTTTCAGGGTACGATCCTTGCGCCTAATGCCACTATTCACATTACTCAAAACCAAGACGGTACGATTATAGGGACAAATGTGATTTTAGATGCGGCTACCAATCGTTGGGAGCCTAACGAAATATTTATCAGCGACAATGGTACAGGCGGTACAGATACCACATCCACAAGTGATAGTACTGACACGTCAACTACAAGTGATAGTACCGACACAACGACTACAAGCGATAGTACGGATACCACGTCCACAAGTGATAGCACAGATACAACGACTACAACCGATAGCACAGATACTACTACCACAAGCGATAGCACAGATACAACTGCTTCAAGTGATAGCACAGACACAACTACCACTTCAAGTGATAGTACAGATACAACTGCTTCAAGCGATAGTACGGATACAACTACCACTTCAAGCGATAGCACAGATACAACTACCACAAGTGATAGTACAGATACAACTACCACTTCAAGTGATAGTTCCGACACAACGACTACAACCGATAGCACAGATACAACTACAACAAGTGATAGTACCGACACAACTACTACAAGCGATAGCTCGGATACAACGTCCACAAGTGATAGTACTGACACAACTACTACAAGTGACAGCACAGATACAACTGCTTCAAGTGATAGCACAGACACAACTACCACTTCAAGCGATAGTACCGACACAACTGCTTCAAGCGATAGTACAGACACAACTACTACAAGTGATAGCACAGATACAACTACCACTTCAAGTGATAGTACCGACACAACTGCTTCAAGCGATAGCACAGATACAACTACAACAAGTGATAGTACAGATACAACTACCACTTCAAGTGATAGTACCGACACAACTGCTTCAAGCGATAGCACAGATACAACTACCACAAGTAATAGTACTGACACAACAACTTCAAGTGATAGCACGGATACAACTCGAACAACAAGTGATAGTTCCGATACGTCAACTACAAGTGATAGCACAGACACAACTACCACTTCAAGTGACAGTACCAATACGGCAGATTCAAGCGACAATACAGATACGACAACTACCACATCAAGTGATGGTACAGGTACAACGACTACAAGCGATAGCTCAGATACTACTCGAACAATAAGTGACAGTACCGATACGGCAGATACAACATTTATCACAAGTGATAGTCGTCATGCAAGTGTCTCTTTCCCAAGAACAAGTTCGGATAACAAGACGAACGTTAACTTAGCTAATAAAACAAGCGATGATCATTTAAATAAATCAAAAAAAGTACTTCCTAAAACTGGAAGTCAATCAAATAATTGGATAACAGTCGCAGGCGTTATATTACTTGTAATCGGTTTAAGAATCACTTTCATGAGTCATAAGAAGTCGAAAAGATAAAAAAAATGATCCGAGATAAAAAATAAAGGGCAACGTCAGTTAGCGACGTTGCTCTTTATTTTTGCTTGTTAACATCAAAAAATCCATTTCAAGTGATCCAAAACACGCAGATTTCATCCTTAGGAATTTATCCACGTGTTGCACCAAATTCTATTCAGTCTTTGCGGTCTAGAATCAATTGAGTAAGGGAAAAAAGGTTTTCTCTCGTTCGAAGAGAGGTGTCAGGTAATTTCTTGATTTCTTTCAACGCCTTTTCGGTGTAGGCTGCTGCTAATTTCTTAGCTTCTCCCACACCTCCTGTACGTTCAACGATTTTGCGTACGGCTTCAACATCTTTTTCTGTCATTTCCGTTTTCTTCTCTAAATAAGGCAGTAAACTCTGTTTGTTTTTTTGCAAAGAATAGATCAATGGCAAAGAATAGACTCCTTGACGCATGTCTTCTAGTACAGGTTTCCCAATTTCCTGACTCTCTTTTGTATAATCCAAAATATCATCGATAATCTGGAAGGCCATCCCGATAGAAAGTCCGATATCTCCTGCTTTTTTTGCGAAACGCTCGCTTGTTCCACTTTCAAAAGCGCCAACAGAACAACTTAGTTGGAACAATTCAGCTGTCTTACCTGAGATATTCTCCAAATATTCTTTTACAGAAAGTTCATAATTATAGCGATCATCCATCTGCCCTAATTCGCCATTCAATACTTTTTCCATACTGCGAGAATTCAATTGAAGACTTTTCAGGGAAGTCGAGTAATCAGACAATAGTTTAAAACAGCAGACGAATAAATAATCTCCTGCATAGACAGAAACGACATTCCCAAACTGACTACGGATATTAGGCTGACCACGTCGCAGATCTGCTTCATCAACGATATCATCATGAATCAGTGTGGCCGTATGGAGCATTTCGATGGAAGCTGCCAAAGCGATGGCTTTGTCCCGGTCTTGCTCTGGTCCAAATTGTGAGAACAGTAGCTGATAGGCAGGTCGCAACAGTTTTCCGCCGGCATGAATCGTTTCTTTGATTGCTTGTTCGACAGGTTTGTTTTTCAGACGGACAGTTTCTTCCATCCGTTTTAGTGTTTCTGTCAATTCTTTACTTAAAGCAGGATAGTTTTCCCACATTGGATGTAGCTTCATAAAAAAACTCCTTGTGTGACGATTATTTTTTAGTAAACATCGGGCTCCATTGTTGTTTGGTTCCCTGCTCATAATCTTTTTGGAATCGTTGCAGTGTCTGCACATGTCGTAAAAGATAATTCGCCGCGATCCCGATAGCGATTCCTGACAAGATTCCTAAAACGGAAAGGACTGGCAAGTACAGCATGACTGTCCATGATTGCGCAATGAAAGAGGCCATCAAAAGCTGACCGACATTATGCATGAACCCGCCGGCCGCACTGATTCCGATGATACTGACACGTTTGGGACCTAATTGCTTGACCAATAACATCCCAAAATAACTAAGCAGCGCACCGCTCATACTATAAAGGAACGTAGAAATCGTTCCACCTAGCAAGGTAGTCAGAAATAGTCGCAGCCACAATAACAAGAAGCTGTCCCGTTTTTTCATGGTAAAAATCGCAACGATCGTGATCAGGTTGGCTAATCCCAGTTTTGCCCCAGGCGCAAAAGCAAAAGGATAAGGGATCATATTTTCCAGTAAGCCAATGATCACTCCTTGTGCAACAAGTAGCGAAATATAAATCATTTTTTGTAATTTGCTCATGGTGTGTGAAGGTCTAATAAATCAGACTGTCTTCGTCACCCCCATCTGTTGATCGGACCTCGATCACTAATTTATGTGGTAAACAAACAATGGTTTCGCCATTTTTTGTTGCCCAGCCTCGACGTACGCAGATCTGGTCATCGCAATCTGCTTCTTTTATCCGTACTCGATCGCCATCTATCTCGATCAAGTTATAATCTCCGTGTTTATCTTTGTAAGTATATGTGTAGCTCTTTTCTCCAGCCATCAAAGGGAATGTTTTGATTTCTGTGCCATCCACACGCAGTACCGCTTCTTTTTCTGCTGTTGCGGTGTTTTGCTGAAGACCAAAAATCATGACTGGTAAAAAAGAAAGAACAGTCAAAAGAAAAATTATAAAAACATCCCAAGGTTTGAGCAGACTTTTTTCAGCAAATTCTTTAAGGCTCATTTTTGTTCTCCTTTTTCCAGATTAACTCACCCAATTTTAGCATAAAAACAAGAGGTTGTGACACCTGTGACTTGCTTTGAGTAATAAGAACGAAGAGTAGGAAACAGCTTTCCATGTTTTCTGATTCTTTGGACTTATTACCGAGAAGCAGCAGGTGGAACACCGTTTATATCAAGAGGTTGTGACAGAAGTGGGCAGCTTCAAGAAATAAGAAGGAATTTATGAAAATTGCTTCTCAAATTTTTGTGAAATTTCGTCTTATTTCCGAAGAAGCTACTTCTGGAATACCGTTTATCAGAGGTTGTGACACCTGCGTCTTGCTTTAAGCGTGGTGGCTTATCTCGGGCATCTTATTCCTTTATTTTACATAAAAAGGAGGCTGCGACGGTTTGCCTCAGCCCCTTTCTATTGAAATCTTGCATTCAAGTAACGTTGTTCATTTATTTTTATCTATTTATTTCTTGCCGTATTGGGCACTTGGTCTACCGTACCACCAATTGCCTAGTGTACGTTGTAGCCATGGAATCACCCAGCGATCCAAACCAATCGCACGACCGGAACCGTTCATCAATGCGAAAGCAACAAAAATGAACCAAATGTTTACCCAGTAAAACATACCTGATAAACAGAACGTGATCACTAATACGATCGTTGTCGCACTGCATAGCCATGTGAATAATCCAGCAATCAATGCTAATGCCAAGGCAATTTCAAAGAATACCATGAATTTCTGGAAGAACATTGCTACATCATTATTTGGCATGATCACTTGCATGATCTTTGTGAACCAGTCTGGTGACTTCTCAATCACAGCCATTGGTTCTTCTCCGTATGCATAACTCAAACCGAAATGTGCAGCATGAGTCGCTGCTTCTCCGGCACTTGCCCCTGCTCCGCTAGCAGCTGTCGTTGCATCTCCAGCAGCAGAAGCACCACTGGCAACATCTGTTACATTATATTCCCATGTCCAAGGGAATACGCTGTTTCCAGTGAACCATGATCCTTCACCAAACCATGTACTTGGTTTGAACACTTCACCATTCCCAATGATTTTTTTAGAAGCTTCAACGAACCAAACTAAACCATAGAAAATACGAAGTGGCACACTCCATAAGACGTTGCCGTAACGAGAAGAATGTCCTCGAGTCACGTTGCGATCGTCTTTGATATGGAAAAACTCATGCATTAAATATTGGAACATATAATAACCAGAACGAATATCAAAGAAGTATTTCAAATTCACGATATGTTTCATTACGATAGCTAAAAATCCGCTTAGATGGATCTTGTCAAATAGGTTAGCTACCCCCCATTTGGCACCAATAGAAACCATAAATCCTTGATAGTTCCCTTTAAATTTATGCTTTTCTCCGCCTTTGATCGAAGCCACGATATTCGCTGCGGCTGTGTGTCCTGTTTGTTCAGCAGCTTGGACGATCTGCGGTGTCGGTGTTCCTGGAAACTCTTCATAAAAGACTAAATCACCGATGATATAGATGTTTTTATCTTCGTAGCCTTTTGCCTGCATGTATTCATTGGCGATCAACCGCTGTCCGCGTGCTGCTTCTAATCCAAAGTCAGCAGCGTCAGAAGTTCCTTTAACACCGGCTGTCCAAATCAGTGTGTGAGTCGGAATGTTGCGTCCGTCCTTCAGCTTGATATGATCCGCAGCCACCTCTACGATTGGTGCATTCAATAATAATTCTACATTGTGCTTACGCAAATAGCGTTCAGCTTTTGCAGCATCATTTCGGTCTAACATATTCAAGATCGTCGGCATTGCCTCTACGACCATTAGTGTGATCTCGTTTGGATCTAACTTATAATCTTTGGCTAAGCGATTTTTCCAGTCGATCAGTTCCCCAATCATTTCAATACCAGTAAACCCAGAACCACAGACAACGAAAGTCAGCATGGCTTTACGCAACTCATCATTTGGTTCCAATGCAGCTTTTGCTACTGTTTTCTCAATATGTTCACGAATCCTTACAGAGTCTTCAAATGACCAAAGAGTGAATCCGTGTGCTTTGACACCAGGTGTACCAAAGTCATTCGGCTCTCCGCCCATTCCAAGGATCAGCTGATCAAAAGGATAGGAACCTAATTTGGTCTTGACGATTTTCTGTTCTTTATCGATACCGACAACTGTGTCTGTGACAAGCTGTACATTCTTTTGACGAGCAAACAAATGCTGCAGATCGTATTGGATTGCTTCTGGTTCTACACGTCCGCCAGCTACTTCATGCAACTCGGTCATCATAGTATGGTACGAATGACGATCGATCAGAGTAATTGCTACATCTTCTTTTTTCAGTTTCTTTGCCAAGTATTTTGTAGCTGAAACACCGGCATATCCTGCTCCTACAACGACAATATTTTGCTTTGCCATTGATCATCCGCTCCTTATAGACTATCTATATAATGAATATATGATAATTCTTTTAGTTTGATACTTATTACACAATCTCCATATATTATATAGATGTTCTGTTCTTTTGTCTAACTCCTTTTGGATTTTTTTCAAATTTTAAAATAAAGCGTTTTTTCACGAAATTTGCTGAAAGAAAACGTTTGAAATATTACATGGGTTATTTATCGAAAATAGTTGACTTATAGGCTAAAAAGATTAGAATGTATAATGAATCACAAAGAAAAATTGTGGACTAAAAATGGAATGGTGGGGTATTAAAATGAAGAAAAAACGTTTTGTAACTGGATTTGCCGTGTTAGCATTTTCAGCTCTAGTGTTAGGCGCTTGCGGCGCAGATGACAACGGAAGTTCAAATTCTTCTTCTGAATCATCTACAGCACAATCTTCGACTGCAAAAAGCACAACAGAATCATCTGCAAAAGTTGTTGCTGGCGGAGACTTGCAAGACGGCACATATAAATTAGAAGAAAAAAATTATTCAAATGGTTACCGCGCAGTCTTTGAAATGGTTGTAAAAGACGGCAAAATCACTGAATCAAAATATGATAACGTCAATGAAAACGGCGAATCAAAAACAAAAGATGCAGAATACAACAAAAACATGGAAGCTAAATCTGGCACAAATCCAGAAAAATACATTCCTGAGTTGAATGACCAATTCTTAAAAGCACAAAGCGCAAGCGGTGTGGAAGTCGTAACTGGAGCTACTCACTCATCTGAAAGCTTCCAAAACTACGCACAACAATTGATCCAAGCTGCTCAAGCTGGTAACACAGATACAATCGAAATCGACAATGGTGCTGATTTGAAAGACGGCACTTACAAGCTAGAAGAAAAGAACTACTCTAACGGCTACCGTGTGCAATTCGAAATGACAGTTGCTGGCGGCAAAGTAACTGAATCAAACTTTGATTATATTGACAAAGACGGTAAATCAAAACAAGATGATACAGAATACAATGAAAACATGAAAGCCAAAAGCGGGACAGAACCAAAAACTTACATCCCTACTCTTAACGATGAATTCGTCAAAGCAATGGGTGAAGAAGACGGCTCACCAGCTGATGTAGAAGTTGTTACAGGTGCTACACACAGCTCACATTCATTCATCATGTACGCACAACAATTAGTGAATGCAGCTGAAAAAGGCGACACTCAAACAATCGAAGTAGATAATATCGTAACAGAAAAATAATCACATAATCATACGAATAAAAGTTGGAGGGTGGGACGATAGCCAGGTTAGGCAGTCGTCTCACCTTTCAAAATGAAGAGAGGAAAACAATGCGGAAAAAACTACTATTTTCCTTAATCACACTGAGCATCTCTTTTATGGTGCTAACTGGCTGCACTAACTCAACAAAAAATACAACCACTGAAAGTTCAGCATCTACCAAGATCTTAAAAGATCCGTACTCTGATGAACAGTTCTTGTTAGGGACTTACGTTCGTATCCGTGTGTATGATGAAGGCAAAGAATCAGCATTGAAACCTGCCTTTGATCGAGTAAAAGAACTTGGTGATAAAATCACGATCAATCAAAAAGGTTCCGAGATCGATGAAGTGAATGAACAAGCTGGTATCAAACCAGTAAAAGTTTCTGACGACGTCTACACGTTAGTCAAACGAGCCTATGAATACAGCCAAGATTCTCAAGGCGGATTCGATATGGCAATTGGTGCGATCACTCAATTATGGCGAATCGGTTTTGATGACGCCAGAAAACCTTCACAAGAAGAAATCGATCAGGCATTGAAATTAGTGGATTATCATAAGATCGAACTAAATGACAAAGAAAAAACGGTCTATCTAAAAGAAAAAGGGATGATCATCGACTTAGGTGCAATCGCCAAAGGCTACATTACGGACGAAGTAGTAAAAGTCTTGAAAAAACAAGGTGTGACTACTGCTATCGTTGACTTAGGTGGGAATGTCTATGTCTTAGGACACAGCCCAAGAGGCGAAAATCAAGACTGGACAGTTGGCATCCAAGATCCAAATATGGCTCGTGGCTCTGTTCTAGGTTCTATCAAAGAACGGAACAAAACGTTAGTTACTTCTGGAATTTACGAGCGCTATTTAGAAGTAGATGGCAAAAAATACCATCATTTGTTCGATCCAAAAACGGGTTACCCGTTCGACAACGATATCGCAAGTGTCACGATCATAACAGATAAATCGATCGATGGTGATGGTCTGTCTACAGCAGTCTTTTCAATGGGTGTGAAAAAAGGTCTGGAATATGTCGAAAGCGAATTGAACAATGGGACGGAAGCAATCTTCGTGACGAAAGACGATAAAGTATATGTGACCGATCCAATCAAAGACACTTTCAAATTATCTGAGGACTCCCATTACACGATGGGTGACCGTTCTGAACTAAAATAAGGAGCACGAACCATGACACTAAAAATCTTTTTAGAAGTAGTTGAAATACGAACAAAGGTGGCTAGTGTATTTCCTTTTGCGGTAGGGGTATTATTCTCTATCGCTTTTTTTCACGAGATACATTGGCTGAACACTTTTTTATTTTTTATTGGGATGCTAGTTTTTGATTTGGCGACTACCGCGATCAATAATTACATGGATTATGAAAAGGCGCATTCTGAAGTATATAAGTATGAAGAAAACGTCATTGGTCGCAGAAATCTATCCCCTGTATTGATTCGAAACATGATTTTAGCGATGATCGCATTCGTTTTTGTTATTGGCGTTATTTTAACGATCAATACGGGTTGGCTTTTGCTTTTGATGGGATTTATCTGTTGTTTTATCGGAGTATTCTATACATTCGGTCCAATTCCCTTGTCTCGAATGCCTTTAGGGGAAATCTTCAGCGGGGTGACTATGGGACTTGGGATTTTTGCCATGGTCGTTTATGTCAATACATTCGGTTCGGATGTCTATGATCTGACAATCAACTTTTCATCCGGGCAATTTGCTTTGGTAGGAAACCTTTGGGCTGTAGCAGCAATTGTCTTAGCCTCTTTACCCCTGGTGTTTACGATTGCCAATATCATGTTAGCTAATAATTTGCGAGATCTTGACCGCGATATTGAAAATCATCGCTATACACTGGTTTTTTATATCGGACGTCCAGCAGGAACAGTCTTATTTCAGCTATTGATGTATGCTTGCTATTTTGTGATTTTGATGGGATTGTTAAGTGGTATCTATGAATGGCCGATCTTAGTCACCTTCTTGACTTTTCCAATTGTGAAGAAGCATTTAGATCAATTCAAGCAAACATTACCCCAACCTATCAGTTTCAGCTATTCCATCAAAAATATGGTCTTATTCAATGCTAGCTATGTATTGGGTTTATTACTAACGATCGTTGTACAAGCCATTTAACGACTTGAAGAGGTTGTGACAGAAGTAGTCAGCTTCAAGAAATAAGAAGGAGTTTACGAAAATTGCTTCTCAAATTTTTGTGAAATTTCGGCTTATTTCCGAAGAAGCTACTTCTGGAACACCGTTTATTCGAAAATAAGGGCTGTGACAAGACTTTTGTCACAGCCCCTTATTTTTTTTGATTCGTATCAGCGAACTTGATGAGGCCTTTTTTGAACTGATGAATTTCTCGTAGATCCAGCATTTTTGCGTGCTTGTTCTACTTTATTTCCCAAGTTTAGATTTTGTTTATCTTTCTGTCCATCTCTACGCACAGCTGGCAATAAATTGTTCAACGCTTGGGATATTTCTTGTTCATTGCGAAGGTGTAACTTGACATTTGCAGTATCAGCAAGATCGTTGATCGTACTGATAACAGATGATACTTCGTTAGGGTAAAATTTTTTATAACTGTTTTTTAAAGCTTTTACAGCAAATCCTTCTTTATAGTTCAACCGTTTAAATGTTTTACTGCTTTTTATATAACTTGGTTTATCCTTGATTTCTTTTCTTTTTCCATATATTTGTTGCTCAAGATCATGCATTTGATGACAAATTTTTCCATAATCAATCAAATTGTTCTGATAATCTTTAATTAGCTTTACAGATTGTTTATAAATCGACATTCCATTTTTATATTCGTTAGATTGAAAAGCTTTTTTAAATTCGTTTCTGTACTCAGGATTTTCTAGAGCTACCCCTTCCTTCTGTATTTCTTTTTGTCCCTTAATCAGTTCTTTGTATATTGATTGCCAGTCTTCACAAACACTTTTGAATTTCTCGTTCAGCAATTCTTTTTCTTTTTTTACGTCCTTTTTATTAGACATTTTTTCAGACCTCGCTTTTTGTTTTATTAAGCCTACATGTTGGCTTTGCTGTTTTACCGACAACCGTTTTTTTTTATGGCTTGATTTTCTCTAGGATTATTTGGGGTACTTTTAAGGGCTGCTCTAGCTTTAATAATGTCTTCTAACGTGATTTGAAAATTACTAGGCGGGCGTTCTTTATTCACTTGTTGCTTGTATAATTCAATCCCAAAATTTGTTGTCTTCCGGATATCATTCATTGATCGTTCAACGTTATGACTTAAATAAGATTTGGCTGTGCCCACCACATATCCTTTTCTTTTCATCGTCTTGCTTTTATACTGATAATCATTTTTGTCATTCAATAGCTTTCTTACATCTAGAATCTGTTCTTCGACATCTGCTAATCTTTGATTCCATACCCTATAAGTTTCTTTTGTTTGATTATATTCATCAAGCAACACTTGCTTTTTAGGAGGTGCAATCATTCTTTTCGTCATTTCCTTCTGTTGTTTGTTTAACGTTTTTTCTATTTCTTTGACGTTATCTAAAATATAAGTAAAGTGATTATTCAGTATGTTCTTACTACTGCGTAAATAAGCTTTTTCTCGTTTATCCATCATGAACCTCCGCTTTATTCACTAAATCGAGTCATGCGCTGTTGACCATTGCGTCTTGTTTCATTTGTCTATTGTTCTTGAGATACAAACTGTTATACGCTTGATTTAGAAAATGCTTAGGAAGAGATGGAAATCTCGTTCTTCCTAAGTCATTACCTTGTCGTAGCTGGGATATTCCGGTTTAAATTCCCCGATCTTTGAGCACTATTTCTTCTGTTTAGTTGCTTTGCTTTATTGGTTGCGCGAACTTTTACAGACTGGAGTGATTGTTGATGACTTACTTTTCTGTTCGTTTTTGTCTTAAATTCGCTATTACTTTTCAATATTTGCGGTTTTTCCATAGAAGAATTTCCATTAGTAGGAGGACCTTGTTCTCTTGTTAAATGATCCCTTGGTATGGAAATCTGTGAGGTTTTTTGTTGCTGGATCGATTCTTTTGGTCTTATTTTTGTTTGTTGTTTTTCTGAAGAGACAGTAATTTGTTGTTTCCCCCGCATCTTTTCCACAAAATCGATACTTCTTGTTCTAGCGTTATATAAAAGTTTAAACATAACTATTGGAACACGAGGCAGGCTTTTAATAGTCTCGCGAAAACTTTTCTTTCTCACAAGATTGATCGTTCCTCTTCCAATTCTATATAGAGACTTCACGGCAAATAATAAAATACGGGGAGTGCTTTTAGCGAGATAGAGAAACCCTCTTTCCGTGAGTTCTACTTCTTTATCTTTCGCAGCATTATTTCCATCCATCAGTTCGTCACATCTCTTTCTGTGATAATGACCTTGTTCCCTTCTTCATCTGTTGTCTCTATCGTCCGTTCGGGCAAATCGTCGCGTGTTGCCCCATCTTGCGTTAGTGTGACATCGTCATATTTTTTTTCATAGTAAGAGTTCCACTTGAAGGTCCCTACTGGTCCTGCCAAGATATATTTTGATCCTTCTTCTGTTATCTTAAAATTAATATCTTGTTTTCTATCATTTCCGTCTGTTCGGCTTAATGAAACAGTAGCTCCGCTTTGTTCCGTAACTATTCCTGTTATGGTATATTGGAATGTCTCCGTTTCCTGATCATCACCTTCGATTTTCGTTTGAATATATTCTCCATCTTTGAATTCCAGCTTGAATGTTCGATCTGAATTTTTGTTCTCCCAGTGACCTTGCGTCAGGATATCAGACCACATTTGGTTCACTGCTTTTTCAGCCGCTTCGATTTGTTCTGCATTTTCTGATTCCATTTTTTGTTTGATGTCTTCATTCGGATATAAGAAGATCTCTTCTTCTCCTTCTTTCAGATACATCACTGTGCTACCCATCCGTGTTTGTAACTGGAACTCCTTTGTTTTTCCATCTTCTGCTTCTAAAACCATAATATTTTGGTCCTTGAGGTAGTATTCGCCTTTAGGAATCCAGGAAGAAGCCCAGTAAGTTCCATCTGCATCTAACTCGATATACATATCATCCGAACGGTTCGAATACCATGTTCCGCTGTAGATTGTTCCGTTATAACGTCCGATCGTTTCTTTGCTTTCTTGAGTTTGTTCTGTCTTATCATTTGCTTGGGCTGTTTCCTTTGGTTTTCCACTCATCAGTGAATAAGTGACAAGAGTAATTACTGCCACGATTAGAACAGCTATACCTATAATGATGTTTCTTCCAGCTTTTGTCTCTAAAAAATTTTTAAGCATCTTCGCACCTTTCCTAAAAATAAGATTATGGGGTTCCATACCCCGAGATAGCTATGCTATCTAAAGCATAGGTTCTTCTTCTTACTCGATTGTCGGAATTTCCTTCGATGACTTGGACCATTCCGCCCCCTGCATATTCCACAATTCCGACAAAATCCTTGCCAGTTCTTCCACCTGACCAATCAAAGAAAATAAGATCACCAGATTGTGGTAAATACTCTTCATCATGACGTTTGAATTTTTCATTTTCGTAAAACCAGTCTCTCATCGCTAATACATTTGGCGTCTTCAATACTTTATTTTGACTGATGTAACCTGCTTGATCTGCTACCCATGAAACGAACATCGCAGACCATTCTGCACGATTTTCAAAACCAAACCAGCGCCAATATTTATCACCATTCAAATTCCCTAACTCTTCTCTAGCTATTTCTACCATCCGTCCACTCTCGACCATGATATTATTCGTTACAAGTTGCGCATAAAACATATTTCCATAATCATATCGCCACGTATAACCAAACAGCAACGCAGTAGGATTGTGATACGGAACGGTTTTTCCATTACTTTTATCTCGGGCAAAGATTCTGCTGTCATCAAAGGAGTAATCACTATTTCTTCGGATCAAGTCATCTAAATAACCTTCTCCAAAGTTATATGCCTGGACGGCAGCTCGCTCATTCTTCTGGTTTTCCTGTGCTTTTTTCAGAAGACGAGCAAAATAACGTACGCCAACTTCGATGGATTCTTCTGGACTCCTATTGAATTTGGCGGTCTTCCTTGTGATTCACTGGCTTGCATGATATCAGGAAATTCTTTCTCATTCCCGCCTGTTTCTACCCAGATAATGGATAAAATCGCATTTTCATAACCTTCGATATCATTCTTCTTTGTTTCTTCAGCCACTTTCTCCCGCCATTTCGTAACAGAAGCTGGCGGATTGATCAGTTCCCCTCTCAACCCTCCGCCACTGCGGAAATAACCGAGATTCGTCTCATGAGCAAAAGAAAGATTATCGATATATACTGCTGGATATAGTGGCGGATCTGCGTGCCAGAAACGATAAAGTTCCATATCCATAAGCAAATTACCACCATTATCAGAACGAGTATATCCAATAAGATCACCTGCAGATAATCGCTGCCCTGAACGTAGTCCAGGGACAAGATCGATATTTCGATAATGCAGATAAAATGAGAATTCATTGATATAAACCCACGTGCGTAAACCAGTTCCGTCTCCTAAAATACTACCGATGGTTTCTTCCCCCATCGCATAGACAGGTGTGCCAGGCTCGGCTTCCAAGACAATATCTACATGTTGATCGTCTGGATTTCGTCCACGATATCCGTAATTTTCGATTACACTTGCGTAATGAGTGGCCCCGAATGGATTAAGTAAAAAGATTTTGTTTTCAAAGCGATCTAAATCACTGATTGGATAATATTTATCAACTTCCTCTTCATCGAATGCAGATACCCTACCATAATAAGGGTCATCATCGGAAGGGAACATTCCTCGCAGGGTATAGACATCTACTTCCGGGTCTGAATCTAGCATTTCCCCTAATGTCTGGATATTGATGTTGATCGTCACGATATTTTTTGTTTCTCTTTTGACTTCGACTTTCTCTTCCCCAGTTTCTTCGTCAATCGTTACTGTTGTTGTTTCGATTTCTTTTCCTAGTTCAGCAAGCGTACTGTAGTTATAGACCATATCATGGATAGCAAGGATTTCATCTCTGACTCGATTGACACGGACTGGTTCTTGCGTCAATGGATGGGGGGCATCTTTGAATATGGCATAGATAGTTCCTCGACTAGTCCAAGGAATCCAGTGACCAGTTTTTTGCCCGATTCTTTCCCGATATTTCGCTATTGCTAATTCATCGATATCGTAATCTTCGAATTTTGCATTCAAATAGTATAAGTAACTGTCGCCATTTGATGAGTATAAAAATGTTTCTGGATCAGATTGGACACCGTTGACATGGAAGTATACTTCATCGAATGCTTCGTCATTGATCAAATTTTGGTAAGCATTGTAGACATTTCTATTTTTAAGAGCATCTAGTTGAGTGACATAGCGATAAGCTTCTTCAAGTGCCATATCTTCTGTCTTCACGACGAATAAACTAGCAATAAACATGAAAATCGTGATAATTACAGTGATGACTGTAATGACTATTGCCACGATGGTTATGATGATAATCAGTTTCAACAATATCGGTACTAAAATAAACAGTGCAATCAATAACCCGATTAAATTCAAGTTGCCGTCCCCATCTCGTCCTACCTTATCGATCACTAATTCCTTTATCTGTGAACGAAAACGATTTTTAGGCGAAATATTTCGTTGTAATGAACGGTCTACTTTATGTTTTAGATTTTTCACACTGTATGTGCTTGCTCGACCAGACTGTCTCTTATATTTCTGGCTGATTTGACCAGTTTGCTTCGATTGAGCAGAGAGAGTCGAACGCTGATGTTTTCTCTTATATGTTTGAGCAGTTTTGGACTGTCTGTTGATTTTAGTCTGATTTTGCTTCAAAGAAGCTTTTTGCGCCTCACTGACATAGCCTTTATATGACAGGTCTGTTTGTAAAGCTTGTTTACGGAACTTTTGCTTACGAATAATCGTTTGTGTTGTCTGCGTGCTTTTTTTATCAGAAATCACACTATTCCGATAAGTCTGCTCATTCGGTTTTTCCCGTTGGATGATATGTTGTTGGTTCGTTTGGCGAGCATTTTCCAACTTTAGCTCTTTTTTTGATTTTAAAAGTAATTGTCTTCTTCGAAATAACTTTTGCTGTTTCGCGATTTTTGGATTGCGCACTGCGACAATTCTTTTTTCGAGAAGCATGGCACGAAGGCGTTTTTTACGCGTATTCGAAGTTATCAGTTTTACTTTTTTCCCGTTTTTTTTCTTCAACCGAATGTTTTTCTTTTTCTCACTACTCGTTTTGAAGACTTTTGTTTTTGATGATTTCTCACCATTTCTATTTAAAACAATATTTTCTGCTTTAGACTTGGAAGTGGAGATGCTTCCTTTCTCATCCTCTCTTTCGTTATCCAGTTCAATATTTCCTCTTGGATTTTCCAAATCAGCCACTATCACATATCCTTTCTGCTTGTTTTTGCTTTATTATGTTTCTCCAGGCTTGGTCGACATCATTTTGTACAGCTTCGTATCTTTCGGAAAATGATCATAAAACGGGAGAGTGGTATCCCCAAATACCATTAACCCATAGCCTTCTGGAGAATTGACTACGTATTTCTCCTGTTCTTCCGAGATATCGAATAATCGAACGAGCTGCGTCCTGTCTGATTTAGCCTGATTGAGCATCATAACGAAGTCACTGTTAGACAGCATTCTTCGTGCAAGATCCGATAGCAGCAACGTCTCCACGTTCTGAGTAATCCCTGTTGGAATGGCCCCCCATTTTCTTGCCCGGCTCCATAATTCAAAGAAATAATTTTCAGAGTATTCATTGGTGAACAAAAGCTGCATTTCATCGATATACAGCCACGTACGTACACCACGTTCCCTGTTTTCCGTGATTCGATTCCATACTTGGTCTAAAACAATCAGCATCCCCATTGTCTTTAATTGTTTCCCTAAGTCTTTGATATCGTAAATCACAAGACGTTTGGTTATATCCACATTGGTTTTTGCAGAAAATACCGATAAGCTTCCTTCAATATAAATCTCCAAATCCATGACTAGCTGTCTCGCTTCCTCTTCTTCCTGCTCTTTCAATATGTTATAGAAATCCACAAAAGTGGGTGTATCACCGCTCATTAATTCATACGTTCTACGACAGACTCGGTCGATTAACGTTTTTTGTGTTGAACTCAAGCCTAGAGCCCCTCCAATGATCAAGTCGAAAAGAGAAATCAAAAATTCTGATTTTAATACAACCGGATCAGTATCATCTCCATAATTGTCATTGATGTCCATGGGGTTGATAGTCGTTGCAGAATCACTGGATATTTTGATGATCTCACCATTGAAATTCTGACCGATGACCGAATACTCCCGCTCTGGATCAATAATAATGACTTCATCTTCTGCATCTCGCAGTAAGACATTCACGATCTCACGCTTGACTGAGAAACTTTTTCCTGACCCTGGTGTGCCTAGCACAAAGCCGTTAGGAGCTTTCAATAGCTTTCTGTCTAGTGAGAGTATATTTTTGGAAATGGCATTGACGCCATAATATTTCCCGTTTTCTTGGATCAAATCAGAGATCGTAAAAGGAATAAAAATCGCTGTACTGGCTGTTGATAGCGTACGATCTAGCGGTATCGAATTTATTCCTAGCGGGAGTGTCGCATTTAGTCCATTCTCCTGCATAAATTCTAATTCAATGATTTTGAATCCAAAACGACGTCCTACTGCATTCACTTCGTCTTGGATCTCCGCCAGCTGTTCGGTTGTTCCTGCCCGAAAATGAATCGAGCTTGTCATCGCATAAAGCTTCTGACCTCTATTTTGCAAATCATCTACCAAGCCTTTTGCTTCTGTTAATGAATACGAAAGGTCATAAGAAAGCATTTCGTAATCATATCCGTTTTGCAGTGCCTTTTTTTTGTTCATCGACTTTTTGCTGTTCCATAAAGGCTAGCTTTGTTTTTACCAAATCAAAAGCTTCATCTTGTTCTAACGGGTCGATATGAAGAGTGATCACTAATTCTTTAGGGATCTCCAGTAGTTCATATAAAAATGTATCAGCTAATTCAGATGGATATTCTTGGAGATAAATCGTTTTTGCATAATGCGTATCTACTTTTAGATAGTTTTTGTTTTCTTTTATCTCAATGACTTCTGGCAATACATCTTCGACCCTTTGCTTTTCTCTTTTGTCATCTGTTCCTAAAATCTCCGAGAGGATGGTCAATAATTCTGGTTTTTCGATCCGTTTAGTTTTACTTCCTAATCGACTGGCAAACATTGAGAATCGATCTGCCACCATTTCTAATTCTTTTTCTGCATGTTCTATCCTTGTATGTTTCTGGACAAAAGTGAACAAAATACATTTTCGATACCCATTTTTTTCTTCGTCCAATTTTCTAGAGATGACTTCATTCATTTCTGATCGATAGTCATCTAAAAAATCACCTTTTTCCTGATAGTAAAGGACTTTTTGCAAGTCTGCCAAAAGACGTTTCTTTTTATAAACTGTCAGTTGCAACTTGGTTTTACTACTTAAAGAATTCAGAAAATCACAGTATTGAGAAAAGATCTCGATTTGATGTTCTTCTGAAGATAACTGGTAATTGATATCTTCTAATTCAATCGTTGTAGAAAAGGTAATCTCGTCGATTTGACAAATGCCACTAGGATAGATTTCCTGAAACGTAAAAGTAGCTCGCAAAGGATCTGTCTCTTTTATTTCTTTTGTTTTCTTCCCGCTTTTTTGTGTTTTTGGTTCATTGTTCTTCAATTTTTTCTTTAATTTCCTCGTTTGAGTAAGTGACTTCAACTTCATCATGTTTCTTGTCCGCCTAGATCTTTATTTGCTTCTATATTTGCTTCTATATTTGCTTCTCCAGTTTGTTCTTTCTCTTCTTTTTTGCTTTTCTCTCCCATTTTCGTCTCCTGCTTCAGCCTCACACCGGGTGAAAAATGGTACTTGAAGAACTGTTTGATATATACTTCAAAAGTCAATCCATTGCGCTTGAACCAGCCAAACGAAACGATTGGTATCGATGAAAGGATCATCAACCAACTGGTGATTTCCATCGGGATCTTCAACCACGCGATGAAAATCAGACTGATCACGATATTTACTCCAGCAGCGATACTTAGGCAAAGTAACTGCTTTAAAGTCATACCAGCGATTACTTTTTCTTTGTATTCTTTGATATCTTTTGGTACTTTTACTTCGACAGCCATAAATCCTCCTTATGATGCAGAGAGCAATGTTTTTGCCCATCCTTTTGTTTTATTGATTGAAAGCAGTAGAGCAAGCATATAAATGGTCAATCCCATGATGATCCCCCAGATTCCGCTACCGACTTCTTCCATGATTTTTATAAACAAAAGCGGATAGATAACTAAGACCAAGCCAATAAATGTTGCTTGTAGTCCCGTGGCCGCAAAATTCTTGAAAAAGCTTTTCGACATTGCTGAAAATTCCTGGTTTGGAAGTGCCCCCATCGGGATTGGTGCCATCGCACAAAAAATATAAAGTTCCAAGAATCTTAGATAGATCGTCACTTGGATCAACACTCGCACAACAAGTGAAACCAAAAACATGATACACATGACTAATAGAATAACTAGTTGTTCCCACCATGAGAGGTCGGCGACTGCTGAACTTACCCGATCTGCCACATTATTCAGTACACCATCATTTCCGATCTCGATCACTCTGGCAGTCAAGTTGCTGGTAATAATGATGATTCCATCTAGTATGTCTTGAATTCTTAAAATTACTATGTAACAAAGCACGAATTTAATCAGTGCTTTCATAATCATCTCGAATCCAAGCATAGGGGCACCACCTGCCCCTTCTACTTTCATTGAGATCTTCTGGAACTCCAAAAGAACAAAAATAGCCAATATTGATAAGGCAATCGGTCCTACTACATGTTGCTGCAGCCGCATAACCAAACTGTATGCATCATACATATAAGACTGCAGATCCTGACTCAACATAGCTTGCAAATCATCTCCATTCAGATAAGTAATAATCTGATTGAAGAGACTCATTATCGCTGTGTGCATACGCTAAACTCCTATCATCCTCATTGTATTCAAACTCATGGCAACAAAGAACTCATATCAAAGGATGTAGCAAACCAGCCTGCAGCCACTAAGATCAAACCGCCACCTACAATTTGCCAAATTCCCTGCTGTAGCTGAGGACCATTTTTATCTTTTAAGGCACCTGCCAAAATAATTGTTCCCCAAATGAGCCACAAACCGCCTCCAACTAAAGTAAAACGTGAAACTAATGTAAACACCTGTTGTAATAATCCTGAATCCATAATAATTACAATCTCCTTTGCTAATTGATTTTTATTTTTAAAGCCTAATTTCAGTATAGCTAAAATTTTCCCTTACTCTCTCACAGTTATTTCTAAGTTCAGAAAATTTTGGAACGTTTCAGAAAACACCTTTCTTAGTCATTTTCACATGAGGAAGGAGTTCCAGAAGTACCTTCTTATTTCTTGAAGCTTACCACTTCTGTCACAACCTCTCTCATAATCAAACTGTCTCTCTCAAGACTTCCTCGTCATAGTTATCGTCAGGGTCTTCTTGATACTCGTCATACAAATCAGCTTCCTCATCGATCGTGTCATCTGCTTCGTATAATGTCTCGTCAAAGTCTGAGAGCAACAGTTCATCTGACTCATAAGGAAACTCCTCTTGTCCAGGAAGCAACTGTTCCTCTTGCTCAGAAAAATCTCTCGTATACATATATTTCTCTGTGACGTCTCCGAGTTTTTTATAATTCTTGTGTTTGGTGATGTCATATTTTGAAGATAGGAACGGATGGGCCCCTCGAATTTTCAAGATACATTCTTGCCCTTTCAGACTCGCGACTTCATCAGGATCCATCAGGTTTCTTCCTAGTTTTTGGAAGCTTTCATTAAACGAACCGTTTGCCCCTTTCGTCACACTGATATTTCGTTGTTCGATCGTTTCTTTACCCAATAATTTAGAGATGTATTCATGGGTGCTTTGTTCCATCCCTCCCAAGTACAAGAAAGTATCACTTGTCCCGATGATCGTTTCCCATGTGTTCTTATACAATGTTTTCAGCTGACTGATATTTTGCAGGATCACACTTGTCGAGATCTCCCGACTTCGGACAACAGATATCACTTTTTCAAAATCTGGGATCTGACCGATATTGGCAAATTCATCAAGAATACAGCGTACGTGAACAGGTAGCCGTCCTTTGTATTCGTTGTCTGCTTTGTAAACCAGCATGTCAAATAACTGCTGGTACATCATGCTGGCCAGAAAGTTGAAACTCGTGTCTGTATCTGGTAATAAGATATACAAGATAGTTTTCTGATCTCCGATCGTATCCAATGCTAGTGTGTCTTTGGAAACAAGCTGTCTGACACTTGGTATGTCAAATGGTGCCAGACGGACCCCCAAGCTGACTAAAATACTTTTCGTTGTTTTTCCTGCTGATAATTTAAAGATTTTATATTGTGCAACAGCAAAATTCTGCGGGTCCTTTTCTTCTAATTCTTGGAATAAAACATCTAATGGACTGACAAAGTTTGGTACGTCTTCATCAATATCAGCTAATCGGACTAATTCGATCACACTTCCTAATGTACGATCTTCCTCCACGACTTCTTGGATCAGATAACTAAAAATGGCCATCAGCAAAGCCGTCTCTGCTTTTTCCCAGAATCCATCTCCACCTTTTTTATCCGGATCAGTTGTATTCTTGATCAAGTTGTTAATGATCTTTAAGATATCATCTTCATTTCTGAGATATTTGAACGGATTATAGTAGTCGGTTGCTTTCCGGTTGATCAAATCAAAAATCTTGATCTTATACCCCGCTTCTTCAAACATTTTTCCTGTCTCCATCAACAATAATCCTTTGGAGTCACTGACAACATAGGAAGAATGCATCTGCATCAGGTTAGGTTTTACAAAGAACCGCGTTTTACCACTTCCGGCTCCTCCTACCACGACGATATTTTTATTACGGTTGAAGTTGTCTCTTTTTGTGATCTTCATTCGACCAGATAAAGACAGACTTTCTGTTTTCGTCAATAAGATATTGAAGTCTTTCTTTTTATCGATAAATGGTCTGATATCTCCAGGCTTCCCCCATCGCGCGCTTCCATATTCTTCGTTTGGTCTGGTATTTTTACTATCAAATGTCTTATATAAAACGAGCAATATATAAGCAATCCCAAACACAAAACCTGACAGCAATGACATTTGTTCGAATTCGATATGGATGGTGAATTCCGCTATTTCTGCAAAGCTCTGATTGATTGCTTCCATGATCCTATCTGCTAGCTCCAATGAAGCAAATCTTTCACTTAAGAACAGAAAGACGATCCGATTTCCAAAATAAAAAAGTATGCTAAAGACCAATAGATGGAGGCTAAAAATTATAAAGCGTGAATTTTTCACATGACTCTCCTTTTCGTTTTTTCTTCTGTTTCATTTAATGGACCATCTGCTCCTTTTTTGGAGTTGGTTGACTGTTGCTTCTGGTACGTGCTGGGCTTTTTCTATTGCTATCATCTTTTCCGTTTTGATTACCTGCCCTAACAACTGCATCTTGTTTTAACTGTTGAAATTGACGTGACCCTGTCACTGACGAAATTTGAGAAGGCGCATTTCGATTTTTTTCTGTCAATTTTTGATTTATAGAAACTACTTTGTTTGGTACCTTTTCTTGTTCGAGTGAGACTTTCTTATTTGAGTCTTTAGTTACTTCTTGTACCTCTTTCGCTTTCTCTTCTTTTTGATTCGAGAGGTCAAATGTACGAAGTGCTTTTTCTAATTTTTGATCAAAGTTTTTCTCTTCTCTTTTATTCAAATGATTTTCTACTTTTTTCAATCCAAATTTGTCGATCAGTTGCGCCCCGATACCCACAGAAGCCCCCATCAACGCTACAGTTCCAAGGGTAAATATACCGGCTCCAACTAGTCCTGGTGCGATGATTGGCATGAGGAATACAGAAGCTACTGCAATCAACGTACTTCCGCCTACTATGATCGCGAGTGTCTTCCAATTGTTCTTCAAGAAATCTTTCGTTTTGGTTTTCCAATCTTTTTTCGTGGAAGGTTCTAGACTTGGTTCTGCCGTTTTTTCTCCTTTAAGCGTTTCTTTGCCTTTTTCATTTGTCGTTATATCTGTTTTCTTTGCTTCTTTTTCTGTTTCTTTGACTGCTTCTTTTGTTACTTCTTTTGTTACTTCTGGCTGCTCTTTTTCTTTTGTCAGTCCTTTATTTAGTTCTTCTTTATCTTTCTGAGCTTCGCGTCGATTGGCTATTTTTTTCCTCGCATAATTGATCAATTTAGGGACATAATAACTGGCACAAAAGAAAGAAAAAGCAGTAATCGCAACTGGTGCCGCATAGAGACTAACCGTCAGAGCTGGTAAAATCATCACTGCCCAACTCACAAATAAAGGGTATGCCGCCAAAGGCCATAGATGCAACGCTCGGCGGAGCCAGCGCATTTTTTTAGAATGTGGGAATAGTTCTTTTTTTAAATCTTTGATATCCATGCTTTTGATCTTTTCAATATCAGTTTTGATCTTGTCAGTATCTGCTTTGATATTTTCAACAGTAGCTGATTGCCCCTTTGGCAGTTGGATCATTTCGGGCTTCCACGTTTTAGGGTCATCTAACTGGGTCTTCAGTTTTGCGAGTTCGGCTTCATTTTCTTGGATCTTCTTATCTATCGCATTTAATTCTGGTAAATGTTTTGCTTTTTTAGGAATGATACCAAGTATTTCTCTTTGTTTTTCAATCGTCACTTGGAGCAGTTCTTGTCTAGCTTTTAAGTTTTCACCGATTGCCGTATGTAAAGCATCTTTAGTTGATTTATCCGGCTCCTCTTTCTTGTCTCTTTCAGGTGTATCTTGCGTCTTTTTACCACTATCTGGTACGTCTGTCCGAGACTCTCCAGGATCGCTAGCAGCTCTTGGACGAGGCCCATTTTCCCGTTTTTGGCTAGGTTGCTCTTGGATGATAACGTTCGGCTCAATAGGATGAGGTGCTTTCTCTGATTTTTGTGTTTCTTGTCTCTGCCATAATTCTTTACTTGGCATAGGTGGTGGCACTGGAATACTCGGCTGCACCTTTTCACTATCAGCTCGATGCAAAGGTACACTTTCTTTGACTATTTGGCTAGGCTGCTCTTTGGGGATATCTTCCTTTTTCGGTAATTCTTGTGAAAACTCTTTTGTCTTAGTAGGAACGTCTTGAGAAATTTCAGTCTGAGCTATTACGAATATCTGTGATTCGATGTCTGCTTTTTCTGCTAATAATCCTTTGTACTGTATAACAACCTCCTTTTCCTCCCAACTTTTTCGCCGTTCTTCTTCTTTAGGTTCTGGGGGTAGCTTAGGTTCAAGTTCTTTAATTTTCTGTTCTGTTACCTCTAAATTTTGAGATAAATGGTTTTTTAGTTTCCTCGATTCCTCTCTTAGTATGTTTACTCTTTTTTCAGCTGCTAGGATAGAATCATTTATGTTGCCGATCAGACGATTGTTTTCTGCCACATTTATTCGGGACAAAATCAGCTTCTCATTCTGATAGGTTTCGGTGTTAAACGTTTGATCGGATGTATAAACAACCGTGCCTTTTTCTTGCTTGATCTTCTCTTGATGGCCAGTGACTTTTTCAAGCTTCTCCTCGAATGTCTTTCTTTCTTGCTCCAACTCAACGAATGGCTTTTCATTTATCTTATTGATGATGCTTTGAAGTTTCTTTTCCTCTGAAAGATAACCATATAACTTTTTTTCTTCCGTTAGAGTTTCGAACTTTTTGTTAATTGCTATTGAAAGGGATTCGTTCAACCCGTTGATATCAATATCGATATTAGTGGTCTTACTTCGTTGTTCTTTGTCGATAATAGACAGATCTTTTGTAAATCTTTTGTCTTTTAGGTCATATTCCAGAAGTTCAAATAACTTTTGATTGATTGGTGTAAGCATCTTTTTTACTTCCTCTCAGATTTTTACTCTATATACTGTTGCGGTTAACGACAAATTGCTTGTTCCTTGGGTAAAATCGGTTCGTTTTTTGACTCATTTGTCTTGTCTGCATCCTTGAAAGCATCTGATATCCGATTGGCAATAGTCCCATATTGTCTATTGTTTTCCCTTGATGATGTAGATGAAATAGCTGAAAGATTACTCTCTCTTTTGTTGGCTTTGCATTCTTTGTAACACTTGTATCCTGCGACTGGTAATAAAACAAGGGTTCTTGCCACGTAATACAATGCTTTGATCATTGAGGCCAATATTCTGAACGTAAAGGATAAAATACAAAATAAACCGATTAACTCTTTCATTTTCGTTCCTCCAGTGTTTTTGTTTTTATCTTAACGCTGAAAATTGTCTATACCACACCTACTTTTTCCGAAATAATAATTTATTGGCAACTCTTTTCTCAAGTAGAATGAAGAAACGTTTCCAAATTATGCCAGAAAGCATCCGTCGGTACTTTAGAAATTTTCAGAATGGCAGAAGATATGCGATTCAAATTCAAATTCACATCGGTCAATACTAGGTCATATTGGTTGATCAGTGTATAGTCTAAAGAAAAAACATCTTTTTCATAAATATCGACTTTCTTAAAAGAAGGGTACTTATTCAAAATCAAGTTCTTATATAAAATAGGAAGTCCCATTTCTTGTGAACTTAATAACAAAATAGACCGTTCTTTTAGTTTTGGCTCCACTCGATGCAGTAATTCATTCGAAGAGACAATCAGCTCCAACAGTAATTCTTTTAACAAAAGTTCATTTTTCCGTACAGAGGATAAGTTAGAGATGATCAATGCACTTTGATAAGCTTCCCATATCTGGACTTTTTTCTTCAGGATTTTCTTATAAAAGATATCTGCATAGCTGACTTTGAAAAAAGTCAATTCTTTATAAAAGGTAATAAAACTGGTGAAATGCAAAACCTTTTCAGTTGTGACCGTTTCATTGATATTGGAAAGATAATAGAAATGTTTAAGAAACAGTTCTACTCTTCTGAGCATATACTCATCTGTTTCAGCTGGATTGGTAAAAAGCAGACTGAGATATGGGCTCAAAATATTTTCTATATTTTCTCTACTGATCACAAATTTATAATTTTGATTGATAAGCGTGCAGAAGACGGTATCGCTCTTGATCGTTTCCATAATTGAGTCAACGACAGCTGGCCGATCTGCCAGTTCCTCTTTGGGAATCAGATGGTCGTTCCCGATTCGAATGATCGAAGTAAAAATATAATAGACTGTATAAATGATTTTAGAAGAGCTAGCATCCCGTCCTTGCTTGATCAAACAGCGTTTCAACATTTTATAAATCATTTCAAAATAAGGAAGATCTTTTTCTTTGCAGATTTCTTTGAACATACTTGAGAAAAATTTGCGAATATAGATTTCATCACCGATGATTTGTAGTCTGGTGGTTAAGATGATTTGTATATCTAATCTTTCTTTTGAAAAGTACGTATTTATTTTGGTAATGATTCTCCTGACACTTGTCTTACTCAAAAATAATTTAGCTGAAATCTCAGTTAAAGACGGTTCTGAAATCAGAATGTATTTTAAGACTTCTATATAGATAGAATTATTTAGGATCTTGATAAAAATATCATCTAAATTGAGGTTACTGGGTATTTTCAACGTTACTTCTTTATACTGATTGACCTCGATGTACGCAGGAAAACAAGAAGAATTAAAATTATCAATATCTGCAATAATTGTTTTATCCGTCACTTTTAGCTCTTCCGCAAGGTCGTTGATCTCAGCCATATCCATGCTTAACAAGCAGATCAGCATGATTTGTCTCTCTAGTTGTTTTTCCAAAAATCCTACCATTTTTTACTTCCCCTTTTCTCGTTTGCTATTAAATCTATCCTACAGTTATTTACGCTAGAATTTAGTATTATTTTTTTTCTATTTTGGAAAACCTGTTTCTTAAAAACTGTTTTTGTATGTTATAATTATTATTTTTGGATAAACAGTATAAATAACTATATCTAAGGGAGTATGTATCAAAAAAATAAAAGAAAACGATCTTTTATTTTCGGAAACAAAAAATCGAATGAAGAGCAACTCCCTTGAAATATCATTTTCAACCCTCGAAGATATAAATAAAAAAACAATTTTATATAAAATAATTAAAAGTATAGTTGGTTTAATTTTCATTCAGTAGTTATATTTGCTATTTTAAATAACAATAATCTAAAGAACATAAGCATGATATTTCTATCTAAGCTTTTTATTTATGTTTTATTTTTTTACTGTAAATATAGAGAGTACAATAATGATTTATAAATACATAATTAAAAATAACTAAAATACAAAATATCAAACTATTTATTTTATGGTTATTTAGTTATTTTAATTAACAAAAACACGAGGTAAAAGCATTCTGTTTTTGCTGTTTATTCTGCCTGTTGCTTAAAATTGTTGAACAAACATACAAATGAATCAATTTTCTCTATAACGTGGGATAATGGTTAAGAACGACCGAAAAGAAAGGAAGTGAAGGAGCGTTTTATCTATTATTTCTTAAAAAACGCAGATGGAAATATGACAGAAGATATAACTATGCTTGAAAAATTATCAGAAAGACAGTTAAGATTAGCCATGCTTTTGAGTATGGATTCATTTTATTTAGAAGACTTAGCGAAGAAAATTGCTGTAACAAAAAAAACACTCTTATCTGATATTGCCGCATTTAATTTTGTTCATTCTCCGGCATCTATTCATATCGACGAGCAACAGAAAGTTTCTTTGAGATTACCTTGTGAATATAATTTAGAAAGCATCACGAGTACTATCTTAAAACATTCAAGCCATATACAAGTGTTGAAAATCATTTTGATGCAAGAACCTTGTATTGCTAAACTAGCTGATCAGTTATTTCTAAGTACAGCAAGTATTCGCAGAATCATTATGTTTCTGAATGAATCCTTTCAAAAGCGAGGATTTCTTTTTAGAATCCACACTACTCCATATGTACATATTCAAGGTGAGGAAAGACAAATACGTTTTTTTTACTGCAGTTTATTTGAGGAGATCTATACACCGGATCAACTTCCTCATTACCAAATATTGTCTGCAGCTATCAAACGATACATGAAACTTTATCCTCCATTAAACAAACTATCTGGCCACAAACAGCTGTTTTTGATTTATTATTTTTTGATTTCTATTATCCGGATCGGAAAGAAACATAAATTATCCGATCAGTTGAAAAGCCAACCTCTCGAAATGGATATTGATTTATTTTTTGAGCGAACGAAAAATAACATTACATTTTGCTCCGTTATGGAGAAAAATTATCATTTCTATTTAACTAAAGAAACAGCTAGTGAACTTTTGCGTCCAATCAGCCAAATGATCCATTTTGCTTCTGTAAAGGCGCCAGCTCATGAAATCAAAAAATTAAGAAACTTGTCACAAAATTTCTATCGTTCTTTATCTACTGATACGATGTTATCTGATCAGCAATTAAATTACTTGTATCATTTGATTTCTTTCAAGAAGGAGTTTTTACCTTTTCTAACCAATTCCTTTAAACAATTCTTTGTGATCGTCTTGAAATCGGATCCACTCATTCTTTCTTTTTATGAACAAGCATTGGTGGAAGAAAATTATTCGTTTATTCTAACCAATCGTCTATTATATGAAGAATTGCTGGAAGAACTGGTTTTGCTGTCTCCAGCTCTTATTGATCGAATCATTCCAAAAAAAAAGACATATACAGTCATGATCCTTTCTTCTCAAGAACCGAAAGTTTGTTTCTTATATAAGGAATTGTTAACTAAAAAATTTCCTGAGATAAAAGAAATAAAAGAATATCAGGATAGCTTTTTTGATTTGAACTATCGGTTGATCAATCAATATGATTTGGTTTTGACTGACTTTCCTTTAGATAGGAACCAGCTGAATACGAAGATGATCAAAATATCCAACTTCCCTACTTATTCGTTTTGGGAAAATATCGAAGCAATCTTACATAAATAGTTAAAAAACAAAAAACCAGAAAATCAGTATACTGATTTTCTGGTTTTACATTGGTTTATTCAATAAAAAGCTGCTGGAACTGCTAGTATTAAATTATCGCATCGTTACGAATTCTTCCGCCCCTGTTGGATGGATGGCTACTGTATTATCAAAGTCTTCTTTTGTTGCGCCCATCTTGATAGCCACAGCAAAACCTTGTAGCATTTCATCGACACCTACACCAATAGCATGCAAGCCGACAATTTTTTCTTCTTTTCCGACGCAAATCAATTTCATTTCGCATTTTTGGCGATAATCATTCAAAGCAAAGTACATTGGAGTAAAGCGTGAACGATAAACTTTCAGGTCATTTTCTCCGTATTTTTCCAATGCTTCTTCTTCTGTCAATCCAATCGTTGCAATTGGTGGATGCGTAAAGACAACTGTCGGAACAAGATTATAGTCCAGATAAGAATCTTTCTTCCCATTAAACAAACGTTCCGACAAACGTCGGCCAGCTGCGATTGCAACAGGAGTCAAGTCTAATTTACCGATCACATCACCAACTGCAAAAATATGTTCATCCGTTGTGTTTTGGTATTTATCTACTTTAATAAATCCTTTTTCGTCCAATTCGACATTTGTATTTTCCAGACCTAAATTTTCAGTATTCGGTACACGCCCGCCTGCAAAAAGGACACAATCGCCAGTTAAGGTTTCACCATTTTCAAATAACACCGTGTATTCGTCATTGTTTTTAGTGATTTCTTTAGCAATATGATGTGCGTAAGTCTTGATCCCAGCTTCTTGGTACATTTGGATCAGATTGTCCGAAAGCATGTTATCAAACGTTCTAAGTGGACGTTCTTTTCGGTATGCCCACATGACTTCACTACCTAAACCACGAAATACACCTGAAAGTTCAGCTGCGATGTATCCAGCACCTAAAACAATTGCTCTCTTAGGTAATTCCTTTAATTCAAAAAATCCATTTGAATCAATGGCGTACTCACCACCAGGAATGCTCATCTTGCTTGCACGGCCTCCAGTTGCAATCAAGATTTTAGGCGCATGATAAGTTTCACCGTTTACTTCGATCGTTTGACTATCGATAAAAGTAGCATATCCTTTTATAGCCTCGACATGATTGCTATCTAATCCTCTTTGGTAAGCACCGTGTAGAAAATCAATATATTTTTCTCGTCTTTCTACTAGACCGGCGAAATCGACACTTTTTAAATCTGCTTGGATGCCGTAACTTGGAGCATCACGTTCAATTGTTTCCAAAATCGTACTTGCTTGCCACATGACTTTTTTAGGTACACAACCGACATTGACACAGGTTCCGCCTAATTCATTTGCTTCAATCAGCAAAACTTTTGCGCCATGCATCCCTGCTCTGTTTGCTGAAGCAATACCGCCAGAGCCGCCACCAATTACGATGTAATCATATATTTGCATTTTGTTCCTCCTTATTGAAGAGATCAATTAAAGCATTTAATTAACGATCCTTTTTCTACAGAAAACAAGTGTAACACTTTTCTTGAATTTTGTATGCGAAGATGCTTGAAACAAGGATGTATCAGCTTTTCTTTATTTGCGTTTCCGGATCATATCTCCAGGTTTTACTGGTTGTGCGACTGGCATGGTCAAAACCATCATTGGATTTGGTGCTCGGTCAATGGATTCCCCTTCTTCATTATGCATGATTTCGACTGTTTGACTGAAATGACTGAACCCTGGACCATAAAATTCGATTTCATCCCCTACAGAGAATAAGTTTCTCTGACGTATCGTAGCAATCTGTGTTGCCTCATCATAAGATAATACTTCACCGACAAATTTATATACTGGGATTTTACGACGTTCACCAAATAATTGCTCGTTTTCAGTTGGTGTATTGTAATAAAAGCCTGTAGCTAACTCTCGTTGTGCCACTTTCCATAACTCGTCGATCCATTCTTGTTTGCAGACATAGTTTTCAGGATCTTCCATATAGCTGTCTACAGCTGCTTTATAGACGTTTGACACTGTAGATACATAATGGATCGATTTCATTCTTCCTTCGATCTTGAAGCTGTCTACGCCGTTTTCAATCAATTCTGGAATATGCTTGATCATGGACATATCAACTGCACTCATCGAGAATTCTTCTTCAATTTCTCCTGTATCAGTCAAACTATTTCGTTCTTGACCAAAAGGCATATCGAACAATCCATATTTCCAGCGACAAGATTGAGAGCATCCGCCACGATTCGCATCCCGCATTGACATATGGTTGGACAATGTGCAGCGACCAGAATAAGAGATACACATGGCTCCATGAATAAATGCTTCGATTTCGATATCCGTATTTTTACGGATCTCTGCCACTTCCTCCATTGAAACTTCACGAGCTAAAACGACACGTTCCAACCCTTCCTCTTTCCAGAATTCCAATGTCTCAAAATTGGTTGCTGAAGCTTGAGTGGATAAATGGATCGGCAGACCTGGAGCTTCTGTCGCGCAAATTTCGATCAAAGCTGGATCAGAAACGATCACTGCAGAAATACCGACATCGCGCAGACTGCGGAAAAATTCCCCAGCGCCTTCTTCATTTCCTTCATGGGTGACCATATTAGCAGCCACGTACACTTTTGCATCGTGTTCTTTTGCAAAAGCAACCCCTTCAGCCATTTCTTCATAAGTAAAATTGCCTGCACGGCTTCTTAAACCATACGCATTTCCGCCAATATATACTGCATCTGCTCCATAATGGATCGCTGTTTTTAACTTTTCCAGTGTTCCTGCTGGCGCTAAGACTTCTGGACGTTTCAATTTTCTTTTTACTGTCATTTCATTCATCATACTCCTTATTTGATAGCAGAAGGATCAATATAAAAGAATCCTGTATCTAATTCACGGTTTTCAGGATGTAATTTGTTGATTTCGCTCGTCAATTTTTCTGCTTTTGCTTGATCCCAGCTGCCTTCTAAAATTTGTTTTTTTGCTTCGGCGAATAGTTGAGTGATATTCACGAAATTTTCGCCTGGAGTAAATAACCCGTCCAATTTCCATGTACGGTAATGATGCTGATAAAGTTCATTCAATTCATTCGAGAGATTTAGATCATTACTGGCAAAAATATGTGTGCCATGACTATCTTCATAAATAGAATAATGTGTCTCTTCTTTTTTAGGTTCCGAGATAAAAAGACCTCTTTCACGATCTTTTTGTTCGTCTTGCTTCGTATAGTTATAGTAATTCTGTAGCAGTGGACGTTTGGATTGATGGATGCATGTAGCACCATACACAAGGATTTCTACAGGGATGTCGAGTTTTTCTTCCATCGCCTTCATCTCTTCAAAAGGAACTTCACGAGCAAGTATTGCGCCAACTGCGCCTTTTTTCGCCCAAAAATTGATTTGACGTGCACTCGTTACTAATGTTTCAGCATCATAAATATACGGTATACGCAATTCAGGATTTTTTTTCATCGTATAAATGATACCTGTATCACCAACTGTGATCACATCTACGTTTATTTCTTTTAAAAAAGCCAAATATTCAGGTACATTTTTCATTTTTTCAGGATGAATGATCCCATTTACAGCAATATTTGCTTTTTTACCATGCTTGTGTGCTAATTCTACTAATTGTCGCTGTTCTTCTCGTGTAAATGAAGCAGGCAGACGCAATCCAAATTGCTCTTCACCGAAATATAGTGTGTCTGCACCTGCAGCAAGCAACTGTTCTGCTTGTTTGATAGTCTCTACTGTGGTTATGAGTTCGATCATAATTTCCTCCTCCTACAACTTCATAATAGTAGCATAGCTCTAAAAACTTTCCAATACTTCTTCTATTTAAAGTCGGATTTTTGAAAATTATTTCACAAAAAGTCAAAATAAAGTTCGGTATATTCTGTCCAAATATAAAAAGAGATTGTGACAAAAATCTTGTCACAACCTCTTAATCAAGTCTTACTATTATAAAAATCCAGCTACATAGACCAAGTACCTATAGGGAACCTACTGTTTCCTTTTTAGGTCCGCGAACATTCAATGTGATTTTTCCTTTTGAAGCACCTACTGTTACGTGGTCACCTAAACGAATCTCTCCGCCAAGCAACGCCTCGCTCAATCGATCTTCAATTTCTTTTTGAAGTGCACGACGGATTGGACGTGCACCATATTCAGGATCAAATCCGGCTTTCCCGATCACATCGATTGCAGATGGGGTGATTTTCACTTGAATATCTTGTTCTTTCAAGCGTTTGATAATCGCTTTACTCATAATTTGGACGATTGTATGGATTTCATCTTTACTCAATGAGTGGAAGACGACAGTCTCATCAATTCGATTCAAGAATTCAGGTCGGAAAGCTTTCTTTAACTCTTCTAAGATACGTTTTTGCATGGCTTTGTGATCTTTCGTGACATCTTGGACATTAAATCCGACATTTTTTTCTTCTCGGATTTGTGTCGCTCCGATATTTGAAGTCATAATCATGATCGTATTTCTAAAGTCCACTTTTCTACCTTTAGAATCTGTTAAATGACCATCATCCAATACTTGCAGAAGTAAATTGAAAACATCTGGATGTGCTTTCTCCACTTCGTCTAAGAGAATCACTGAATATGGTTTTTGACGAATTTTTTCTGTCAACTGTCCACCTTCATCATACCCTACGTATCCTGGAGGAGATCCGATTAATCGGCTTGTACTGTATTTTTCCATAAATTCTGACATATCAACACGGATCAGGGCATCTTCGCTTCCAAACATGACTTCTGAAAGTGCTTTGGCCAATTCTGTTTTTCCGACACCAGTTGGTCCAAGGAACATAAATGACCCAATTGGACGGTCAGGATCTTTCAAGCCGCTTCGTGCACGACGGATGGCGCGTGAAACTGCTTTGACAGCCTCATCTTGACCAACCACACGTTCATGCAGGAGACCTTCCAATTCTAACAAACGTTCACTTTCTTTTTTCTCCAACTGCTGTAGAGGGACACCAGTCCACTCCGATACAACTGTAGCAACATCTTCTTCTGTTACACGATCAGCATATCCTTGTTCCTGTTTTGCTTCGATTGCAGAAACTTTTTGTAGCTTTTTACGTAGTGCTTTTTCTTGTCTACGTAATTGCGCAGCATTTTCAAAGTCTTGTTTTTGGATTGCTGCTTCTTTTTCTTGTACTAATTCATCAATTTCTAATTTGATTACAGTTGATTTTGTTAAGTGATCGGTTTGATCCAAACGGACTTTCGCTGCTGATTCATCAATCAAATCAATAGCTTTATCAGGTAGTTGACGAGAAGTGATATAACGAACAGAAAGATTCACTGCTGCCCGCACAGCTTCATCTGTAATCTCTACCCCGTGGTGCTCTTCATATCTTGAACGTAATCCTTGAAGAATCTCTTCCGCTTCTTCAGGAGTTGGTTCATCTACTTGAATTCGTGCAAAACGTCGCTCTAATGCAGAATCTTTTTCGATATATTTTTGATATTCATCTAGGGTCGTTGCTCCGATCGTTTGTAATTCTCCTCGAGCTAACGCCGGCTTCAAGATATTCGAAGCATCAATTGCTCCTTCTGCTCCACCTGCACCAATCAAGGTATGCAATTCATCAATGAATAAGATTACTTGACCATCATTATAGATTTCGTCGATGACTTTTTTCATTCGATCTTCAAATTCACCGCGATATTTCGTACCAGCAACCAAAGATCCCATATCAAGCATCATCAGGCGCTTTTCTTGCATGTCTTCTGGTACTTCTCCTAAAATGATTTTTTGCGCTAGTCCTTCAGCAATGGCTGTTTTACCTACACCAGGTTCGCCCACCAGTACAGGGTTGTTCTTTGTCCGTCGGCTAAGAATCTGAATAAGCCGTTTGACTTCTCTAGAACGACCAACAACTGGGTCCAACTTGTTTTCTTTTGCTAATTTCGTCAAATCGCGTGCTAATGAATCCAGTGTAGGTGTTCCTTGCGGTGTTTGCCGTTTATCTTGTATATTTCTACGACGATTCATTCCCTTTCCACCCGAATCACCAGCTAGTCCCATTTTTTGTTTCAGAACTTGTCGGGCTTTTGAAAGGCTGATACCTAAGTTGATCATGATTCGAGTAGCCATGATACTTTCATCTTTTAATAAGCTCATCAAAATATGTTCTGTTCCAACTTTTTGAGAACCCGTTTTCTTTACTTCGCTGCTAGCTAAAGCAAAAACTTGTTTCATTCTTGGAGAATATGGAAGAAAGACTCCTTTAGGGTAAGAACGGATACCGCCATAACCAATCAGATGTTCAATTTCTTCATAAATTTCTGTCTCATTCAAATCCATTTCACGTAATACTTTTCCAGCAATTCCATTTTGTTCAACTACTAATGCTAGTAAAACATGCTCTGAACTAACTGATTGATGTTTTAATCGTTTTGCTTCTTCTTGTGCAATTTCTAATACCGCTTGGGCTCTTTCAGTAAAAAGTTCTTCCATCTAATCTCACTTCCCATCTTCATAACTTAAACGTTCCAGAAATGCTCGGAGAATCCGAGCACGTGTATGATCTTCAAATTCATTGAAATTCAATGTGTTTTTTGCAATTGCACTTAACATCAAGTTTCCTTCTTTTTTTGTAATTATTTGGTCTTCATAAAGTTTTTGAATAATAGCAAAAGCATTTTTCTCACTGATTGTATCATCAAACAACTGATTTATCTGCTCAAGTAACTGTTTTTTATCTGAAATTCTTACTTTCGCAATTCGTATATAACCGCCACCCCCGCGTTTGCTCTCTACTAAATAACCGCGTTGGATGGTAAAACGGGTATTAATCACATAGTTGATTTGTGAAGGAACACAGTTAAAGAGGTCTGCCATTTCAATCCTTCGAATCTCGATCATTTCACTATTTTCCAGAATTTTCTTTATATATGATTCAATTAAATCCGAGGTATTCTGATGTGCCATCTTATTCATTCCCTTTGACTAATATTGACCTTAATTATAACGAATTTGGTAATAGAAAGAAAGAAGAACGCTTTTTGTTAAATAAATCCTTTAGAATCAACAAAAAAAAAAATACGGAATATACTATTCCGTATCGACGCGCCCAAGAGGAGTCGAACCCCTAACCTTTTGATCCGTAGTCAAACACTCTATCCAGTTGAGCTATGGGCGCATATTCAATTTAAAAAAATTATAAATCATTTGAAAACAAAAAGCAAGATAAAAAAAATCGGGAAGACAGGATTCGAACCTGCGACCCCTTGGTCCCAAACCAAGTGCTCTACCAAGCTGAGCTACTTCCCGTTTAAAAAATAAAAAAGACTACGCGCCCAAGAGGAGTCGAACCCCTAACCTTTTGATCCGTAGTCAAACACTCTATCCAGTTGAGCTATGGGCGCATATTTAAAATGCCGAGGACCGGAATCGAACCGGTACGGTGATCACTCACCGCAGGATTTTAAGTCCTGTGCGTCTGCCAGTTCCGCCACCCCGGCGCGATTGCTTTGGCAAAGCGGAAAACGGGGTTCGAACCCGCGACCCCCACCTTGGCAAGGTGGTGCTCTACCACTGAGCTATTTCCGCGTGTTTAAAGATGCCGGCTAAAGGACTTGAACCCTCGACCCTCTGATTACAAATCAGATGCTCTACCAACTGAGCTAAGCCGGCATGTAAAACTTAAATTATGCGGGTGAAGGGACTTGAACCCCCACGCCGTAAGGCGCTAGATCCTAAATCTAGTGCGTCTGCCAATTCCGCCACACCCGCAAAAATATGAGCCGTACAGGGCTCGAACCTGTGACCCTCTGATTAAAAGTCAGATGCTCTACCAACTGAGCTAACGGCTCATATGGAGGTTAACGGGATCGAACCGCTGACCCTCTGCTTGTAAGGCAGATGCTCTCCCAGCTGAGCTAAACCTCCATGGATAACTTAAGCGTGGCGACGTCCTACTCTCACAAGGGGCAACCCCTCACTACAATCGGCGCTAAGAAGCTTAACTTCTGTGTTCGGCATGGTTACAGGTGTATCCTTCTCGCTATCGCCACCACACTGTGGTGTT